>NZ_JANHJR010000001.1:327276-654552 GCF_024495425.1 Haloarchaeobius litoreus | reverse complement strand
TGAGACAAAATACTTCGGGCCGTGCGCTCCCGCACGCGGGGCCGCCACCTGCGTCCTGACCGCGGTGCTCGCGCTCAGAACTCCGTGCCCTTCCGCGCCCGCTGGCCGGCCTCGAGCGGGTGGCGCTCCTTTCGGACGTTCGTGACGAGGTCGGCCACGTCGTCCAGCCAGTCCGGCCGTTCGTGCCCGCCGGTCAGCACGAGCTCGAGGTTCTCGGGCCTGTCCTCGATGAACGCGACCACCTCTTCGACGTCGAGCAGCCCCCGGTTCGCCGCGTAGCACACCTCATCGAGCACGAGCATGTGGACGCCGTCGGTCGGGTCGCCGTCGAGGTCGAGCGGGGCGGTCAGGTCGGCCGCCTCGCAGCCGGCCAGTATCTCCCGGGTCCGGGCCAGCCCTCCGGCCGCCTGGGCCGCGTGCTCGTCGTCGTCCGAGCCGTCCATGAAGCCGTGCCAGCCGTAGTGCCCCGTGTTCTCGTAGGAGAGCCCCGGCATCGCGTCGATGGCGTTGTACTCGCCGCGGACGTCCTCGACGCTGTTCGCCCCGCCTTTCATGAACTGCAGCACGTGGACGCGGTAGCCGTGGCCCGCGGCCCGGAACGCCATCCCGAGCGCCGCGGTCGTCTTCCCCTTCCCGTCGCCCCAGAACGCCTGCACGAGGCCGAACTCCTCGGGTGCCGACGGCTCGATGGGTCTCGATCCGGGGCGCGAACCGCCTGACTTCTCGCTGTCGGTCATCGGGTCGACTACGGCGCAGTCGGACTTGAATCACCCAGTTCGACGCCGTCCCCGACTCGCACCGACTTCCCCCACGACCCCTCCGGAATCCTCGTGTTCACCATCACCCGGAAGAAGTGGTCGAACCGGTCGCGGTTCGCCCACGCGGGCAGCGTCGCCTCCCGCCGCTCGACGAACGTCTCCCGAAAGTCCGCCGTCTCGGCACCGGTGTCGGGGTCCCGCGTCGGGACGACGCAGCGCTGACAGGGCTGGACGCCCTCGAACTCCACGTCACCGATGGTGAACTGCCGGACAGAACCGCGGTCGGCGTACAGCCGGTCCTCCCAGAACGGCTCGCCGGCCTCCACGACGACGTTCGGGCGCAACCGGCGGAGCATCCCCCCGGTGTCGACGTCGTCGTACCAGGAGGCGATCGCCGCGGCGGTCTCGCGGGCGATGACCGTCGGGCCGTCGGCCTCGGTGTCGTCGGGCATTCCGCCCGAGGCGTCGCGGACCACGCTGACCGGGTAGTCCAGGAACTCGCTCAGCCAGGCGTTCAGCTCGCCGCGCTCGGCGTCCATGCTGAAGGTGGTCCAGTCGTCGTCTCCATGCTCGCGCAGCGAGAGCGCCCGGCGGTCGGGGTCGTAGCGCGACCGGATGCGGTGGAGCGCGGGCTCGCGCTTCCCGTTGACGAACTCGCGGTCGCCGTCGACGATGGCGTACTCGCGGTCGTGTCGAAGCGCGCCGTTGTTGACCTCGACGGTGTCGAGTTCCAGCGGGTCGAGCGACTTGACGGGGTAGACGCGGAGGCTGGCGACGGTGGGCATGCCGGTGGTTTGGGAGCGGGGGGCGTCAACGGTTGCGGTTCCGGGTCCTGGCCACCCTCCCGATTTAACTCGCCGCTGGGCGAAGGCCGGGGCATGGCCACGGTCGCAGTCGACGGACACGACATCAGGTACGTCGAGGCAGGGGAGGGACCACCGCTCCTCCTCCTGCACGGCGGCATCATCGACGCCGGGCCGGTCTCCTGGGGCGAGGTGATCGAACCGCTCTCGGAGACGTTCACCGTCTACGCACCGGACATGCTGGGCTACGGCGACAGCGACCTGCCGGACGTGGACTACACCATCGACCGGCACGTGCGGACGATGGCCGGCTTCTGCCGCGAACTCGACATCGAGGAGCCGTCGGTGTGCGGGCTCTCGCTCGGTGGTGCGGTGGCGCTCGGCCTCGCGCTCGACACGGACGTCGACGCCCACCGGCTCGTGCCGACGAGTTGCTTCGGGCTCGGGACTGAGCTGCCGCGCGGGACGCTCTCGTACGTGCTCTCGCGGCTCCCGGTGCTCAACCGCATCGCGGTGGCGCTGTTCCGGCGGAGCCGCGGGTTCACGAAGGCGAGTCTGGCCGGTATCGTCCACGACACAGACACGCTGTCGGAGGAGTGCGTGGATGCGGTGTGGAAGTACGCCCGGAAGCCGAACGCCTGCGTGGCGTTCCGGAACTTCCGGAAGCACGAGATGACCCGGCAGGGCTACGTGACGAACTACACGCCGCGGCTCGACGACCTGGACGTGCCGACGCTGTTCGTGCACGGCCGCCACGACGAGGTGGTGCCCGTGGAACTGGCCGAACAGGCGGCGGCACGGGCACCGAACGCCGAACTGACGGTGCTGGAGGACTGCGCCCACTGGCCGCCGCGAGAGGACCCCGGGCGGATGGTCGAACTGCTGACCGACTTCTGCGGCTCGACCTGACAGCAACCCAACCCAGGTGGCCGTTAGTGCAAAGCTACTTGTCATCGACAGCCAAAGCTCCGATAATGGCCCCTGATGCCGACCCCGAGGAGGAACAGAGCGTCCTCCAGAGCAAGCGCAACGCGACGCGCTATCAGATACTCTCGGAGATCGCAGAGCGCCAGCCCGCGGTCAGCCAGCAGGAGATCGCGGACGAGATCGGTGTCACGGCACAGGCGGTGAGCGACTACCTCCAGGACCTCGTCGAGCGTGACTACGTCCGCAAGCTCGGGCGCGGCCGCTACGAGGTGACCAAGGAGGGCGTTGACTGGCTCATCTCTCGCACCGAGGACCTCCGCGAGTACGTCACCCACGTCTCCGAGGAGGTCATCGGGCAGGTCGACGCCGAGACAGCCATCGCCGACGACCGCATCGAGGAGGGGCAGACGGTGACGATGTCGATGCGCGACGGCGTCATGCGAGCGTCGACCGAGAGCGACGGTAGCGCGACGGCCGTCGCGGTCACGAGTGCCGAGCCCGGACGGGACGTCGGTGTGACCGACTTCGAGGGCGTGCTCGACTACGAGCTCGGGACCGTCACCGTCGTCTCGGTCCCACGGGTCGCCAAGAACGGGTCGTCGACGGTGGACCCTGACGCACTCGCGGACCACGCCGGCACCCACGATCTGCTCGCCGTCTCGGGCACGGAGTCGCTGGTGGCCTGCGCCGAAGCCGACCTCGAGCCGGACATCCGCTTCGGAACGGCGGAGGCCGTCAGCGAGGCGGCAACCAAGGGACTGACGGTACTGCTGGTCGTCGTCACGGACGAGCTCTCACGCCACACCGACAGGCTCCGCGACGGCAACATCGGCTACGAGGTCGTCGACGCGGCCGACCTCTGAGGGCGACGAGCGGCCGGGTTCATTACCGCAACGAATCTGACAGCCCCGCCTGTCACACCGATAATAATACCGGTGGCTTTAAGTGAGGGTCCATTCTACGATTTGACACCTCAATCCCGACTCTCGACCGGGAACGGGGTACCCACAGACGATGACCCGCTCGATGCTCACCATCACGGCGTTCGCCACCGCGGTCACTGGCGAGGCCGCCACCGTCGGCGTGGAGGGTTCCTCCGCTGCCGGCTGCCAGCGCGGCGCTGGGGATGGTGAACCGAGCGGGAACGGGAATCCGAAGGGGTATCCCGCCGTTCGGTTCGTCTCTGCCGGCGCCGCGTGACGGTGTTGACGCGGCCCGGCGGTGTTTCTGCCGATTCCTACGGCTCCCAGGCACCGCCGCACGCACCGGCAGTCGGGTTCTCCGAACCGAACTGGTTCCATCCTGACTGACCGGCGGGGTCGCCGCTCCACCTCGACCGCAGCGCCGCCACACGACCCGAGCACCGACTGTAGCGTCTGCTCGCACCCACGGTGTGACCGACGCTACCGCTGCACACGACCGCCCGTGCGACACGCGGCACGGGCCCCACCCTCGCGGACGGCGACCACCGACCTCGCGTCGGCCACCGCGTTCGAATCGCGGCGGGGGAGTATGGCACAGGCCAGTCTCGGTCGCGAGACCGAAGCGACAGTCCACCTGCGCGTCCGCGTCCCCGACGGCGCACCCGGCGACCTGCTCGCCGGTGCGGCGACCGTCGTCGCACGCATCGACGCGCTCGACGACGTCGACGTCGAGGAGATCACGGGCATCACGCCCAACCTCAACGCCATCGTCGTCGACGTCCGTGCGACCGTCACGCTTCGCTCCGCGGCCCCCGACGACAGCACCGTTCGGGCCGACCTGGAGGACGGCATCGGCATCGAAGCCGTCCACGAGGTCGCGCTCGCGAACAGGACCGCGGCCACGGCGTAACGCCGCCGACCGGTCCCCCTCACCTCCGACCGCCTGCCAGCGGTCACCACAAGTCCCGGTCCGCGACCGCATCGGGCGGTTGCTCCCGTGACTGCAGACGCCGTCCCCGCTGACGACGGCCCTCCCCACGACACGCCTCGACGGTTCGCGCGGCCACGCCGCTGTGGCCGTGCCGGTCATCCCGCCGTCGGGAGCCTTCTCCGGGCGGTCTCACCGCCCCCGTTCCCTCTCACCGGTAGTGTCAAGTCCGCCCCACGTGAGGACGAGGTAGGACGGAACTGGCGGCGACCCGGAACCAACTACCCCATGATTTATTATTTATCCGTTCGAAGGACTGGCTATGGCAGATGAAGAAGACCTTCGCGAGCAGATGATCGACGCCTTCGGTGGCGCTGACTACCCCATCTCCAGCCCGATGGACCTCGTTCCGGCGCTCCCGAACGGTCCGGGAACGCGCTTCGAGTCCGGCGACTTCTCGATGACCGCTATGGAGCTCCAGACCAAACTGCCCGGCGGCGACTTCCCGTACGACGACGTGGAGTCGTTCGTCGACGACATCATGGAGAACCTCAAGGACGCCGGCCACCTCGACTGAGCCGCTCGCGACTCACTTCTTTCGGCGTCGCGACTTCGACAGCCGCGGCTCTGTCGCTCTGAAGAACGGGACCGCCCGGGTCAGGCGTCTGCGGCGACGTAGCTGACCTGTCGGCTCTCCCGGCCGAGCACGGCGTCGAGGTGGTACGTGACGTCGTGCTGGCCGTCGCCCAGCTCGTCGTCTCGCAGCCGAGTCGTATCGTAGTCGCCGGTGTGCTCCCACGTCTCCGAGCTACCAGCGGGGACGACGAACGACGGGCTGGTGACGGGCGTGTAGGCCACGCGCGGGCCGACCCGGTTCAGGCCCGCGACGAAGCGCGCGTCCACGTCGCCCTCGTTCTGGACCCTGACCGTGACCGTCGGGTGTTCGCCCTCGGGGACCGTCTCCGGGACCGAGAACTCCATCGACATCGAGGGGTACTCGGCGGCGAGTCTGGTCCGCAGCGACTCGCCCGGCCGCCACTCGCCGCCGGGCCAGGTGAGCGCGGCGTCCTCGGCGGCCGCAGCCTCGGGCAGCTCGAACAGCAGCCAGCCGACCGCGTTCGAGTCCCCGTAGCTCTCGTCCTCGTGGTACTGTCGCCAGAGTCGTCGCTCCCCGGGGTCGACGGGTGAGTGGCTCCCGTCACCGAGCTCGAACGAAAACTCCTCGCGGGCGGGCGGCTCGGCCGCGGCGCTCGCGTCGACGGAGAGGAACAGGTACGCACCGGCATCGTCTGCGACGTGGATGGAGTCCGTGGCAAGCTGGACGACGGCGGGCTGGTACGTCTCCATGGACACCTCGACCGACGATTCGGGGGGCTCGGTCGTGGCCGTCGCGTCAGTCGGGGTGTCGGTGCCGTTCGTCGTGTCGGTGCCGTCCGCCGGCCCGCCGGAGGACTCCGACAGACAGCCGGCGAGTCCGGCGAGCGTCGCGCCGGTCGTGGTGAGGAGGGCTCTGCGTCGCATACGAGGACGCATCTCGTGCTCTCCGGCAAATGTCTTCTGTCGCGAGAGCCGGGCCAACGTGGTGACGACCGACTTTTCCCACCGCCGTTCGAACGGGGCGTATGGTCACGCAGGTCGCCGAAGACACCCACGCCCTCGACGCCCGGATGATGGGGATTCCGGGCGCGATGTCGCCGTACGTCGTCGAGGCCGCCGAGCCGGTCGTCGTCGACCCCGGCCCCGCCGCCGGAATCGAATATGTCGTCGACGGGATCGAGGAGGTCGGCATCGACCCCGACGATGTCGCCTACCTGCTGCCGACGCACGTCCATCTCGACCACGCGGGCGCGACGGGCGCGCTCGCCGAACACTGCCCGAACGCCACGGTCGTCGTCCACGAGCGCGGCGTCGACTACCTCACCGACGCCGCGAAGCGCGACCGGCTGTACGAGAGCGCCCGCGCCGCCGTGGGCGACGAGGTGGCGACGGGCTACGGCCGGCCGGAACTCGTCGACTGCGACCGCTGCCGCGTCGTCTCCGGCGGTGAATCGATCGACTGTGGCGACCGGTCGCTCGAACTCGTCCACGCGCCGGGTCACGCGCCACATCAGGTCGCCGCCCTCGACGACCGGACCGGCACGCTGTTCGCCGGCGACGCGGCCGGCATGAACCTGTTCGGCGAGCTCCTGCCGACGACGCCCGCGCCCGATTTCGACCTCGAACTGAGCCTGGAGACGGTCGCACGCCTCCGCGAACTGGACGCCGAGACGCTCTGCTACGGCCACTTCGGCGCGCGGGACGACCCGGACGACGCGCTCGCCACCTACACCGACCTGCTTCCGGAGTGGGTCGCCGCGGTCGAGGATGCGGCGGCGACGCACGAGGACCGCGACGCCATCGTCGCCACCCTCTCGAACGAGTGGCCCTCGCCGACCATCGAGCGCGACGTGGTCGGCGTGCTGCAGACCCTGTGAGGGCGACCCATGGCAGCCGAACCGACTTTAGGCCCCCGTCCGTCGGTCCAGCCGATGTACGTCGTCCTGACCAGCGTCCCAGTCGACCCGGAGCGTCGCACCGAGGCCCTCGAACTGATGGACGAACTGGCCGAGCAGTCCCGTGCCGAGCCGGGCACCCTCGCGTACCACGCCACGGCCGATCTCTCCGACCCGAACGTCGTCCGGTTCGTCGAGCGGTACGAGGACGTCGAGGCGGCCGAGGCCCACATCGAGACCGAGCACTACGAGCGGTTCACCGACAGGCTGCCCGAGTTCGTCGACGGCGAGATGGAGACGACCCAGTTCCAGGTCGGCGGCGATGTCCACACCCACACGTTCGGGGTCGAGAGCCTCGACTGACGCGCGTCGTTCCCATCGCGGGAGAGTCGTGCAACGTTTTAAGCGGCTGACGGGTGTCCGTTCAGGTATGGTCGACAGAATCCTGGTCCCCTTCGACGAGTCAGAACAGGCACGGACGGCGCTGGAGCACGCGCTGACGACCCATCCCGACGCGGAGGTCGTCGTCCTGAACGTCATCGACCTGATGGAGGCGGGCTACAGCGCCCCGTTCGACGGCGGCCTCCCCGGCTACTGGGAGGAGTGGTACGAGCAGGAGGAGCAGGCAGCCGAGGACCTGCTCGCGCAGGCCCAGGAGCTCGCCGACGAGTACGGCGTCGAGCTGGAGACCGAGGTCGTCGTCGGCCGGCCGTCGCGTTCCATCAACGAGTACGCCGACGAGAACGACATCGACCAGATACTCATCGGGAGCCACGGGCGCACCGGCGTCAGCCGCATCCTCCTCGGCAGCGTCGCCGAGGCGGTCGTGCGCCGCGCACACTGCCCGGTGACGGTCGTCCGCTGATGTTCCCGCTCCGTGGGGCGTGGGACCACGAGGACGTGGCGGCGTTCCTCGACGACGCCCGGATACCGGTCAGGCTCGCGTGTCGCACCCCGAAGGGTGGCCTCTGGATGCTCTCGCTCTGGTTCGAGTACGACCCGGATGCGGGCCAGCTTGCCTGCGCCACGGCCGCCTCGGCCGACGTGGTGCGGTACCTCCGCGAGGACGACACCGTCGCCTTCGAAATCTCGACGAACCGCCCGCCGTACCGCGGGGTCCGCGGGCAGGGCATCGCGACCATCGAACCGGACGAGGGGAAGACGCTGCTGCGGCGGCTGCTCGACCGCTACCTCGGCGGCACCGACTCCGGCCTCGCGCGGTCGCTGCTCGACCCCGCCCGAGAGGAGGTCCGCATCGAGGTCGACGTGACGAAGGCGTACACGTGGGACTTCTCCGACCGGATGCCGAGCGACGCACCCGACGAGCAGGAGTGACGTCGGGTGGGGCCTCGGACACGGTTTTACACCCCCGCCCCGTAGCATCGGCCATGACCGACCTGCTGGCCGACGACGCCCTCCCGTCGACGCTGACGCGCGCTCGATTCGACCGGCTCGACGGCCTCGTCACGACGGCCGTGGACGACCGGACGCGTCGCGCGGTCACCGAGGTGTTCACCGGGGAGACCGCGGCGACCGTGACCGAGTGCGAGCCCGCGGACGTCGAGTACGCCGTCGAGCGTGCCGCGGCGGCCCAGGAACGCTGGGCCGAGCGATCCATCGATGAGCGGACGGCCGTCGTGAAGCGCCTGCACGACATCGTGCTCGACCGACAGGACGAGCTGCTCGACCTCGCCCAGCTCGAGAGCGGGAAGTCACGCGCCCACGCCTTCGAGGAGGTGCTCGACGTGGCGCTGACGAGTCGCTACTACGGCTACCGCGCCCCGGACATGCTCGCGACGGAGCGCCGGGACGCCGCGGTTCCGGTCCTCTCCTCGAAGGCCGAGGTGGTCCACCACCCGGTCGGCGTCGTCGGCGTCATCGCCCCGTGGAACTACCCCATCACGCTCGCCATCTCCGACGCGCTCCCCGCGCTGCTGGCGGGCAACGCCGTCGTGCTGAAGCCCGCGGAGACGACGCCGTACACCGCGCTCGCGCTCGTCGAACTCCTGCGCGAGGCGGGCATCCCCCACGACCTCGTGCAGGTCGTCACCGGCGACGGCGGGGAACTCGGGCCTGCGCTCGTCGATTCGGTGGACTACATCAGCTTCACCGGCTCGACCGCGACCGGCCGGGAGGTCGCCGCCGCCGCCGGCCGCAACCTCGTGGACTGCTCGCTCGAACTCGGCGGGAAGAACTCGGTCGTGGTGCTCGACGACGCCGACCTCGACGACGCCGTCGAGGGGGCCGTCGGCGCGTGCTTCACGAACGCCGGACAGCTCTGTATCGGCACCGAGCGCATCTTCGTCGACGAGTCGCTGTACGACGAGTTCCTCTCGCGGTTCGTCGCCGCCGTCTCCGACCTCTCGCTCGGCCCCGGCTACGAGTACGGCGTCGATGTCGGCTCGCTCGCATCGGGCGACCAGCTCGAGACCGTCGAGGAACACGTCGCCGACGCCCGCGAGCGGGGCGCGACGGTCCACGTCGGCGGCGACCACCGTCGCGACCTCGGCCCGTACTTCTTCGAGCCGACCGTGGTGACGGGCCTCCCGGACGACGCCCGGGCCGCCTGCGAGGAGACGTTCGGGCCGGTCGTGAGCGTCGCACCCGTCGCCGGCGAGCGCGAGGCCATCGAGCGGACGAACGACACCGACTACGGCCTGAACGCGAGCGTCTGGACGACGAACCGCGACCGTGGACGGGCCGTCGCTCGCGAGATCGACTGCGGCACGGTCACCATCAACGGCGGCTACCTGGAGACCTGGGCCGCCATCGACGCGCCCATGGGCGGGCGCAAGGACTCCGGACTCGGCCGTCGCCACGGCAAGGAGGGGCTCATGCGCTACACGGAGTCACAGACCATCGCAGCGAGGAACTACCCGGTCACGCCGCCCATCGGCGTCCAGTCGGAGTGGTACGCGCGGGCGCTGACGGCCTCGCTTCGGCTCTGGCGAAAGGTGCCGTTCCTGCGGTAGTCAGAGGTCGTCGAACTGGGTGTACCACGGGCCGCTGCCCTGGTACTCGTCGTCCCCGCCGCTGTCGTTATCGTCGTCCCCGAGCTCGCCGTCGCCCGACGCGAGCGCGGCGAAGCAGACGAGCGCGAGCAGCAGCAGCGCCAGCGCGCCGACCGCTCGCCAGCGGGGGACGTCGACGACGAGTGCGGCGGCCCCGATGAACTCGACGCCCAGAAGCGTCACGAGGACGGCGACCGCTCCGACGGCAAGCACGCCGGCCGCGTGGATGACCTCGCCGCGGCGGGACTCGGCGGCGCGGCCGACCTCCTCGCCGACCAGCGACGCGTTCACCGAGAGGTCCCACGTCGCCAGCGCGGCCGCCACGCCGATGAACACGACGGGGGCCGGGGCGTCCCCGAAGCCGGCGGCGATGCTGGCGAGCAGCAACAGCCCCGCCCCCGCCGTCGAGCCGTCGTCGGACGCCGAGGTCGTCTCGTCCCACACCAGGAACATGAACACCGGAAGCGAGACGAGGACGGCACACAGGGCGACGACGACGAGGCCGAGGAACGTCGTCCCCATGCCGTAGGTGCCGAAAGAGAGGTCGAGCGCCGAGCCGTCCGTGACGGCCCAGTCCACCAGCCAGCGGACCGGCGGGAGTGCCGTCAGGACGGCGACGAGCACGGACACCGCGGCACCACCAGCGGCGTACCCCAGCGTCTTCGGTGGCTCCCGGCCGATCCAGCGGACGACCACCCGCTGGCAGAGCCGGGCGACGAGGACGCTGCCGAACAACAGGATGCCGGCACCGAGCAGCGCGTGTGGCACCCACGACTGCAGGAACCGGCCCACGACCGTCCCGAAGGGACCGGTCTGGACCAGCAGTCGAGCGAACAGGGACCGGCCCGCACCGGTGAACGCCAGCACGAACTGGAGTCCGAGCAGGACGTACACGCCCTTCGGCACGTCGCCGACGCGCACCCCGAGCTGACGGAGGGCGGTCTCGCGGCGGTCGAACCGACGGCGTGGGAGCCAGCCGTCGACGACCGCCAGCGCGCGCTCGACGAGGACGGCGAGGACGAGCACCTCGATCTGGAGCATGAGGAAGCTGACCAGTGGAGTGACACCGACGAGGACCCCGTAGCCCGTGACCGTCAGGACCGCAACCGACCGGAACAGCGTGGCGTGCACCGCGGCCAGCACGACCACGCCGGCCACGACGACCACGAGCGACCGCGAGAGCGCGCCGCCGAGCGACCGGACCAGCCCCTCGTCGATGCCGACGGTGGCCGAGAGGCCGAACAGCAGCACGGAGAGCGTTCCGAACGTCGTGACGGCGGCCGCCGCGAGCGACGGCTTGTAGGCACCGATGGCAGCCACGACGCCGAAGATGCCGAAGACGAACCAGATGCTCCCGACCGCACGCTGGCGGCTCTCGTCCTCGGTGACGTGGCGTGCGCCGTGCACCAGCGCCCCGGCACCGACGAGCCCGAGCAGCAACTCGGGGCCCTGCCCGAGCAGGCCCGGACCGGTGCCCAGTCCGAGCAGGAGCGCGGCCACGACGGCGACGGCGAGCGCGAGCCGGCTGCTGAACAGCGCCGGGTCGTCGTCGAACTCGTACGGCGTCATCGCTGCCACCTCCGGGTGGCCCGCTCGATGGCCGCGTACAGCGGCTCGTCCGGCGACCACTCGATGACGTCGGTCGTCCGGTTGCGGAGCGCGGAGAGACGCTGCTGGCGCTTGATGGACTCGACGACGCTCCCCGGCGTCTCCGTCGAGGTCACGTCCGGCGAGACGACCCGGAGGGCGTGGCCCGACGCCCGGAGTCGCTTCAGCAGGTCGAGCGGTGCATCGTCGAGCAGCGGCGAGACGAACACGACCTGTGCGCCGTTCGGGACGCGACGGCGGAGCCAGTCGACGCGCCAGCCGCCGTCGGTGGCGGCCCGCCCACCGATGTCCGTCTCACCCGGAGACGGCGCGGAGTCGCCGTCGTCGGAGTCGTCCGAACCGGGGTCCGTCGCGCTTCCGGTCCCGCGGACGGGGATAGACGTCACCGACTGGATGTCGAGATTGGTCCGGATGCGCGCCGCCTGCGCCTCGCCGGTACCGGGGCGCAGGTAGCCGAGCGAACTGCCGTACTGTGCGAGGCCGACGCGGTTGCCGGCGTCGAGCAGGTGCCCGGCGATGCGTCCGGCCGCGTACGTGCCGAGCTCGACGCCGTCGGGCTCCTCGGGCCGGCGGGAGACCCGTGCCTCGCGGCGCGTGTCGACCACGACGACGATGGTCGCCGCCTGGTCGGTGCGGAACTCGACGGTTCGGAGCTCGCCGCTGCGGGCGAACTCGCGCCAGTCGATGCGGTTCATCGGGTCCGAGTGGTGGTACTGGCGGATGGAGTGGAACTCGATGCCCGAGCCCGTCGAGTCGGTCTCGACGCGACCGGGGTACGGGATGGTCTGGTCGGCGAGGTGCATGTCCTCCACCGGCGCGTGACACGAGAGGCGGCTCTGCAGGGGGACGGTCTCCGTGACCTCGACACTCCCACTGACGTTGCGTGCGATGGCGGTCGGGTCGCCGAACTCGTGGACGCCACGGCGCACCTTCACCGTGTACGTGAACGTCTCGGTCTCGTCGGGCTGGAGTCCGGTCATGTGTCGCGGCGAGCCCTCGACGACGCCCAGCGTCTCGGGGACGCCGTCGAGTATCCGCAGGTCGGCGAGCGGTTCGTCCGCGGCGTTCCGGACGGTGACCGTCACCTCGACCTCGTCGCCGGGCATCGGGGACGTGTCGGCGACCGTGCGCTCGACGTCCAGGTCGAGGGTCGGCGGCCGGCTCGCGTAGCCGTACACCGCGTAGCAGAGGCCGATGGCGGCCGCGCTGAACACGACCGTGTTCTGGACGAGCAGCCCCAGCGTCCCCGTGACGAGGGCGACGGTGAAGCCGACGTTCCAGCGGCCGGTGTCTCGTCGGGTCATTCGGTCTCGACCTCCGTGAGGCCGGCTCGCGCAGCGATCTCGTCGACCGTGTGTTCGACGTGGCGGTCGTACGCCTCGCCGGACAGCCAGTCGTAGAACTGCATCTTGAGTGGTGGTTCGGGTGCGTCGGTGCCACCGAGGAAGCTACTGGCGCGGGGGTCGGTCGTCCAGGTGCCCGCCTCGACCATCGCCGTGGCCTCGTCGTGGCTGCAGCGCTCGCGCCGGGCGAGCACGTCGATAGCGACCGCCCGGATCTCGTCCTCGACTCGGTCGCGGTCGCGAGCCTCCCACCACGCCGATGGGCCGGGGTCACGGAGCGTGCCGTCGACGCTCTCGATGGTGTCGTCGAGGTCGTGTCCGGTCGAGCCGACCGAGTCGTAGTTCGCCGCCTCGAGCACGCCGAACGACGTGGGCTCCGTCGTGGAGCCATCTCGCCCCCGGACGATGCGGACGACGCCGAGGACGGCCGCGGTGATGCCGAGCAGCGCGATGGTGGTCCCGTTGGCGAACGTCACCACCGGACCGCGCAGCGCGGTGAGCGGCATCGGGAGGAACGCGAGCGCCAGCGCGCCGACGAGCGACGCGCTCCCGACGACGGTCAGGAGTCCGCGGACGGAGATACCGAGTCGGTTCAGGATGCGGGGACTCATCCGTCACCCTCCAGGCGCTCTCGTATCTCGGCGAGCGCCTCGCGTGCCGTGCGTTTGCGTTCGTCGCTCCGCGGGTACCGCCCGTAGCGGACGTCGCGGAACACGGCCGTCAGCCGTTCGACGGCCGACCGGGGGAGGCCGCCGTCGACGGCCGCGCGGGCCACCTCGGCAGGCGTCTTCGATTCGGGACGGCGGAGCGGCACGTAGTCGACCATCGTCTCCCAGGCCTCGTCGATGCTCACCGGGCCCTGGTCGACCTCCTCCTCGGCGTCGACGTCGCCAGCGCGTACACCGTCGCGAGGGTCGTCCGGCTTGTCGCCACCGCGCGAGAGCCAGTCACGGGCGGAGATGCCGGCGGTCAGAGAGGAGAGGCCGAGCGAGAGCGAGCCGAGCCCGCTCCCGAAGCCACGGGGAATCGCGACGAGACCCTTGCCGAGGGCCGTCGGGATGGCGACGAACGCCGTCCCGACGCCGGATACGAGTTCGTTCAGGCCGGCGAAGACGCCGCCGACCGTGCGCCCGAGGCCGTCGAGCACCTGTGGTGCCGAGGCAGTCAGGCCGACGAGCACGGACATCGTCCCCTGCGGAATCGCGAGGAAGGAGGCCCGCACGCGGAACGTCGGCAGCATCGGGAGGTCGACGACGTAGCCGTCGAAGTCGCCCGTCTGCTGGCGTTCGACGTCGCCGATGACCGCGAGAACCGCCACGAACACGACGCCACCGAGGAACAGCACGGACAGCTGCAGGAGGAAGGCGAGGACCGGGAAGCCGTCCTCGCGCTCAGGGCCGGTGGACCCACCGGTGTCGTCGTCCTGCTGCTCGGTGGTCGCGGTCGGCTCCCGCGTCGTCGGGGCCACCGTCGCTCCGGGCCCCTCGGTGCCGACCGTCGTCTCGGTCGCCGTCGGTTCCTGCGAAGTCCTCGCGGTGGTGTCCGTCGCCCCGGCGGTGCCGGCCGGGCCATCGACGCCGGCCGGTGCGTCGGGGCCCGACGGTCCCGCGACGCCGTCCCCGACCGTGCCGGGGTACGTGCCGTACCCCGAGGCGGGGAAGAGCGAGGCCGCGAGGAGGACCGTCAGGACGGCGACCACGACGAGGACCGCGCGACTCAGGTCGTATCCCACACGCACGAAGAAATGTCTAAGCGTTTAAATATATTGCTATTCAATCGTCCACCGTTCGTGTGAAATAAGCCCCCTCCAGGCCGCGGTCACATCAATCCACAAATATTTTTGTTTCTTCGGGGACGAACTGGCACTGATGGAACGTGACCCCGACCTCACGTGGCGCATCCTCCTCGCCCTCCTGACGATACTCGTCGTCGACGTCGTCCTCGTCGCGGCCGCCGCCTACCTGGTCGCGCCGTGGCTCGCGCCGCTCCGGGTCGCGGTCGCCGACGCGGTCGGGCTCTCGGGGACCTCGCCACTCGTGTGGGGTGCCGTCGTCGTCCTGCCCGTCTCGCTCGCGTTCGGCTGGGCCCAGCTCCGCTACAGCCGGCGCGGGCTGCTCGACGAGGTCGACGCCCCCCTGGAGTCCGGCGACGAGTACCCCGACGTGCAGGGACGCCTCCAGCGGCTCGCCGTCGGCGCGGGCATGGCGACCCCCTCGCTCGCGGTCGCGCAGACGGACGTCCCCAACAGCTTCGCCGTCGGCGGCGTCACCGACGACACGGTCGTGGTCAGCACCGGCCTGCTCGACGCCCTCGTCGAGGACGAACTCGACGCCGTGCTCGCCCACGAACTCACGCATCTCCGGAACCGCGACGCGTTCGTGCTGACGCTCGCGTCGTTCGTCCCCGCGCTCATCAGCGACGACTTCAGCCCCTTCGGCTCCCGCACGACGAGCACGGCGGTCTGGGTCGGGCTGGTCGGTCTCGCGTACTTCCTCTGTGCCCCGTTCCTCGCCGCCACCCCGTTCACGCTCGGCTACACGGTCTCGTTCGTGTTCGCGCTGCTGGTCACGGTCGTCCTCGGCGGCATCTTCCTCGGCATCGCGGGTGCCGTCGTCCTCGGTCTGAGTCAGCACCTCTCGACGTACCGCGAGTACGTCGCCGACCGTTCCGGCGCGATGCTGGCGGGCCAGCCCGCCGCGATGGCGACAGCGCTCCGGACGCTCGACCGGTCGGTCGAGACCCCGACCGCCGACAAGCGAAGCCGGTACGCGGGCGTCGCCGGCCTCTGTTTCCTCCCGCACGGCTTCTCGACCGACGACGAGCCCGCGGACGAGGGGCAGTTCACCGTGGAGACGCGCTCGCACCCCGGGACCGAGCAGCGCATCGCACGCCTCCAGCAGCTCGAACGCGAGGAGTTCTGAGAACGGTCTGGGAGCCACCGGGGTCGGTTCTACGTCGACAGCAGGTCCGCGCCGCCCGTGATGCCGATGACCTGTCCGGTCACGTAGCGGGCTTGCTCGCTGGCGAGGTAGCAGACCATCGGAGCCACGTCGTCCTCCCGGCCCAGCTCCTTCATCGGCGTCGCCTGCCGAACCCGCTCGAACGACGGCTGGAACTGCTCCAGCGTCTCCGGGTCCATCTCCGCCAGCTCCTTCACGACGATGCTCGGCGCGAGCACGTTCGACGTCACCCCGTCCGTCGCGCCCTCCAGCGCGAGCGTCTTCCCGAAGCCCACCAGCCCGGACTTCGTCGTCGAGTACGACAGCTGCCCGAAGCTCCCGTGTGTGCCCGCGATGGACGCCATCGTGATCACCCGGCCCCAGCCACGCTCTCGCATCGCCGGGAAGACCTCCTTGGTGATGTTGTACGCGCCGGTCAGGTTCAGCTCCACGTCCCGGTCCCAGAGGTCGTCCTCGAAGTCGCCGACACGCGAGACGGCGTCGACGAACCCCGCGTTGTTGACGAGGATGTCCACCCCGCCGGTCGCCTCGCGGATCGCTTCGACGCTCTCGCGGACATCCTCCCGGTCGGTCAGGTCGCAGGTGACGGCCATCGCGTCGCCGCCCCCGTCTTCGATCTCGCTCACGAGGCGCTCCGCGCCGTCGGTGTCCACATCGAGCACGACGACCTCCGCGCCCTCCTCGGCGAGGTGTCGTGCGTCCTCGCTGCCGAGACGGCCCGCACCACCCGTCACCAGTGCTGTCCTGTCGTCGAGTCCGAGGTCCATGGACGCGGAAACGGACCCGCGATTGTTAGTTGTTCGCATCGGTCACTCGCTATTCCGGTATCTGAACCGTCGCCGAGCGACGGGAGCGCGTCGGTTCGACGATACCCGGAAAGCCCCTGCTCGCCCGACTCCCGCGTCTCGTGACCGGTCCTCGCTTCGCTGTCCTTTGAAAGAGCGCTCCGCGCTCGTTCGTGATGCCGTCAGAACGCGGCGCGTCCTGACTGCGTGCCGGACGTGGTCCAGCAGTGACGGGAGAGCTTCGCTCTCTCGAACCACGGTCCGTGCTTCGCCAGGGTTCGTCGAGCGAGCAGCCCCTTCCAGTCCCGCCCACGACCACACCTCCCAGCCTCTCGCATCTCTCGGTTGCGAGGGGTTCGGTTGGATACCGGGGAGACGCCAGCCCCCCGGTCTCAGAACGCATCGAGGGTCGCATCGACCATCGTCCGCTGGAGGTTCGCGGGCTCGGGCGCGGGGAAGGTCACGACCGGCGGCCGCCCGGTGGTCCCGGCGACGGCCTCGTCGAACTCCGAGAACAGTCGGTCGGTGGGGGCGTCGTCGCGGTCGACGCCGGTGAGCGTACACCACGCCTTCGTCC
Source organism: Haloarchaeobius litoreus (assembly GCF_024495425.1). NCBI lineage: Archaea > Methanobacteriati > Methanobacteriota > Halobacteria > Halobacteriales > Halorubellaceae > Haloarchaeobius > Haloarchaeobius litoreus. The sequence goes on along the minus strand of NZ_JANHJR010000001.1, from coordinate 637,437 downwards.
GGGTGAGCGCGACGAACGCCTCGTTCCGGCGCTGGACGAGGTCGGCCGACCGGCTCCCGTCGGCGACGGTGTCGAGGCCGACGATGTACACCTGCGCCGCCTGGTTCCCCTTCGCCCGGTTCACCCGGGAGATGGTGACCGCGCCCTCGCGGTCGAACACGTCGGGGTCGCCATCCCAGACGAGGTTGGGTTCGACGGTCCGGCGGCGGAGGCGGTCGGCGAGCGACTCCCCCCAGTCCCGCGAGTCGTGGACGGGGCCGAGGACGACGACGGCGATCCGCTCGGGAGCGAGCCCGTGGCGGGTCACGTCGCGCCGGACAGCGTCGGCCACCGCATCGAGTTCAGCCCCGCGGTCGGCGAACGTCTCCGTGACGACGAACGGTCGTGCGGCGTCGACCCCGGCGAGGGGGTGCGGGGAGTGCTCGGCGGGGCGGCGGAGCGTCACCGGCGAGCCGTACTGCCGGAAGTCGCCCTCCACCTCGTAGCCGATGTCCTCCCAGCCGGACTGGGTGGTGAGCGCCTGGACCGCGCCGCCGTCGCGGAGCAAGCCCATCCCGAACACGTGGGCGAGCATGAGCACCGGCCGGGGCGTGCGGTACGCCGTCCGCATCACCTGACTCTTCTGGACGCCGCCCTCGTAGCTGCCCTGGAGGTCGACCCGGGGCGTGCCGTCGGGGTCGGTACCGAACAAATCCGTCGGCCGCGGGGCGGACAGCGTCTGGAGGCTCTGAGCCTCGTCGTACGCCCAGACGAGTCGCTTCGGTGGTTCGAGGGCCGCGTACGCGAGCCGGAAGAACGGCGGCTCGAAGTCCTGGGCCTCGTCGACGAGGATGGCGTCGTACCGTTCGGGCACCGGACCGGCGTCGAGCACCTCGTCACAGCACTGCGCGAGCAGGTCACCGTCCGCCCGGTCGAACGCCGACCGGGCGTCGCCGTAGGTTCGCGGCTCGACGCCGGTGGCCTGTGCGACCTCGTAGTAGAGCCCGCGCCGGGTCCGCCCGCCCCAGCCGTGCAGCACCTGCAGCCGGTCCCAGTCGGGGTCCTCGCCCGTGTAGTGCTCGTGGTACCGGCGGATGGTCTCGATGACCGTCGGGTAGAGCGAGCGGGTCTGGAACGTCACGACGACCCGCCAGTCGGGGTGTCTCGCGTGCATCTGGGCGGCCTTCTGGGCGAGCAGGACCGACTTGCCCGAGCCCGCGATGCCGCGGATCTGCTGTGGCCCGTCGGGGATCTGCAGGCCGATGGCCTCCTGCTTGGCGTCGAGTCGCTTCAGCCCGCCGGCGACGTGCTCGTACAGCTCGGCCTTCGTGCTGGCGTCCTCGGGGGACGGGCCGTCCGCGACCTCGGGCCGTGCGTCGCCGCTGATGGGCTGACCGCCGCTGAGGACCGCCCGGGCAGCCCCGTACGTCGCCGCGTCGAGCGGGCCGCCGGCGGTCCCCGCGAGTCGGTCACGTAGCCCGCCCGGCGTCAGCTCGTCCGCGGTCAGCACCGGCGGAGCCGACGGGAGCGAGCCGAAGCGCTCGTCCCACGCGTCGCGCTCGACGTTCGGGAGCGCGACGAGGAAGTTCGCCGGCACCGTCGGGTTCCCCCGCTCGTCGCTCAGGGCCGGCTCGCCGTCGAGGTGGTTCAACAGCCGGAAGCCGTGGTCACGGGCCTGCGTGTACGGCGTCGCCGTCGACTGGCGGGTGCCCTGAAGCCGCCAGCGGTCGCCCTCGATGGCGGCGACGTGGTCCAGCCGGTAGCCCTTGCACTCGACGACGACCAGCCCGAACTCCTCGTGCAGCAGGACGAAGTCGGCCTCCCGGTCGAACGACGCCCGGTCGGGGGAGACGATGGGGTACCGCCAGTACGCGACGCCCCGGTCGCCGGGGCCGAACGCCCGTGTGACAGCCCGCCAGACCGTCCGCTCCGCGTCGACGCCGGCGTGGTCGCCCCCCTCGCCGGACGCGATGAACTCCATGCCGGCGAACTGGTCCCGGCCCGGGCATAAGCGTGTCGGGGAGCGGACTGTCACGTCCGAGGGTATTCTTCCGGGACGTTTTGACGAACACCGCATGAGTATCGACGAAGCGCCGAACCGCAAGGAGACGGTCGAAAACGGCATTCTAGCGGTACAATGTTGTAAAACTCTTAAATAGACGAGGCGGTGAGCAGCGTTTGCGACGCGGCGTGCTGCGTCTGAGGCGCCACTCCCCCAACTCCCCCCACGGTGTCTCGACGGGTCGCGCGCCGAGTCGCTTTTCTACTCCAGCGGCTCCGAGAGCGACTCGGACACCGCGTCGTCGAGCATCCCCGAACTGACCAGCGCCGCGACCCGGTCCATCTCCGGTGCGAGTTCCCGGTCCGCGTCGAGCGGGTCGACCAGTTCCCTGACCGCGTCGTAGGCTGCCGCCGTCCCTGCGCCGGGTGAGAGGTCGTCGTCGACGAACTCCATGGCCTGTGCGCCACAGAGGAGTTCGACGCCGACGACGGCCGTCGCGTTGTCGACGGCGGTGCGAGCGTGGTGCGCCGCCTGCGCCGACATGCTCACGTGGTCCTCCTGCCCACCGGAGACCGGCGTGTTATCCGTCGCGGCCCGGCCGAGCGACCGACACTCGTTGACCAGCGACGCCGCGGTGTACTGCGCGATCATGTACCCCGAGCGGAGCCCGCTCTCCGCGGTGAGGAACGGTGGCAGGTGTGGCTCCTGGAGGTTCGGGTTCACCATGCGGTCGACGCGGCGCTCGCAGATTGCCGCGAGGTCGGTCATGGCGGCGGTCAGGTAGTCGAGTCGGTGCGCGAGCGGCGCGCCGTGGAAGTTCCCGCCCGAGAGCACCGCGGCCGTCTCGGTGCCGGATGCGCGGGCGTGGGTCGTCCCGGCGTCGAACACCAGCGGGTTGTCGGTCGCGCTGTTCAGTTCGACCTCGACGGCGTCGCGGAGATGGGCCACGGCGTCGCGGACCGCGCCGTGGACCTGCGGGAGACAGCGGATGCTGTAGGCGTCCTGGACGCGGTCGCAGTTCCGGTGTGACTCGACGATCTCCGACTCCGCACAGCAGCGGCGGACGTTCCGGGCGCTCTCGGCCTGCCCCTCGTGCGGACGGACCTCCTGGATGACGGGGGCGCTGCTCGCGGTCGTCCCCATCGTCACCTCGGTCGTCAGCGCGCCCGCGATGTCGGCCGCACGAACGACGCGCTCGGCATCGACGACCGCCAGCGCCGCCTTACCGACGGTGAGCTGGGTGCCGTTGATGAGCGCGAGCCCCTCCTTGGCCTCCAGCGAGAGTGGTTCGAGGCCGACCGCCGCGAGGGCCTCGTCGCCGGACAGTCGCTCGCCGTCGTGGTCTGCCTCGCCCTCGCCGAGCAGGACCATTGCCATGTGCGCGAGGGGGGCGAGGTCGCCGCTCGCACCGAGGCTCCCGCGCGAGCGGACGACCGGGTGGACGCCCTCGTTGAGCAGCGTCAGCAGGTGGTCGACGACCGTCTCGCGGACCCCGGAGTTGCCCTTGACAAGCGCGTTGATCCGCGTGACGAGCATCGCGCGGACCTCGTCCGTCGTACATTCACGACCGGAGCCGGCGGCGTGGCTCCGGAGCAGGTTCGTCTGGAGGTCGGCGACCCGTTCCGGCGGGATGCGCTCGTTGACGAGCTCGCCGAAGCCCGTGTTGAGGCCGTACACCGCCTCGCCGGCCTCGAGCACGTCCTCGACGCGCTCGCGGGCCGTCCGTACCCGCTCGCGGGCGTCGTCCGCGACCGCGACCGGCTCCTCCTCTCGCACCACCGCCACCACGTCGGCCGGCGTCAGCGTCTCACCGTCGAGCGTGACTGTCACGCACAGTCACCCGTCGTGTCCGCTGTCTCCTCGTTCATATCACCTACAAGGAGGGCCAGCCCGAAGGGAGCTACCCCAGCTATTGGAGGGTTCTTCAAGTGTGCCGGCCGTGAGTCCGGTAGCTGGACGCCACCGACGATTCCACAAATCTTCATACGAATTCGAGTAAATCAGCATGCGATTTTATGTCGGACCGGGTCCAATGCGGGGCAAATGGCACTCGAAACGGTACTGCTCGCGGTCGGACGCGGCGACAAGGAACGGGTAGACGCACTGACAGAGACGGTCGCGGACATCGCCGGGCCGGCGGGCGCGACGGTCGTCCTCGCACACGTCTTCGGCGAGGACGAGTACGCGGAGGTCCGCGAGAAGCTCGACATCGACCCCGCCGCCGAGGTGACGGCCGACAACGTGGCCGAGCGCTACTCGACGGTGCGGGAGATCAGGTCGACGCTCGACGCGGCCGGCCTCGACGTCGTCGTCCGCGGCGGCGTCGGCGACTACGGCGAACGCGTCGTCGAGATCGCCGGCGAGGAGGACGCGGACCTCGTCGTCGTCGGGGGGCGGAGCCGCTCGCCGACCGGGAAGGCGGTGTTCGGCTCGACCGCGCAGTCGGTCATGCTGAACGCGCCGTGTCCGGTGACGTTCGTCCGCGGCGCCTGAGTCTCACTCCTCCGTCGGGAACGTGAAGAGCAGACTGTCGCAGTCGGTGCAGGCGAGCACGTGGTCCGGCTCGGCGGCCGTCCCGGGCGGCCCGCCACAGCAGTCGACGGTCGTCGTCTCCTCGACGGGTCCGCCACAGTCCGGGCACTCCGCCAGGAACGAGCGCAGCGGTTCGACGGCCAGCAGCTGTGCCTCGCGGGTGAGGCCGGAGCCCGCCAGCGCGTTGACGCCCGCGACCTCCGCGATGACGACCGGACGGGTGAGCCAGGCGTCGTGGAGCCGGTTGCCGTCGTGGCTCGCGACCACGACGTACTCGCCGCGCTCGTTGCGTTCCGCGCGCACGTCGGCGTCCATCCTGACGCCCATGACGGCCTCGGCGAGTTCGTCCAGCGTCGCCTCCTGTAACGGTCCCATCGCGTCACGCCAGCGCGTGCGGAACTCGTCGGTCATGTAGAGCCCCTCGGCGTCCTCTGCGAGTACGCCGGCCTGGAGCAGCGTGTCGACGACTGCGTCGGGGTCGGCCTCCCCGCCGAGGGAGCCACCGAGCTCCCGCTCCGGAGGACCCTCGTCGTGGCCGAACGTCCCGCCGACACCGAGTGCGTTCGCGAGCCGGGGTGCGAACCGCGGCGTGTACGGCACGACGTAGCCGCGCGCCCAGACGCCGAGCAGGCCCAGCACCGCGACGACGCCCGCCACGATGGGGAAATCGGCGACGTAGACGGCGACGGACGCGGCGAGGACGAGCACCACGTTGACGACCGTGCAGGGCCAGCACCGCCGCGCGCCCGTGTACTCCGGTCGCCTGATGACGTCGAGTGCGGTCATGCCCGAAACTGGCGGGCGCGCGGGCCTAAACCTGTCGTCGGCGGCGGAGGGAGTTGCTGGCGACGATGGGACCGGGCCAGCGGGTCGAGACTGTGGCGCACCCGCACCAGCACCGGCCATCGGAACCCCGCAAAGGTCTTTACGCGCACTGCTCGCACCTACCGTATGGAATCGGACGCACTGCGCGACGTGCTCGAGGAGGCCGAGCTGTCGCCGTATCAGGCCGACGCCTACGTCGCGCTGCTGGACCTGGGGACCGCCTCGGCGCGGGAGCTCGTGGCGGCGTGTGACGTGCCGGACCCTCGAATCTACGACGTGGTCCGGTCGCTGGAGGACCGCGGCTACGTCGAGACGTACGAGCACGAGAACCTCCGCGTGCGGGCGCACAGTCCCGCGGACGTGCTCGAGGACCTGACCGCGCGGGCCGACCGGTTCGAGGCCGCCGCCGACGAGATCGAGGACCGGTGGGAGCAGCCGGAGCTGGACCGACACTCCGCGAGCATCGTCAAGCGGTTCCAGACGGTCGTCGACCGGGCGCGACTGTTCATCGAGGACGCGGAGAACCAGATCCAGCTCTCGGCCAGCCCGGAGCAGTTCGAGCAGCTGGAGGCCGCGCTCTCCGAGGCGCTCGACCGCGGGGTCTACATCCAGCTCTGCATCTACACCGACGTCGACGCCGGCGAGGAGATTCCGGACCGGACGCGGCTGGCGGCGGCGTCGACCGAGGCCCGCCACCGGCCGCTCCCGTCGCCGTTCGTCGCGCTGGTCGACCGGCAGAAGGCCTGTTTCGCGCCGCACGAGTACACGCTGAACGAGTACGGCGTCCTGGTCGACGACCGGCTCCACGAGTACGTGTTCCACTGGTACTACGTCGGCTGTCTCTGGGAGATCTGCGACGAACTGTACTCCGCCCGCAACGACAGTCCGCCCATCGAGTACATCGACATCCGCGAGTTCATCCGCGACGTGGAGCCGCTGCTGATGGCTGGGGAGACCATCCACGTGCGCGTCGAGGGCAAGGCGATCGACGACGGCGAACCCATCGAGGTGGCGGGCGTCGTCGCCGACACGTTCTACGAGGGCAACTCCGAGGGCGGCGGACACCGGACGCCACTCGCACAGCTCGCCGGCCGGGCGTCCATCACGGTCGATACGGGCGAGGGCCTGTTCACTGTGGGCGGCGAGGGCGCGATGCTCGAGGACATCGAAGGGATGCGTGTGACCGTCCTGGAACGTGATGCCTGACCGATGAGTTCTGCCGCTCGCGGCTCCTTCTACTTCGACAGCTGACGTAAAAACACGCAATTCGTGGTGCGTCTGCCGGCATCGGGACTCCATTACGCAACGAAGTAGTATAATATTACTTACTACAACGGCCGTTGTACACTCGCTAATTATAAATTATAAACCCCCGCATCTACGCTTATGCCTGTGAATGATTCGCAGGGGACACGGGAATCGGGACGTAGAGTATCGCGGCGGGTCTTCGTCAAGACGACCGGCGCTGCCGGCGTCGGCGCGTCGCTCGCTGGCTGCCTCACGGGAGGTGGTGGCGGCGACGGCGACGACGGCGGCGGTGGCGGCCGCACTGACACCCAGATAAACACGGAGGCACCCGAGGAGGACATCACCATCCAGTGGGCTGCCGACGACAACTTCGCCGATGCACAGTCCGAGATCCAGTCGTCGCTCGAAGACGCCGGACTGCCGGACAACATCCAGCTGGAGATAATCAGCGGCTCCTTCACGACGGGGGACCGCCGGAACCAGTACAACAACATCCTCAACGCGGGGCAGTCCGAGCCGACGATACTGATGGTCGACAACGGGTGGGCCATCCCGTTCATGGTTCGGGGACAGCTGCTCAACCTGAGCGACGCGCTCCCCTCGGAGATGGTGGAGACGGTCAGGAACGACTACTTCCAGGCCAGCGTCTCCACGGCGACGTACAACGGGGACCTGTACGCCGTCCCGCTGTTCGCGGACTTCCCGACGATGCAGTACCGGAAGGACCTCGTCGAGGACGCCGGCTATGACCCCGAGGGCGAGAACTGGGCCGAGGAGTCGATGAGCTGGCAGCGCTTCTCCGAGATAACCGCCGACGTGGCGGCACAGAACGGAATGGACGGCTTCACCTTCCAGGGAAGCGCCTACGAGGGCCTCTCGTGCTGTGCGTTCAACGAGTTCATGACGAGCATGGGCGGGGCGTACTTCGGTGCCCACGAGAACCTGTTCGGCCCTATCGGCGACCGGCCCATCACCGTCGAGGAGCAGCCGGTCGTCGACGCCATCCGGCTGATGCGGACGTTCGTCCACGGCGAGAGCGACCCGCACGCACTGGAGGGCATCACCGGCGACATCTCGCCCGAGGCCGTCATCCAGTACACGGAGGAGCCCTCGCGCGAGCCGTTCACCAACGGGGAGGTGGTGATGCACCGCAACTGGCCGTACTCCATCGTCATCAACGGCGGCGAGGAGAACTTCGGCGAGGACCTCGGCGTCATGCCGATTCCGTACGGCACCACGCCCGAGGAGGCCCAGTACGAGGGCACCGGCGGCCCCGCGGCCGCCCTCGGTGGCTGGCATCTCGCCATCAACCCGAACGCCTCCGACGCGAAGAAGCAGGCCGCCGTGCAGGTGCTCCGGGCCATCATGAACGAGCAGAGCCAGCTCGACCGCTTCGAGATCGGCGGCTGGGCACCGCCCGTCCCCGAGCTCATCGACAGCGAAGCCGCACGGGACCTCGACGTCATCGGCCGGTACACGACGCAGCTCCGCATCGCCGGCGAGAACGCGGTGCCGCGGCCGGTCACGCAGGTCTGGAACCAGGAGTCCCAGCAGATCTACTCGGAGGTCAACGGCTCGCTCCAGCAGAACAAGGCACCGGACCAGGCGATGTCCGACCTCGCGTCCGCGCTCGAACAGATCGAGAACTCGGTGTAACGCCAGCCAGCCATGGCAACGGAATCACCCACACGAGGCGGGGGCGGCACGGAGAGCACGCGCTCCAGCCGGTCCTCGGCCGTCACCACGTGGCTGGAGAACCTCAGCGAGGCGCAGTTCGCCTACCTGCTGTTGACGCCGGCGTTCCTGTTGCTCGGGGTCATCGCGTTCTGGCCGTTGCTGTCGACGATGCAGCTGTCGCTGTACGCGGACAACCTCGGTGCCGCCCGCATCGGCGCGTTCGTCGGCATCGAGAACTACGTCCAGCTGTTCACCGGGCAGAAGGACGCGCTGATGCCGTCGCCGTTCCTGCCGGACGACCTGTCGATGGACTCGCTGTTCGGCAGCGCGCTGACGGTGACGCTGCTCTTTACGGTCATCTCGGTGACGTTCGAGACGGTCATCGGCTTCGGGCAGGCGCTCGTGCTGGACAAGGAGTTCCCGGGACGGCGCTGGGTCCGCGTCGCCATCATCATCCCGTGGGCGGTGCCCATCGTCGTCCAGGGGATGATCTTCTACCTGCTGTTCAACCCGAACATCGGGCTCATCGTCGGCGACGAGGATGCACCGACGTTCCTGCAGGAGATCGGCGTCTTCTCGCTGACGCCGCTGGCGAACTCGGTGGACGCGACGATGATCGTCATCGTCGCCGACATCTGGAAGACGTCGGCGTTCATGGCCCTGCTCATCCTGGCGGGCCTGCAGAGCGTCGACCGTAACCTGTACGACGTGGCACGCGTCTCCGGCGCGTCGCCGTGGCAGCGCTTCCGGTACATCACGCTGCCGCTCATCCTGCCGACCGTCCTCATCGCGATGCTGTTCCGGACCATCCAGTCGATGCGCGTCTACGGCGTCATCGAGTCGACCATCGGCTCGTCCGGCTGTACGACGGTGCCGTCGCTGTCCTGTCTCGTCGTCACGACGTTCAACAACAACCTGCTCGGCACGTCGGCCGCCGTGGCGGTGGTCACGGCCGGCATCATCGCACTCGGCGTGAGCGTCTACATCCTCGGATACGCACGGAGGGAGATGATATGAGCACCGACGACAACCCGTTCGACGGACCGGACAAGGAGTTAAAGCGCGGCCCGTTCCAGCAGTGGGTCGAGAACTCCATCAAGAACCCCCAGCAGGTGTACCGGGCGATGCTGTACGTCGTCACGATATTCTTCGTCGTGACGACGCTGTTCCCGTTCTACTGGCTGCTGGTCCTGGCGCTGACGCCGGGCGACAGTATCTCGGAGGCAGGACTGTTACCGGCCGGCTTCAACCCGGAGATCTTCCTCACCATCTTCGAGCAGGTGCCGTTCCTCCGGTACATGTTCAACAGCATCTTCCTCGCGCTGGTGACGACGGCCATCGTGCTGCTGCTGGCGAGCCTCGCGGGCTACGTCTTCGGCCGGCTGGAGTTCCCCGGCCGGCGACCGCTGATGCTGCTCGTGCTCGCCATCTCGTACTTCCCGCCGGCGGCCTTCTTCCTGCCGCTGTGGGACCTGTTCAACGGGAACGTCAGCATCTTCGGCGTCAGCAGCCCCAGCCTCTACAACACGCCGGGGTCGATGCTGCTGCCGTTCAGCGCGCTGTTCATGCCGCTGTCCATCTTCATCCTGACGACGTTCTACGCCCAGATTCCGGACGGCCTGGAGGACGCCGCCAGGATCGAGGGGACGACCAGACTCGGCGCGCTGTTCCGGGTCATCGTGCCGCTGTCGGCACCCGGCGTGGCGACCGCGGGCGTCCTGACGTTCATCGCCGTCTACAACGAGTTCTTCTTCTCGTTCCTGATGACGGACGGACGCGCACAGAACTGGGCCCCCATCGTGGGCGGCATCCTCCAGTTCCAGCGGGCGGGACAGTTCCAGACGACGTACAACGCGATGGCCGCCGCGAGCATCGTCGCGGTGCTCCCGGTGACCGTCCTCGTCGTCGTCGCACAGGAGAAGATCGTGAGCGGTCTCACGAGCGGTGCACTCAAGGAGTAACCATGGCAGGCGTAACACTCACCGACGTCGTCAAGCAGTACAGTGACGTCACGGCGGTCGACCACATGAACCTCGACATCAGGGACGGCGAGTTCGTCACGCTCGTCGGCCCGTCGGGCTGTGGCAAGTCCACGACGATGGAGACCATCGCGGGGCTGACCAGCGTGACGAGCGGCCAGATACACATCGGCGACCGGGAGGTGACGAACCTCCCACCGAAGGACCGGGGCATCGCGATGGTGTTCCAGAACATCGCGCTGTTCCCGCACATGGACGTGTACGAGAACATCAGCTTCGGGCTCCGGCTCCGCAAGTACGACGACGACGAGATCCGCCGTCGCGTCGAGCACGCCGCGGAGGTCGTCCAGCTGGAGGGGATGCTCGAACGCAAGCCCGACGAGCTCTCGGGCGGGCAGCGTCAGCGCGTCGCCATCGCCCGCGCCATCGTCCGGAACCCGGACGTGTTCCTGATGGACGAGCCGCTCGCGAACCTGGACGCGAAGCTCCGGGTCCACATGCGGACCGAGCTCCAGCGGCTGCACAAACAGCTCGATACGACCATCATCTACGTCACGCACGACCAGGCGGAGGCGATGACGATGTCGGACCGCATCGCCGTCATCAACGACGGGACGCTGCAGCAGATCGACCCACCGCTGGTCTGCTACAACGAGCCGTCGAACCTGTTCGTCGCGGGCTTCATCGGCTCGCCGTCGATGAACTTCGTCGAGGGCGAGATCACCGACGGCGGCTTCGAGTCGCCGCGCTTCGGCGTCACCTTCGACCCGTCGGCGTACGGGCTCACCCCCGGCCAGTCGGTCACGCTCGGCATCCGTCCGGAGGACATCTACCGGCAGTCCGACACGGCCGGTATCACGGACGCCTCGGCCCCCTTCCCGGTGCGGACGGACGTGCTGGAGCCGATGGGCGACGAGATATTCGTCCACCTGCGTTTCGGCGAGGCCGACGAGACGATGGAGGACCCGGACGCCGACGACCGGCTGCTCATGAGCGTCGACCCCGACGCGGACGTCGCCGAGGACACCGACGTCTCGGTCGTCCTCGACCGGTCGCGGGTCCACCTCTTCGACACCGACAGCGAGGAGGCGCTGGTCCACGGGCTGACGGCGGCACCGACTGCGAGCACATCGGACCCGGAGGAGGCGAGGGGTGACTGACGATGAACGAGGTCGCACTCGTCTACTACGGCGGCGGGACGCTGCTGTTTTTCTTCTGGGTCTACGGCATCGTGTCGTTCGTCCGGGACCTGCGGCGGACGTACGTCCCGGCGCTCAGGAAGCTCCTGACGGCGCGGCGAGCGAAGAAACAGCAGCGCGCGGAGGCAGAACAGCGCGAAGAACGAGAGCGACAGCTCTACTGAACGCGTGCCCGACGACGGGCGCGCCACGGGCGGTACGGCGACAGCAACTGCGACACGGCAATATCAACCACAAAAGATGAAAACGGACGGAACAGTTCGAGTCGGAATCATCGGTCTCGGCGGCATCGGCGGCATCCACGCCGACCACCTCGAGGCCATCGCCAGTGCGGGGAACATCGCGGTCGAGCTCGTCGGTGGGATGGACATCTCGTCCGATGCCCGACGCAGCTTCGAGCGCGAGTACGGCGTCGAGACGGTCGACGACGCGACGGCGCTCTACGAGCGCGTCGACGCGGTCATCGTGACCACGCCGAACCGATACCACGAGGAGTACGTCGTCGAGGCGCTCGACGCGGGGCTCGACGTCCTCGTCGAGAAGCCGCTCGCGCACTCGCTCGCGAGCGCGGAGCGCATCGCCGCCGCGGCCGAGACGGCCGACGGTGCCTGCATGGTCGGGTTCCACAACCGGTTCGCGGCCGAGGCACGGGTCCTCAAGGAGCACGTCGACCGCGGCCGCTTCGGCGAGGTGACCCACGTCGACGCGACGTACGTCCGCCGGCGGGGCATCCCCGGGCGCGGGTCGTGGTTCACCGACGAGTCCATCGCCGGCGGCGGCGCGCTGCTGGACATCGGTGCACACGCCATCGACCTCGCGCTCCACTTCCTCGACTTCCCGGAGATCGTCGAGGTCTCCGGCGTCACGCGGTCGACGTTCGGCCCCGACGAGGGCTACACGTACCTGGAGATGTGGGGCGAGGACGGCGACGGCGAGTTCACGGTCGACGACTCCGCGAACGCGATGATACGCACCGCGGACGGAGAGACGGTCGTGCTCGACACGGCCTGGGCGTCGAACCGGCCCACGGAGAACAGCTACCGCGTCCGCGGCACCGACGCCGGTGCGGACCTCGACCGCGAGGCAGAGTCGCTGACCATCTACGAGGTCGACGACGCCGGCGCGCCGCACTTCTCGGATACGACCGTCACGACGCGGCGCGAGCCCGCACACCGGACCGAACAGCGCGTGTTCCTCGAGGCCGTCGCGGCCGGCGAACCACCGCGCACCAACACGGTCGAGCAGGCGTTGACGGTCCAGCGCGTGCTCGACGCAATCTACGAGTCCGCCGGGACCGGAGAGGCGGTCTCGCTACGCGAACGGTGACACGAACCCAAGAGACTCCCCGACACCCACCAAACACGACCCATGCATATCGGTGTACTCACGGTTCCACTCGGTGACGAATCGCTCGACGACGCGCTCGACTACCTCGCCGGCATCGGCGTCGACGCGGTCGAGGTCGGCTGCGGGGGCTACCCCGGCGACGACCACCTCGACCGCGCCGAACTGCTCGACGACGCGGACGCGCGCGCCGCCTTCCGCGAGACCGTCGACGAGCACGGTCTGTCCGTCAGCGCGCTCGCGACCCACAACAACCCGCTCCACCCGGACCCGGAGCGGGCCGACCACGACGACCGGGAGCTGCGCGAGGCCATCGCGCTCGCGGGCCAGCTCGGCGTCGACACCGTGACGTGCTTCTCCGGGCTCCCCTCGGGGAGCCCCGAGGGCGCGGTCCCGAACTGGATAACGGCCCCGTGGCCGCCGGAGCACGCCGAGGCGCTGGACTACCAGTGGGAGCTGGCGGTCGACTACTGGTCGGACATCGCCGAGCACGCCGACGAACACGGCGTCGACGTGGCGATAGAGATGCACCCGAACATGCTGGTGTACGAGCCGACAGGCATGGTCCGACTGCGCGATGAGACGAGCGAGCGTATCGGCGCGAACTTCGACCCGTCGCACCTCTACTGGCAGGACATCGACGTCGTCGAGGCCATCCGGTACCTCGGGGAGCACGACGCCATCCACCACGTCCACGCCAAGGACACCCGGATCTACGACCACCACGCGGACGTGAAGGGCGTCCTCGACACGACGGACTACGCCGACACCGCCGAGCGCTCGTGGCTGTTCCGCTCCATCGGCTACGGCCACGGCGAGGAGCACTGGAAGGACGTGGTGTCGACGCTCCGGATGGTCGGCTACGAGGGCGCGCTCAGCATCGAGCACGAGGACGCGCTGACGAGCTCGCGCGAGGGTCTGGAGAAGGCCGTCGACGTGCTCTCGCGTGCCGTCTTCGCGACCGAACCCGGCGACGCCTACTGGGCGGAGTGACCATGACGGACGAACCACTCTCCGTCGGCTTCCTCGGCTACCGGTTCATGGGGAAGGCCCACGCGAACGCGCTGGCACGGCTGCCGATGTTCTTCCCGGACGCGCCGGCGGTCGAGCGCGACGTGCTCGTCGGCCGCGACGAGGACGCACTCGCCGAGGCGAGGGAGCGACTCGGCTTCGCCAGAACCGCGACAGACTGGCGCGACGTGGTCGACGAGGTCGACGTGTTCTACAACCTCGGGCCGAACTTCCTGCACGTCGAGCCCTCCGTCGCCGCGCTCGACGCCGGCACGCACGTCCTCTGCGAGAAACCGCTCGCGCCGACGACCGAAGGTGCGGAGCGGATGGTGCAGGCAGCGGAGGACAGCAGCGCCACCGCGGGCTGTGCGTTCAACTACCGGTTCGTGCCGGCGCTGCAGTACGCGAAGCAGCTCGTCGAGGCGGGCGAACTCGGCGAGATACACCAGTTCCGGGGCCAGTACCTGCAGGACTGGCTGGTCGACCCGGACGCCGAGTGGAGCTGGCGCAACGACGCCGAACTCGCCGGCTCCGGCGCGCTGGGCGACCTCGGCGCGCACACGGTCGACCTCGCGAACTTCCTCGTCGGCGAGCAGACGGGGCCCATCGAGCGCGTGAGCGGCCACCTGCGGACGTTCGTCGAGGAACGGCCAGACCCCGAGACGGGCGAGTCCAAGCCCGTCACAGTGGACGACGCCTACAGCGCACAGGCCGAGTTCGCGAGCGGCGCGATGGGCACCTTCGAGGCGTCGCGCTTCGCCACCGGGCACAAGAACGACCACCACGTCGCGGTCCACGGCTCGAAGGGCAGCCTGCGCTTCTCGCTGGAGCGCCTCAACGAGCTGGAGGTGTGCCGCGAGGGCGACCGCGGCTACGAGACGGTGCTCGTCACGGACGAGGACGACCCCTACGTCGACCACTGGTGGCCGCCGGGTCACGTCGTCGGCTGGGAGCACACGTTCGTCCACGAGAACTACGAGTTCCTGTCGAGCGTGGCGTCCGGCGAGCCCTACGAACCGGACTTCGCGGACGCGATGGCCGTCCAGCGCGTCCTCGATGCAATCGTCGAGAGCGACGAGACCGGTAGCTGGGTGAGCCTCGACTGATGCCCGTCTCCGGGACGAAGCTGGCGCGGCTGGACGCGTTCCTCGACGAGCGCGGGCTCGAATCGGTCTGGTTCGCCCGCCCGAACAGCTTCGCCTGGCTCGTGGGCGGCGACAACGTCGTCGACCGCGCCGGCGACATCGGCGTCGCGGCGGTCGGCTACGACGGCACCGGCCTGCGTGTCGTCACGAACGACATCGAGGCCGACCGGCTGGCCGACGAGGAGCTCGATGGCGTGCCGGTCGAGTCGTTCCCGTGGCACGCCGGCGACCTCGCCGCGGCCGTCGCCGACCGCGCCGCGACGCCCGCGGCAGCCGACTTCGACGTGCCGGGGTTCGCGGCCGTCGACGCCAGCGCCCTGCGACAGCCGCTGACGGCTGCAGACGTGGAACGGTACCGAGAGCTCGGCAGCGATGTCGCCGCAGCGGTCGAAGCGGTCTGTCGCGACTGCAGCCGGTCGGACACCGAGCGAGCGGTCGCAGGGCGGCTCCGGGGCGAACTGGCCGCCCGCGGTGTCGACTCGCCGGTCGTGCTCGTCGGCGGCGAGCGGCGCGCGCAGTCGTACCGCCACTACACGCCGACCGACGCCAGCCTCGACGGCTACGCGCTCGTCTCCGTGACGGCGACCCGAGGCGGCCTCGCGGCGAGTTGCACCCGCACCGTCGCGTTCGACGAACCGGACTGGCTCGCCGAGCGTCACGACGCCGCCGCACGCGTCGAGACGACCGCACTGGCCGCGACGCAGGCCGTCGGGCGCGATGGCGGCACCGCCGGCGACGTGTTCGCGGAGATTCGCGCGGCGTACGACGCCGTCGGCTACCCCGACGAGTGGCGCAACCACCATCAGGGCGGGGCGGCCGGCTTCGCCGGCCGGGAGTGGATCGCGACGCCCGAGAGCGAGGCCCGGGTCCACCTCCCGCAGGGGTACGCCTGGAACCCGACCGTCCGCGGTGCCAAGAGCGAGGACACCGTTCTCGTCACCGCGGACGGGTTCGAGGTGCTGACCCGGACCGATGACTGGCCGACGCGAGACCACGACGCCGTCGGCCACGAGGTCTGTCTGTCACGGCCGGACCCGTTACGCTGAGTCCTGTACTGCCACCACAGTTTCGTGTGACGGGAGGGCGGCCATCGCCCCGCTGGCGGTGGTCGCCACGGCCGCCACCGCGTTCGCGTACGAGAGAACAGATTCGAGAGACGCATCGCCCGCGGTCACCCGGGCGATGGCGCCGGCGAAGAACGCGTCGCCGGCACCCGTCGTGTCCACCACGTCCACGTCGTACCCCGCGTGCTCGACCGTCGCCGGCCCCCACGACGCGTCGGCGGTCGCGTGGGCGAGCGCGCCGTCGCCGCCGAGCGTGACGAGAACCGTGTGGGGACCGCGTTCGACTGCTGCCTCGGCGAGTGCTCGCGGCGAGTCGCCCGCGAGACCCAGCGCCGGGAGCTCCCCCTCGGTGGCCTTCAGCACGTCCACGTCGGCGAGCGCGTCGCCCGCGACGGCCGCGAAGTCGCCCTCCGGCCAGAGCTCGGGGCGGTAGTTGGGGTCGAACCAGGTCTCGGCTCCGGCGTCGGTCGCGCGTTCGAGCAGGTCACGGGTCGCCTCGCGCGACCGACCAGTGGCGAGCGGGACGCCGCCGCAGACGACGCGGTCAACTCCTTCGAGCGCCTCGTCGGGCACCGTTCCGGGTTCGAACCGGGTGTCCGCGGTCCCGTCGCGGTAGAAGGTGAACGCGCGGTCGCCCGACTCGTCGTGCGTGACGAACGCGAGCGTCGTCTTCGCCTCGGGGTCGCGCTCGACGAAGCGCGCCGGGAGGCCCTCGTCGGCGAGCACCCCCGCGAGGAAGCCGCCGAACGGGTCGGCACCGACGCGTGTCCAAAACAGGGGGACGTGTCCGAGCCGGGCGAGCCCGACCGCGACGTTCGCCGGTGCGCCACCGGGGCGGCGGTCGAACGTCTCCACCTCGGAGAGCGGGCCGGGGCGCTCGGGGAGGAAGTCGACGAGCGTCTCGCCCGCGACGAGCACGCGATGGTCGGTCATGGCACCGGCTTCTCGGGCGTCGCACATGAACACTGCTCTCGTGGCAGCGTTCGCGCTCTGTCGCCGGCTGTCGTTCGGGCCCCGGGCTATATCTCCCAGGCACGCCTCCGTCTCCGCATGCGAGTCAGTCGCCGCCGGGTCCGGGAGATCGGTACGGCCGTGGTCCACGAGATCAGGGCCGAGAAGCTGACGTTCATGGCCGGCTCCATCGCCTACCACGCGTTCATCTCCATCCTGCCGCTGCTGTTGCTGGTGCTGGCGGTCGTCCAGCGGCTGGAGAACGTCGCGCTGGAGGCGTCCGTGGTGTCGGTGATGCAGGCCGTCCTCACCGAGCAGTCGAGCGACATCATCCAGCAGGGCCTCGCCGACGCCGACGCCTCCGTCTCCCTCCTCGGGGTCGCCTTCCTCGTCTGGGGGACGCTCCGGATCTTCCGCGGGCTCGACACCGCGTTCTCGGACATCTACGAGACCGAACGCGAGAACACGTTCGCCGACCAGCTCGGCGACGGGCTGCTCCTGCTGGTCACCGTCGCCCTGGCCATCCTGCTCGCCAGCGCCGTCGGCAGCCTGCTGACGGTCAGCGGCGACGGGGTGCTCGCAACCCTCCTCCGCGCGCTGGCGACCTCGGTCGGCCTCTTCCTCGTGCTCTACCCGATGTACTACGTCTTCCCCGACGCCGACGTCTCCGTCGTCGAAGT
Source organism: Haloarchaeobius litoreus (assembly GCF_024495425.1). Classification (NCBI taxonomy): domain Archaea; kingdom Methanobacteriati; phylum Methanobacteriota; class Halobacteria; order Halobacteriales; family Halorubellaceae; genus Haloarchaeobius; species Haloarchaeobius litoreus. The sequence continues at coordinate 619,801 of NZ_JANHJR010000001.1, read as the reverse complement.
CGTCCCCGGCACCGCGCTGGCGGCGGTCGGTATCACCGTCGCGCAGGTGCTGTTCACCGCGTTCAAGTCGGGCGGGACCGGTGCGAACCTCGTCGCGAGCATCCTCGTCCTGCTGACCTGGCTCTACGTCGTCGGCCTGCTCGTCCTCGTCGGCGCGGCGGTCAACGCCGTGCTCTCGAACCGCTCGCGCGACGTGGACATCGAACCGGTGTTCGGCGGCGTCGAGCGGGACCGCACCGACCGCGTGACCCGAGCGAGCCGCGACGAACTGCTGGCCGACCTGGAGCGGCTCGCGACCGGGCTCGAGGGCGAGAACGCGACGCTCTCCGTGACGGTCGGCGGCGAGACCGTCGAGGTGGAAGCGCCCGAGGCGGCCGTCGTCGACGAGGAGGACGGGCTGTTCGGCGTCGGCGGCTCCGTCGGGCTGGAGCTGCGCTGGTGGCCCGACGACTGATTCTCACTCCGCGTACTGCTCGCGCGCCGTCTCCGTCAGCGATCTCGCCCGCTCGACCAGCTCGTCGGCTTCCTCCGAGCCGGTCCCGTCGACGTTCGAGAGCAGGTGCTCGACGTGACCCAGTCGCTCGTGGACCACCGCGTCGGGCAGGTCGGAGTCGGCGAGGTCGCCCGCGACGGCCTCGGCCTCCCCGAGCCAGCGGTTCGCGACGCGGTCGACGGGGTACTCCTCCGTCCGGCGGAGCGCCGCGGCCAGGTCGGCGAGTGCGTCGTCACCGGTCATGCCTCCGGATAGGCTCCACTCCAGGATGAACCCACCGCAGCAGCCGCCACGCAAACCGATGACACGGACCGCGCTCACCGGCGACCCCCACCGCTTTCGCAACCGGCTTTCCCGACGGCCCGTTACGTCGGCCGTGAACTGGCGGTACGCATACACTGCACTCCTCGCCTGCACGCTGGCGTTCGCCGCGACGATGGTCGCCCGGCTCGCGATCAGCCCGGTGCTCCCGCTCGTCGTCGACGACTTCGGCGTCAGCTACGGCGTGCTCGGACTCGCGCTCTCGGGGATGTGGGCGGCGTACGCGTTGACGCAGTTCCCCTCGGGCGTACTCGGCGACCGCTACGGCGAGCGCCGGGTCATCCTCGCAGCCGTCGGCTCGACCGGCGTCACCGCCGCGCTGCTCGCGCTGTCACCCTCGGTCCCCGTGTTCATGGTCGGCGCGGTGCTCCTCGGCGCGGGGGCGGGGCTGCACTACTCCGTCGCGACGACGTTCCTCGCGAAGCAGTTCGACGACGTGGGCCGGGCCATCGGCGTCCACGTCGCCGGCGGCCCGATGGCCGGACTGGTCGTCCCGCCCGTGGCCGCCCTCATCGGCGCACAGTTCGGCTGGCGCTGGGCCATCGCGCTCGGGGTCGTCACCGCCATCCCCGTCTTCGCGCTGTTCGCGACGCAGGTCCGCCCGACCGAGCCCGTCCGGCCGGACCAGCCGATGCGCGAGCGGCTCGCCCTGGAGCCGCTGGTCGAACTGCTCTCGCGGCCACCCATCGCGTACACGACGCTGCTGGCCTTCCTCGGCGCGTTCACCTGGCAGGCGACGGCGTCGTTCCTCCCGTCGTTCCTCGACGAGGCCGGACGACTGACGACGACGGAGGCGAGCGTGCTGTTCTCGCTGTACTTCCTCGTCCACGGCGCGACCCAGCCGCTGACCGGCTCGCTCTCGGACCGGTTCGGGCGGGACACGACGACCATGCTGACGATGAGTTCGGGCATCGTCGGCTACTCGCTGCTCGTCGTCGGCGCGAGCCGCGGTGCCGGTCTCCCGACGTTCGCCGTCGCCTCCGTGCTCGTCGGGCTGGCGATGTCCTGGGGCGCGCCCATCCAGTCCCGGTTCATCGACCTGCTCGGGACCGAGGAGCGCGGCGTTGGCTTCGGGCTCGTCCGGACCGCCTACATGCTGCTCGGCGCGACCGGCAGCGTCGTCGTCGGTGGCGTCTCCGACATCACGACCTGGCTGACCGCGTTCTCGCTGCTCGCGGTCGTGATGGCGGTCGGGCTGGCGACGCTGCTGGTGAATCGGACACTGCGGCTGGGCCTGTGAGTTCGGGAGGGTCAGAACGGACGTGGGGAATCCCTCCGTGGGGACCGATCCGGTCCGCGGTCTCCGCTTCCATCGTAGTTTACCTATATTGTAAACTTTCCACCGCCGGCGCGCGGCCCGCGAGCGACCGAGCATCCGTTACGAGACGCTCTGGGGTTTCGAGATGTTCACGGTCGAATCACCCGACCAATCTCCCCGCAATGTCGCTCACGGAACGAGAACCCGTTCGCTAGCCCTGAACGCGCTCGCCGTCCTTCCAGACGGTCTCGACGAGGTTCACGCCGTACTGGTACGGCACGTGTCGGAACGACGGCGCGTCGACGACGACGAGGTCGGCGGGTGCGCCCTCGCGGAGCGTGCCGTGCCGGGCTGGCAGGTCCAGCGCCGCAGCCGCGTTGACGGTGCTCGCCCGGAGCGCCTCGGCGGGCGTCATCCGCATCCCGACGCAGGCGAGCGACTGCGCGAACCCCATGCTGTGGCTGTGGCAGTTCGGGTTGAAGTCCGTCGCGATGGCGACCGGCGCACCGACGTCGAGCAGCACGTCGGCGTCGGCGTACTCCGCACCGAGCCCGAACGCCGTGCCGGGGAGCAGGACGGGGACGACGCCGGCGTCGACGAGCGCGTCGACGTCCTCCTCGGTCGAGTGCAGCAGGTGGTCGGCGCTGGTCGCGCCGACCTCGGCGGCGAGCTCCGTCCCGCCGATGTGGGCGAGTTCCTCGGCGTGGACCTTCGGCGTGAGGCCGTGCTCCATCCCGGCGTCGAGGACGCGACGGGACTGTTCGACGGAGAACACGCCCTCCTCGCAGAACACGTCGCAGAACTCCGCGATGCCCTGCTCGGCGACCGCTGGAATCTGCTCCTCGACCACCTCGTCGACGTAGTCGTCGGTGTCCATCCCCTGCGGGACGGCGTGGGCACCCATGAACGTCGGGACCACGTCGACCGGGTGCTGTTCGTCGGCGCGGCCGATGACCCGGAGCATCCGGAGCTCGGTCTCGGTGTCGAGCCCGTAGCCGGACTTCACCTCGACCGTCGTCGTGCCGTGTTCGAGCATCACGTCGAGGTGGGACCTGAGGTTCGCCAGCAGGGTGTCCTCGTCCGCCGTCCGGACCGCCTCGACCGTCCGGAGGATGCCGCCGCCCTCGGCGAGGAGCTCCTGGTAGGTCTTCCCCCGGAGCTTGGCCTCGAACTCGTCCGAGCGGTCCCCCGCGAACAGCGCGTGTGTGTGCGGGTCGACGAAGCCCGGGAGGACGGCCTGCCCGGCTGCGTCGTAGGCCGCGTCGGCCGCTGAGGGCGGGTGCTCGTCGGTCACGCCGTCGGTGTCGCCGACGGCGACGACCTCCCCGTCATCGACCGCGACGGCCGCGTTCCCGATGGTCTCCATCGGCTCGTCCGTGCCGGGACCGACCGCCAGCTCCGCGATGTCGTAGACGACGAGGTCCGTCACGCCGACCACCCCGCGAGGAAGTGGGCGATGGCGCGGGCCGCCGCGTCGACCGTCCGGCCGTCGTCGTCGTCCAGCGGCGGTGCGGTCTCGACGACCTCGAACCCAGCCACGCGGTCGTCGCTGGCGACGAGCCGGAGTGCGCGGTACAGCTCTCTGGTCGTCGGTCCGCCGGGGGTTGGCGCGCTCGCGCCCGGCGCAGCCGTCGCGTCGAGCACGTCGACGTCGACCGAGACGTAGACGTGGTCCACGTCGCCGAGCCCGTCGAGCGCACGGTCGACGGCGGCCACGACATCCTCGCCGAGCTCCTCCGCCGTCACGACCTCGCCGCCGCGCTCGCGGAGGTAGTCGTGGTACGCGGTGGACGTTTCGAAGTGACGCACGCCGATCGGTGCATAGGCGTCGAGGCCGGCCTCGAACAGCTGGCGGTACGGCGTCCCGCTCGTCGGGCCGTCGTCGGGGAGCTCGCGGCAGTCGAGGTGTGCGTCGAAGTTCACGACGCCGACGCTCCCCGAGTCGAGCAGCGGTCGGACGTTCGCCACGGTCAGGGAGTTGTCGCCGCCGAGGAAGACGGGCAGGGCGTCGGTCTCGTGGACCGCCGCCGTGGTCTCCGCGACCGCGTCCTGGACCGCCTCGACACCACCCGCTGCGGGGAGCGCCACGTCGCCGAGGTCACCGATGCCGGAGACGGGGCCGGCGTCGAAGTGGTGGCTCTTGACGCCCGCCAGTGACTCGCGGATGGCGTCGGGGCCGTCGGCCGCCCCCTGCCGGCCGATGACCGCACCGTCGTACGGTTCACCGAGGAGGAGCGCGTCGAACTCGTTCGCGGACGAGAGCGTCGCCCGCTCGACGACGTGGCCGAACTGCTCGTCGTTCGGGTCCGACGAGGTGCCGGACCACTCGGGTGGGGCTGTGAACGCCGTCATCGGTTGGACTCACCACGGTCCCGCATCGGGACTCGCACGTCGGACTCCCGGGCCTCCGCCAGCGCCTCCTCGTAGCCCGCGTCGGCGTGCCGGACGACGCCCATGCCGGGGTCGGTGGTGAACACCCGCTTCGCGGTCTCGGCGGCCTGTTCGCTGCCGTCGAGGACGACGTGGTTGTTCGTGTGCAGCGAGTTGCCGATGCCGACGCCGCCGCCGTCGTGGACGGAGACGATGTCCGCCCCGGCGGCCGTGTTCAACAGGGCGTTCAGGATTGGCCAGTCGGCGACCGCGTCGGAGCCGTCGCGCATCGCCTCCGTCTCGCGGTTCGGGCTGGCGACGGAGCCAGCGTCGAGGTGGTCCCGGGTGACGACGACCGGAGCCTGTATCTCGCCGTCGGCGACGAGTTCGTTGATACGGAGCGCGAAGCGTGCACGCTCGGTGAGGCCATCGGGGTCGTCGCCGGCCTGGTAGCCCAGCCAGCAGACCCGGCTCGGGAGCCCCTGGAAGTGGACCTGCTCCCGTGCGAGCTCGATCCAGCGCCGGAGGTGGTCCTTCTCGGGGAACAGTTCGAGGACGGCCTCGTCGGTGCGGTGGATGTCCGCGGGGTCGCCCGAGAGCGCGGCCCACCGGAACGGGCCCTTCCCGCGGCAGAACAGCGGCCGGATGTACGCCGGGACGAAGCCGGGGAAGTCGAACGCGTCCTCGCGGTTCCGGTGATCCTCGACCTGCCCGCGGATGTTGTTGCCGTACTCGAACGCGATGGCACCCTCGTCCTGCAGCCGGAGGATGCCGTCGACGTGGCGCTCCATCGTGTCCATGCTCTCCTCCACGTACGTCTCGGGGTCGCGCTCGCGCAGTTCGTCGGCCTCCTCGACGGTGTATCCCGACGGGTAGTAGCCCTCCAGCTCGTCGTGGGCGCTGGTCTGGTCGGTGACGACGTCGGGGACCCAGCCGTGCTCCCTGAGCCCGTCGAACATGTCGGCGGCGTTCATGTGGACGCCGATGGAGAACGGCTCGCCAGCTTCTGCTGCCTCCTCGGCGCGCTCGATGGCCTCGTCGAGGTCGTCGGTCTTGGCCATGCAGTAGCCCGTCTCGATTCGGCGGTCGATGCGCTCCTCGTCGACCTCGGCGGCGATGCAGACGCCGTGGTTCATCGTCACCGCGAGGGGCTGTGCGCCGCCCATCCCGCCGAGGCCGGCCGTGACGACGGTCTTCCCGCGCAGGCCGTCGTTGTCGGGGTAGTGCTGGCGCGCGAGCTCGGCGAGGGTCTCGTAGGTGCCCTGGATGATGCCCTGGGTGCCGATGTACGCCCAGGAGCCCGCGGTCATCTGCCCGTACATGATGAGGCCCTTCGCCTCCAGCTCGTGGAAGTGCTCCCAGCTGTCCCACCGCCCGACGAGGTTCGAGTTCGCGATGAGCACGCGCGGTGACTCCTCGCGGGTCTGGAACACGCCCACCGGCTTGCCCGACTGCACGAGCAGCGTCTCGTCGTCGCCAAGCTCTCGCAGTTCGGCCAGGATGGCGTCGTAGGCGTCCCAGCTCCGGGCGGCGCGGCCGGTGCCGCCGTAGACGACCAGCTCCTCGGGCTTCTCCGCGACCTCGGGGTCGAGGTTATTGTTCAGCATCCGCAGCGCCGCCTCCTGTCGCCACCCCTCGCACTCAATGTCGGTGCCGGTCGGTGCGCCCTGGTACTCCCGCCACTGCTCGGACGGCTCGCCGACGTCGTGGCCGCCCTCGTCGCCGTCGTCGTGCTGTTGCATACCTGGCTAGATGACGCCCAGACCGAAGGGAGAATAGCAAGCTATGGGAGGTGTTTTTAAATATCGTCCGCGAACATCGACTCATGCACGAGGTCACCGCCCGCGTCGCCGACGACAGCCCGTACGCGCTCGCGACCGCCGGGACGGACGCGACGGTCGAGCTCTGGTGTAACGACCACCGCGACCTGCTCCACGTGCGCGGCCCCGCCGAGGGCGTGCGCGAGCACGTCGAGGACGCCGTCGGCGTCTCCGACGCCGTCGCACACGACGACGAACTCCTGCTCGTCACCGCGGCCTGCCTCCGCGACCACGACGACACCATCGAGCCCTACGTCGCCGCGAACGACTGCCTCCTCGTCCCGCCGATCCGGTACGAGCGCGGCGCGAAGGTCGTCCGCGTGCTCGCACTCGACCCCGCGAACCTGACGGGGTTCTACCGTGACGTGGTCGCAGACCACGACGTGACGGTCGAGGCCAAGCACGACCGGGCGCGACCGTCCCGCAGTTCCCCGCTGGTCGACCTCGACGCGGTCCTCCCGGACCTCAGCCCCCGCCAGCGCGAGGCGCTCGTCACCGCCTTCGAGGCCGGCTACTACGAGATTCCGCGCGAAGCGACGACCGAAGATCTCGGCGAGGCGCTGGGCGTGGACCGCCGGACAGCAGAGGAGCACCTCCGGCGCGCCGAGAACAAGCTGTTAGGTGCGCTCGCGCCGCGCTTGCGGTGAGCTGTCGTCTCCCGACAGCGTTTCGTCCCCCTCAGCGCCGGGGTTCGAGCAGCTGACGGAGCTCTCGGGCGGTCTCGGGGCGAACTACGAACGGGGTCGACAGCGGTGCGTCCGCGTCCGCCGTCGGTTCGAACCGGACGACGGTCACGATGCCGACCGAAATCGTCCGAACGAACTCGACCTCCCCGACCGTCGTGCGACGGCCGTTCACCTCGACACGGCCGGTATCGAGGTCCACCTCACCTGCCGACCGGCAGGTCCCATGGAGGAGCGCCGAGGGGACGAAGACGAGGAGGAACGAGCCGACGAGCGCGTCGAACGAGACGGTCGCGGCGGCCGCGAGCCCGACCGCGCCGACGACTGACGCGACGACGGGAAGGTGGACGCTGTAGTCACGAAACGGCCAGAGACCCTCCAGTTGCCCGTCGATACCGAGCCAGTACGTGACGGCGACGACCAGTACAATGACAGCGACCGAGAACGGTCTCTCGTTGATTCCAGCCACTCTCCCAAGTACGACCAGACTCAGGGTGTATGTGAGCAACAGCGAAACACCACCAAAGGAGGCGAACATCAGCGCTGCCAGCCCCCGGTGCAGTATCGACGTTGTCGCATCGAAACGCCACTCGGTTCTCCTCATCCTCTAATCATCCATTTATAGGCAGTTATTGTAAACTGCTTCGCAGCACCCAGAGATTGTTACGAGAGCAGCACTAGGGAAGCACAGATTAACTAATGCGACTACACACGCTAACCCGCCTGGACCCGCTCCGGAACAGGCCCAAGCGCCGAGGGCGCAGTGGGGGTACGCTAGCATCAAATCTGCAGCACAGCAGAGTCCGTCTTCTTCACATCCATTTGCCACTACGTCACTCCGGCCGGTGTTCGATACTGGGTTTTTATCATTATCAGTTGAATATATATTTCCATCAATTATTGCACGATGTTCAGGAGAACTATGCGCATCTGGCCCAGATATTTTTTCACCGACGCTAACTAACGATGGGGTTCTTTCGGACTCAATTTCATCCGTGACCTGATTTTCCTCTCTTTGAGTTGCTTCCCGGATATGCCAGAATCCGTCCTCGGAATTCCCATAGATGTGTGATGCGACATTGGCAGGACCTCTTGCATCCTCTGAAATACTAATATTGTTATTGTATATGTCTGTACCAACACTGATTTCTAAATGAGACAACTGGGGACTGTAATCACTGTTGATAACCTGAATTTTCCCCACTTCAGTCGGGACTGAAACGGCCTCAGATACCGTCGTATCGCCGATGTAACTCTGTGTTTTTGTCGCTTCAGAGAGTTCGAAATCTGGCCCACCAATGATCGAGAGTAGTTCGCTACCAGCAGAGGATTGGACTGCTTGACGTGCATCAACGGCCGTTGCAGGAGTAGTCTCTTTGCGTATCTGGATATTACTTGTCTGCTCTGAACTGGCCGCAGCTATCGAAGTTACTGCACCGATCGCTGCACCAGTACCCATCGCTTCTAACACTCGCCTTCGGCTATTTCGTGTTACGGCGCGGATTTTCCGCCAGTATTACTTAAATCTATATAATTTATAATATATAAAAGTATTTAATTATTTTAATGCCGGTTGATATATTTTCAGACTTATGGTGAGATTGAGGGAATATATGTTAAGATCTTAGCTTGATGGGTTCTACGTTACTGCCGGACCTCAGCCCGCGCCAGCGCGAGGCGCTCGTCACCGCCTTCGAGGCCGGCTACTACGAGATTCCGCGCGAAGCGACGACGGAGGAGCTGGGCGAGGCGCTCGGTGTGGACCGCCGCACCGCCGAGGAGCACCTCCGGCGCGCCGAGAACAAGCTGCTGGGTGCGCTCGCGCCGCGGCTGCGGTGAGTGGCCGCGGGCCTCGCGGCCACCCTTTATACCGGAAGCCGGGGGCAGAGTGGATGATGCGACGGACGCACGGCTGTACAAAGACTGGACCGGGGACGGCGACCACACGACGAGAAGGAGGAGCATGGGCCACCGCGCGCTCGTAGCCTACGGCCGCGCCGACGGGACGTACTCGCTGCACCACTCGCAGTGGGGCGCGCTGGGGTTCGCTCTGTTCGACGACATCGGCCCCGAGCACCCGTTCGGAGCCGACGGAGACTGGGAGGTCGCCGCTCACGACGCCGTCGTCGGGGGCGAGGGCCCCGACGTACCGGGAGGCAACGACCCGCCGGTGGACCCCGAACCACGGGGGACCGTCACCTCGCTCGACGCGCTCCCGGAGCGGTTCGACTTCCTGGAGTACGAGGCGCTGTTCGTCGTCTCACGCACCGGGGATGTCGGTGCGTTCCAGCCGTGCTGGTTCGGCCGAGCGCTCGACGACGCCGAACCCGTGGGCGACGGCGCGATCGTCTCGCTGCGCAGGGGCACCGACCCGGTGGCCGACGCGGCGCGGGTCTCGGCGTGGTACCGCGGCGTCGCCGACACGGTTCGCGTCCTGTCCGAACTGGGGAAGCTCGAACCCGAGGAGGCCCGCGACCACCTCCGAACCCGGATTCGGGAGTGGGCCGCCGAGGGGAGAACGGTGTTGCTGGCTCCCTGATCCGCGACCCCGCCGGCTCCGGGTCGCCCGCCGACAGCGACGCGTGCGGCTTTTGTACCGCCGCCACCGAGAAGAGAGCAGTGTCACGCGAGCGAGCGGGAGCCGGCGTCCGCACCCTCGTCGAGCCGACGCTGTCCGAGGCGGCGGCGGCGATGGCAGACGCTCTCGAACACGGCGATCTGCTCACCGTCTTCGGCCGGTGTGCGGTCGACTACGACGGCCGCGCGTCGAGCACGTTGGGACCGGGCGACCGCCACGTCACGGCGAAACCCGACGGAACCGTCCTCGTCCACACCGACGAGCGCCAGCAGCCGGTGAACTGGCAGCCGCCGGGCTGCTCGCAGCGCGTCGAGCACGGAGAGGGCGACGCGGCGGACTCGGGGACCGACGAGCTCCGGCTGGTCAGCACGCGGTCGAATCCCGACGAGGAACTCGTCGTCGCGTTCGAGTCGGTCCGGCAGGTGTCGGCGTTCGCGGTCGACGACGGCGAGACGCTCTCGCTCACCGGCTCGGAGGAGGACCTCCGCCAGCGGATCCTCGACTCGCCCGAACTCGTCGAGCCGGGGTTCCAGCCGCTGGTCACGGAGCGCCGGACAGCCGCCGGCGCGGTCGACATCTTCGGCGAGGACGCCGACGGGAACGTCGTCGTCGTCGAGCTCAAGCGAAAGCGCGTCGGCCCGGACGCCGTCGGCCAGCTGTCCCGGTACGTGGACGCGCTGGAGCGGGACCTCCACGCCGACGCCACGGTCCGGGGCATCCTCGTCGCGCCGTCGGTCACCGAGCGGGCACGCCGGATGCTGGCCGACCGGGGACTGGAGTTCTCGGCGGTCGAGCCGCCGTCCGATGGCGAGTGAGACCCGGCCGGGACGCCAGCGACGCCCTCGCCGCGACGGGTGGACTTTTCACCCTCCCGTCCGGAAGCCGGCACATGGAGAGAGTTGACATCGACGACGTGGAACCGGCGTTCATGGACGGCTCCGACCTCGACCGCCGGGGGCTCTCGAAGCACCTCGGCACCGAGGACCTCGCCATCAACTACTACGCCATCGAGCCCGGCGAGGCGCTCTCGGGTGGGATGCACGCCCACTTCGACCAGGAGGAGGTGTTCTACGTGGTCGAGGGCGAGGTGACGTTCCAGACGCCGGAGGAGGAGTTCGTGGTCGGCGAGCACGAGGTCGTCCGCTTCGCGCCGGGCGACTTCCAGACGAGCGTCAACGACGGCGACGAGGTCGCGGTCGTCATCGCGCTCGGGGCACCGAAGCCGAGCGAGGACATCCGTGTTCCGATGGAGTGCCGCGAGTGTGGGGAGTCGGAGACGCTCCAGTTCCTCATGACGGAGGACGGGCAGTACCTGCGCTGCCCCGAGTGCGACAACCAGTTCGAGGCCCCCGTCTAGGAACTACTCCAGTTCTCGCTGTAGCTCGTCGAGGAGCCGCAGCGCCTCCATCGGCGTCGTGTCCGCGACGGTGATCTCGCGGAGGCGGTCGGCGACCGCGGAGGCGTCGGCGGCGACGAGGTCGGCTCCGTCGCTCTCGGTCTCGTCAGCGTCGACGCCACCGTTCGGGACCGCCTCGGCGGTCGTCCGGGCCAGCAGCTCCCGCGACCGGTCGAGCACCGAGGGCGGAACGCCGGCCGCGCGGGCGACCTCGACGCCGTAGGACGCCGTGGCGGGGCCGCGCCCGACCTCGTGGTTGAACCGGACCCGGTCGTCGGTCTCCGTCGCGGAGAAGTGCAGGTTGAACGCGCCGTCGAGCTCGCGGGCCGTCTCGGTCAGCTCGTGGTGGTGCGTCGCGAACAGGGTCGTCGCCCGGAGCTCGTCGTGGACGTACTCGGTGACGGCGCGGGCGATGGCGAGCCCGTCAGCCGTGGAGGTGCCCCGCCCCACCTCGTCGAGCAGGACGAGCGAGTCCTCGCTCGCCTCCCGCAGGATGTCGGCGAGCTCGGTCATCTCGACCATGAACGTCGACTGCCCGCCGGCGATGTCGTCGCTCGCGCCGACGCGGGTGAACACGCGGTCGAGGATGCGGAGGTCGGCCGCGGCGGCCGGGACGAAGCTGCCGGCCTGGGCCATGATGCAGACCAGGGCGACCTGCCGCATGTACGTCGACTTCCCACTCATGTTCGGGCCGGTGACGACCGCGAGGAACTCGTCGCGGTCGAAGCTGGCGTCGTTGGGCACGAACGACTCCTGCGTGCGCTCGACGACCGGGTGGCGGCCGGCCTCGATGTCGATGCCGTCCTCGGCGAAGGTGGGACGGCTGTAGTCGTACTGCGCGGCGGCCGTGGCGAAGGCGACGAACACGTCGAGCGCCGCCACGCGGTCCGCGAGGCGCTGGACGCGCTCGGTCTCGGCGGCCACGGTCTCGCGCACCTCGCGGAACAGCTCGTACTCCAGGTCGTCGGCGCGCTGTTCGGCGCGGAAGATCTCGTCCTCGCGCTCCTTCAGCGCGGGCGTATAGAACCGCTCGGAGTTCTTCAGCGTCTGTCGGCGCTGGTAGTCCTCGGGGACCGAATCGAGGTTCGGGTTCGTCACCTCGATGTAGTAGCCGTGGACCTGGTTGTGCCCGACCTTCAGCGAGTCGATGCCGGTGCGCTCGCGCTCCCCCGCCTCGAGCTCGTCGATCCACTGCTTGCCCGAGCGCTCCGTCTCGCGGAGGTCGTCCAGCCGGTCGTCGTAGCCCTCCCGAATCACGCCCCCCTCGGTCACCTCGATGGGTGGTTCGGGGCGGATGGCACGGCCGATCAGGTCCCGCACGTCTTCGAGTTCGTCGAGGCCGTCGCGGAGGCCGACGAGGCGGTCGCAGTCGGCGTCGGCGAGGGTCGCCTTCAGCTCCGGCACCACGTCGAGCGTGTCCTTCAGCGAGCGGAGGTCCCGGGCGTTGGCCCGGCCGCGGGAGACGCGGGCGATGAGCCGCTCCACGTCGTAGACGTCGCGGAGGAGTCCGTGGAGTTGCTCTCGGGTGGCCGGGTCGCGGGCGAGCTCGCCGACGGCGTCGTGCCGGCCGGCGATCCGTTCCTCGTCCACGAGCGGCCGGCGGAGCCAGTCGGTGAGCCGGCGGCGGCCCATCGCACAGGCCGTCTCGTCGAGCACGTCGGCGAGCGTCGCGCCCTCGATTCCTCGCACGGCGCGGCGCTCGAACAGCTCGAGGCTGGCGAGCGCGGTCGGGTCGAGCACCATGTACTCGCGGGGGTCGTACCGGGTGAGGTGGTTGAGGTAGTCGAGGTGGCCGTCCTCGGGGTCGGTGGCGTCCTCGGAGTCGTCGGTCGCGGGCTCGCCAGCGCCGCCGCGGGCGTACTCCGCGTAGGCGAGCAGCGCGCCACAGGCCCGGACCTCGGCCTCGCCCGCGAGCAGGCTGTCGGGGTCGCCGAAGTACTCGCGGACCGTCTCGGCCGCGGCGTCGACGTCGAACGCCGTTCTGTCGAACGGTGAGACCATGCAGTCGGCCGGGAAGGCGTCGGTGCCCACCTCGGGGCCGACGATGGCCTCGGCGGGGTCGAATCGGCCGACCTCGTCGGCGACGGCGGCGGGCGACGGCGGGGCGGTCGCGTAGAAGTCGCCCGTCGACACGTCGAGCACCGCGAAGCCGTACTCGCCGGTGGTCGCGGGGTCGTCGTCCGGGTCCGCACTCCGGGTGAGGCAGGCGACGAAGTTGTTGTCCGCGGAGGCGAGCAGCTCGTCCTCGGTGAGCGTGCCGGGCGTGACGACGCGCGTCACGGCGCGGTCGACCACACCGGTCGTGTCCTCCGGTTCCTGCACCTGGTCGGCGACCGCGACGCGGTAGCCGGCCTCCAGCAGCGACTCGATATACGTCTCGGCGTTGTCGATGGGCACGCCGGCCATCGGGTAGCGGCCCGTCGAGTCCTCGCGCTTGGTCAGCGTCACCTCGCAGATGCGGGAGGTGACCTCGGCGGCCTCGCAGAACGTCTCGTAGAAGTCGCCGACCTGGAACAGCACGAGCGCGTCGTCGTAGCGCCCGGTCAGCTCGAAGTACTGCCGCATCATCGGCGTCAGCTCGTCGGCCTGCTCGGCCATCTTCGCCGGCGGTCCGAGCGCTCCGTCCATGGGTGCGGCTCAGGAGGCGGACCCACAAGAGCGACCCGGTCTCCGCCGGCGAATCGAGGGTGGGAGGACGTCGCTCCGGGTAGCGCTCGTGGTTCGCGAAGTCCAGCAGGAACTCGAACGCCTCCTCGCGGGGCACGTACACGACGGTCGAACACTCGACGGCGTCCACGCTCGCACTGCGGACCGGACCGAAAATCGCTGTCTCCGGTGCCGCCGCTCGTCAGCCGCCCTTGACGAAGGTGGTGATGCCCAGCTCCTCCAGGACGAGCCAGACGACGAACAGGGCGTACAGCCCCAGGAGGAGCCAGGCCTCCCTGCCGGAGACGTTCATGTCGGTCCGCATCAGCGTGAACAGCACCACCGTCGCGAACACGAGGAAGGCCATCATCGGGGCGGCCCGCGAGAAGTTTATCTCGACGGCCCCGCCGACGACGACACCGAGCGGGACCGCGACGAGCAGGTCGAAGATGTTGCTCCCGAAGACGTTGGCGAGGCTTGTGGAGTCGCGGCCACCGCGGGCCGCCTGGACGCTGACGACGGTGTCGGGGAGGCTCGTCCCCGCGGCGATGACGGTCAGCCCCCAGACGAACGAGGGCGTCCCGAGCGCGTTGCCGAGTTCGATCGCGCTGACGACGAGCATCTCGACGCCGACGAGGATGACCGCCAGACCGGCTATCAGTTCAAGCCAGCGCCGCCCGATGTTCGCCGAGCGCTCGTGGTGACTGGCGTCGTAGTCGTTGGTGTCCTGGTACTGGTTGAAGATGTAGAGCCCGTACAGCGCGAGGGGGATGAGCGCGAGCAGCGGGGTCATGTTCCCCTTGAGCGCCGTGCCGGTCTCCGTCGGGTAGTAGATGACAGCGAACGCGAACGCGAGGAACAGCGTCGCGACCGACAACATGTAGAACTGCGCCTCTTTGTAGACGAGGTCGCGGTCGGCGGTGAGCCCGACCTCGCCGCTCAGTCCCGCGGCCGCGGGGATGATGAGGATGTTGAACACCGCCGAGCCGACGATGGCGGCGACACCGAGCTCGAACTCCCCGTGGACCAGTACGGCGAGGAGCACGCTCGACAGCTCGGGGAAGCTGGAGCCGATGGCGGCGACGATGGCACCCTGCACGACGGGCGGCAGCCCGTAGTGGATGCCGATGCGCTCGCTCGCCCGCTCTAACCAGGTACTACCGACCCAGGTCACGCCGGTTCCCACGGCTGCGACTCCGAGGAACAACAGGACGTTTAGCATCCGGTTAGGGCACCACCGTCACCGGGTACTCCTGAGCATCGAGGACCGTCTCGGCCGCGCTCCCGAGGACGTACTCGTCGAGGCCGGACCGCCCGTGGCTGCCCATGACGATGTGGTCCACGCCGCGCTCGTCGGCGAGCTCGAGTATCTGGCCGCCGATCTTGGTCGCGTAGTGGAGCCGGGACTCGTCCTCGACCTCCGGTCGAGCCTCGATGGTCGCCTCGACGCCGCCCGCCTCGCACTGTTCGCGCGTCCGGTCGAGCAGCTGTTCGGTCGCCGCCGCGTTCGGATCGCCGATGTGGACCACGTCGAGCTCCCCGTCGAAGCGGTCCGCCAGGTCGATCCCGAACGAGAGGGCGCGGACGCTCGGCTCCGAGCCGTCGATGGGGACGAGTACGTGCATATCCGAGGCAGTGTCTGGGTCCGGGTTAACTGTTGGGTGTCGCGCCGACCGACCGCGACGGTAGCCCGCATGTCGCCGACGTAAATAACCGTAAGAGATGGTTATCCGGCGCAACCGACCGGTAACGACCCGTTTCCGGCCATCCGCAGAAACGGGGTAAGTATATAAACGTGTTGGCCATGCAGGGCGTAGAGCTATTATGGTTGGTAACCTTCGTCACACCGGGGGAGAAGAGAGGTGTCAATCAGCACGCCATCGATTAGTCGTACCGAACGCGCTGTGAACGCGACAGCGCTCGAAGAGGGGGATATACATTCCGTACTGAGCAACCAGCGTCGCAGACTCGTACTCAAGGAGCTCCGTCGAAATGGGGGGAACTCGACGCTCCGCGAGCTCTCGGAGTCCATCGCGGCGGAAGAGACGGGGGAGTCTCCGCCGCCGCGGAACATCCGCGACAGCGTCTACGCCTCCCTGCACCAGACCCACCTGCCCAAGCTCGACGGGCTGGACATCGTGGAGTACGATTCGAACACGAAGTCGGTGTCGCTCACCGACCTCGCGGACGAACTCGTGCCCTACACCACGGTCATGAGCACCACGGGACTGCCGTGGTACCAGCACTATCTGGTGCTCGGGCTCGCGGCGATGGCGACCGTCATCGCCGCGGACCTCGGCGTCCCGCTGCTCGCGGACGTGGGGCCGGTCGGGGTCGCACTCGTGTTCTCCGCCGCCATGGTCGTCTCGCTCCTGGTCCAGCTGTACACCGGGACGAGACCGCTCCAGCGGCTCGGACGGCGGGTCCGTAGCGGCCGGACGAACTGAGCGGGCGAGCCGAGGGGTTCCCTCGGCCGTTCTCTCGACGCGAGAGCCAGATAGTGGATGAATACCTCGGGCAGAACCGTCTTTATCTTTCGATACGTCACATCGGACGACTGATGAGTGCGATCCGAACCGAGAACCTCCGGAAGACCTACGGCGACGTCACCGCGCTCGCGGACCTCTCGCTCGACATCGAGTCCGGCGAGCTGTTCGGGGCGCTCGGCCCGAACGGTGCCGGCAAGACGACGACCATCGGTATCCTGACCGGCCAGCTCCAGCCCGACTCCGGGACCGCGTCGGTGCTGGGCCACGACCCGGTCGCGGACCCGGTCGGAGTCCGCCGACACGTCGGCATCCTCCCCGAGCAGGAGTCACCGCCGAGTTTCATGACGCCGCGGGAGTACTTCGACTTCGTCGCGACGGTGCGGGACGTCCCGTCCGACGTGGTCGACGAGCGCGTCGAGCAGTGGGCACAGCGGCTCTCGTTCGCCGAGAAGCTCGACACCCTGAGCACGGACCTCTCGCGGGGCCAGCAGCAGAAGGTGATGATAACCCAGGCGTTCCTCCACGAACCCGAGGTCGTGTTCATCGACGAGCCGCTGGCCAACCTCGACCCCATCGTCCAGGAGCGCGTGAAACGCTACCTCCAGGACTACCGCGAACGGGGCAACACGCTGTTCATCTCGACGCACCACATCGAGGTCGCCGAGGAGATCTGCACCCGTGTCGGCATCGTCTACGAGGGCCGGCTCATCGCGGACCGGCGTCCGGGCGAGATGGACCCCGACGAGTCGCTGCTCGACACCTTCGTCGCCAACGTCGGGAGCGACGAGGAGTGGACCGAACCGGCGGCGACCCCGGGCGATGACTAGCCTCAACCGGCGGCTGTTCGTCGAGATGCTCCGCGAGGAGTGGCGGCTCCACAGCGAGCTGTTCGGCGGCAGCCGGTTCGCCGGCTTCCCCGTCTTCGTCGCGCTCCTGACATCGGGTGCGGTGTACCTGCTGACGACGACCGGCACCGACATCGCCGCCGTCGTGGCGGGGGTCCACGGCCTCGCACTGTTCTTCGGGCTACGTACCGGCTCGACCGGATTCGTCGGCCAGGACGCCATGCGCGACGTGCTCGGCGACGTGACGATGCTGGTATTCAGCGCCCGCACGCTGCCGGTCTCCCAGCGCCGGCTGCTCGGCGTCTTCCTGCTGAAGGACGCCGTGTACTACGCCGTCCTCTTCCTGCTCCCCATCGCGGTCGGCTTCACGCCGGCGGTCGTCTCGGGTGACCTCACCCCGCTCGCGATTCCGACGGCGTGGGCGACCACGACCGCCATGTTCCTGCTCGGCGTGACCATCACGTTCGCCGCCATCGGGCTGTCGACGCGCGGGGCGTCCGGCCGCCTGCTCCTGCTCGGACTCGCGGCGGGTGGGGGGCTCGCCTACACCACCGGCGTCGACTTCGTGCGGTTCACCCCGTACGGGCTGTTCGACGGCGCGACCGTCCCCGAGGTCGTCGTCGCGCTCGCGCCGATTCCGCTGCTCGCGGCCGTCGGCATTGCCGTCTACGACACCAGCTACGAGAAGCCCGCCCGGACCGCCGGCCGGACGTTCCCGCGCTGGCAGGCCCGGCTGCCGTTCGACGCCGACGGGCTGACCGTGAAGACGCTGCTCGACGTCCAGCGCTCCAGCGGCGGCGTCACGAAGGTGCTGTTCTCGGGCGGGATCCTCTTCGCGGTGAGCTGGCTGCTCATCGACCTCGCCGAGACCATCACCGGACTGGAGCCGTCGACCGGCGTCTCGTTCGGCGCAATCCTCGCGCTCTCGGCGTTCACCACCTACAACTGGATCACGATGTACGACGACGTGGCCAGCTACCAGATCTACCCCGTCTCCATCGCCGACGTCGTGCAGGCGAAGTTCCGTGCGTTCCTCGTGCTGGGAATCCCGACCTGTGTCGGCTACTTCCTGCTCGCGGTCGTCTGGCGGGGCGCGCGGCTCCCCGAGGCCGTCGTCGGGCTCGTGCTGCTCGTCGGACTCGCGCTCTACCTGTTCGGCGTGACCGTCGCGCTGGCGGGCTTCGACCCCAACGAGTTCCTGTTCGACACGGTGCTGTTCGCCGGCTTCGGGCTCGCGCTCGCCGTCGTGCTCGTTCCCATCCTCGTCGTAGGGCTCGTGCTCGCGCCCGTCTCGACCGAACTGCTGGTCGCACTCGGCGTCGGCGGTGTCCTCGTCGGCGGTATCGGTGTCGTGCTCTACCGGCGGTCGGTGCCGAAGTGGGAGCGACACTACCGGCGCTGACGGCAGACGGAGCCGGCGCTGAGCCGGTTACATCGGCGTCACCTGCGTCGTTTGGAGGCAGCTATATTCGTCTCCGTGGAGTATCTCGGATACATGCCCGACGAGGAGATCCCGGTCACCGCCGAGGCACCGGACAGTCCGTTCCGCACCACCGGCACCGACCACATGACCATCATCGGGAGCAACGAGGAAGATACGGTCGCGTTCTACCGCGACCTGCTCGGGATGCCGCTCGTGCTCCGACAGCCGAACCTCGACGACCCGTCGCAGACGCACCTGTTCTTCGACACCGGCGACGGCCGCATCCTCACGTTCTTCGTGAGCGACGACCGACCGTCGAACACCGGGCCGCAGCGCACCGGCGTCGGCGGGGTCCACCACCTCGCGTTCAGCGTCGCCCCCGACCGGTTCGAGGAGGTGGTCGACGCCATCGAGGCCGACGGCCGCGGCTACAACATCTTCGACCGTGGCATCTTCCACTCGCTGTACACCACCGACAACAACGGGCTCGTGATAGAGCTCGCCACCGACAAGTACGAGTTCCCCGACGAGCGCCGAGCCGAGGTGCTGGCGACGACCCAGCGCATCCGCGAGGAGGACGGTGCGGAGTACGCGCAGGACGAGCACATGGCGGCCGCGCTGGAGGAACTCGGCATCGAGGTCGAGAAGCACGACCTGCCCGACGCCGACAGCGGCGTCGGGGGTGTCTCGTAATCAATCCGTGCAAATAACCCCCCAAAGATAAGCCACCCACGGGTGTAGCGGTGGGTATGTACGAGGTACTGCTGGCACTCGATACGGCCGAAGAGCGCGCACGATCCCAGGCTGAGGCAGTCGTCGACCTTCCGGACGCCCCGGATTCGGTCCACGTCACCGTCTTCCACGTCTTCCGGGACAACCCCGAAGGGGCGTCGGTCACCCAGCTCGGCACGGTCCACGCGGTCCGTGACGTGCTCGACGAGGCCGGCATCGACTACTCGCTCTCGGAGTCCAGTGGGGACCCCGCCCCGGAGATTCTCGACGAGGCGGCCGACAGGGATGTCGACTGCATCTGCGTGAGCGGTCGCCGTCGGTCGCCCGCCGGGAAGGCCCTGTTCGGTTCGACGACCCAGGGCGTCATCCTCGACGCGGACCGTCCGGTGCTCGTCGCGCCGCCCCAGGACAAGTAACGCCGCCCGCGGACCCGGTTCTCGACGGAGCTCCACGACCATTGACATCTGTGCCCGATAGACTAAAATGAGTGCAGCACAGTGTGAAATATATGTCTGGGCAACGTTCACGTGCGTCCCCGGGTGGGACGGCTGACGGTGGGTCATCGACCGTCGTCAGGACGGACGGGGTGCGTGTGGCAAAGAGCCTCTCCGACGACGCCGCGGCCATCCCGGTCATCAGGTACGAGATCGAGTCGACGACCGACGCTGCGGTCGCCGTCTCCCTGCGGGACACGATGCCGCCCGGTATCGACGCGGACGACGTGGGCTTCCACGCCGACTACGAGGCCGACCGCTGGCAGAAGCGTGGCGACGGCGTGGAGTTCCGCTGTCCGCTCGGGCCGAACGACCGGGTCGAGACGGTGGTCGGGCTCCGCACCGGGTCCGTCCCCGACCCCGACGCGTTCGCGACGGAACCGGAGCTCACGGTCCTCGGTGCCGACGGGAGCCGGACGACCTCGTCCGGGGCGAGTGTCGGCGGGGAATCCGACGGGGCGTCCGGGGCCGAGGAGCCGACGCTGACCCCCGACGAGGAGCCGGCGGACTGGGAGCGCGGCATGGACCTCTCGTCCATCGAGCGGTCGTTCGGGGACCAGGACACGACCGACGCGAGCCCCGAGAACGACGCGGCGGCCGACGCGTCTGATTCCGGCTCCGCCGCCGAGGCGGACGACGAGCTGCCGACGCTCGACCTCGAGGAGCCCGCCGCTGCGGGACCCTCGACCGGTGACCAGAACGCGCCCTCGGACGAGGAATCGACCGACACCGCCACCGGGTCCGAGAGTGACGACGGTTCGGCCACGAACGGCCCCCGCCTCGACGCCGACGACGACGTGGTCGGCGCGCTCGTCGCGGCGTTCCGGGACGACCGCGTCGACGAGGCGGACCGCGAACTGCTCCGCAACGAGCTGAACCTGGAGCTCACGGATTCGACCTCCTCGTTCGTCGACCATCTGCAGTCACGCGCCAAGCGCAAGCGCGACCAGCTCACGGAGGAGCTGGACGGACTGGAGGACAGCATCACCGACCTGTACGGGCTGAAGGCCGACGCGAGCACCGTCGCGAACGTCGAGGAACGCCTCGACAACCTGCAGGACACCGCTGCCGAGGCCGAGCGGGTCCAGACGCTGGCGGCGTCACTGCGCGACCTCGACGAGCGCGCCGCGTCCGAGTCGACGCTGGCCGACGTGGTCGACCGACTGGACGACCTCGCGGACGACGCAGCCCGGGCGGACGACCTCGAACGCGTCGCCGAGGCCGCCCGTGAACTGGAGGAGCGCAAGGCGGAGGAGCGCGACGTGGCCGCACTGGAGCGCTCGCTGGCGTCCGATATCGAGATGGCCCGCGACGACCTCGAGTCGGCTATCGACGCGAACCGGACCGGGCTCGACGAGCGCATCGACGAGGTCGTCGAGACACACGCGACGACCTCGGAGCTGAACGAGCTCGAAGGCCGCGTCGCGAAGCTCCGCGAGCGGGTCGCGGAACTGGAGGAGTACGCCGCTGCCGCGGCGGACCTGCGGAGCGCCGAGGACCGCTTCGACACAGCCATCTCGACGCTGGCCGAGGAGGTCGAGGCGCTGGACGAGCGCGCGGCGGCCGACGCCGACCTCACCGGGGTCGAGGAGACGCTCCGGTCGGACTACGTCACGGAGGCCGACGTGGAGTCCGTCGTCGAGACGCGGCTCGACCAGGGCGTCGAACGGTTCCTCGCGCTCGCACTCGGGAGCGGCGCGCTCATCTCGAGTGTCACGGTCGGCGCGACCACCAGCCTGACCGCGGCCGGTGCCGTCGCGGGCGTCGGCGTCCTGCTGCTCGCCGTCTGGTGGTTCCTCGGTCGCCAGCGCACCGACCCCGAGCACGTCGGGGTCTGAGGCCGGTCGGTATCGTGTGTGAGGAGGTAACGGCGTCAGCGGGTGGAGGGAGTGAACGTCAACGGGTGGAGGGAGTGGCGAACACCGCCCGACGGTCCGGGAGGAGCGTCCACCCGTGTTCAGGCACGCTGGAGGTCGACGCAGGGCTCGAACCCACCGCCGACGACCGTCTCGGCGTCCACCGCGCGTCGTTCGTACTCGGTCCGTTCTCGCTCGGAGAGCGTGTCCCACCGGTCGCAGAGCCGACGGTTCGCCGTCGAGAGCGGGCCGCGCTCGTCGGCCACGAGCGCCTCGTTGAGCGCGACCGCGACCGCGGCGGGTGTCGACCGGGCGAGGCAGGCCTCGCGTGCGGCGTCGCCGTTGACGCTCTCGCCGGTCGGGGCCTCGACGTCGACCCGCTCGCTCAGTCGGTCGCGGAACCACACCTCGCGCCCGGAGAGCGGGAGCCGCTCGACCGCCACGCGCGGGTCGCCGATCCAGGCGGGGAACTGGGGCGCGCGACGGTAGGCGTCGCCGAAGCCACCGATGCGGTCGGTGCAGTCCGTACTGAGCAGGTCGTAGCACGGCTCGCAGACGGCGACGAGGTGGCGCAGCGCCCAGCTGTCCTCGGTGTCGTCCGCGACACTGAACAGGTACGCGACCTCGCCGTCGTCGGCGCTCCCGGTGTCGATCCGCGTCGCGCAGCGGCCGCAGCGGTCGCCGTAGAACTCGACGACGGCCCGACGGCGCGCGCCGAAGTCCGGCGGGGCGTCGCGACGGCCGGTGCCGGGGTCGGCGACGCCGTCGTCGTACGCCGGTTCGACGTCGAAGCGGTGAGACAGGTAGCTGCGGTCGTCGACCAGGTGGGCGAGGTTGTAGGGTGCGTGCGCTGCGTCCGTCTCGAAGGTGAACTCGGTCATGGGTTCGTGGAGTCGGGTCTGGGCGGTCGAGCTGCGGTACCCCCACGCGTGGTCACGGTCCAGCGACTGCGCTGGCGGTGGGACACGCGCTACCGGCCGTGGCCGGCGAGTAGAGACGGTCAGCGAGAAACCGGCGTACCCGTGACCGTGGTCGACGGTCGATCGCCGTGTGCGGCGAACCGGTGGTCGCCACCAGTGCGAGCCTCGTTCCGCACGACGTGGGTACGCGTCATGTGTCCCGATATTCACAGTACGGGGTATTAAAATTTTCTATCGCCCACTTATATTACTTATAAGAGACTGAGTTCAAATAGTTCTCCGGATTTCTGGATGTCCATACAGTTCGCCCCGTCCGGCGAAAGAAACAAGTAAATCGTGGTATAGTTTCCACCGATGAACGAGCCAGTCATCGTGGACGCCGTGCGGACGCCGTTCGGGAAGCGCGACGGGGCCTTCCGGGACACCCACCCGCAGGACCTCGCGGCGGTCCCGCTCCGGGCGCTGGAGGAACGCAACGGGTTCGACCCCGCCATCGTCGACGACGTGGTGTACGGCTGTGTCACGCCGAAGGGCGACCAGGGGTCGAACATCGGCCGCATCGCCCCGCTCGTGGCGGGATGGGGTGAGGAGATACCCGCCGACGCCGGTCCGGGGGCGTCCTACGAGGGCCGCCACGGCCCGCCGGGGGTCCAGCTCAACCGGATGTGCGGCTCCGGCCAGCAGGCCATCAACTTCGCCGCCGGGCAGGTCGCGGCGGGCTTCCAGGACGTCGTCGTCGCCGGCGGCGTCGAGCACATGACCCGCGAGCCGATGGGCTCCGACGGCGGGTCGATGACCGAGACCTACCGCGAGCAGTACTCGGAGCTCGTCCCCCAGGGCGAGTCCGCCGAACGCATCGCGGGGACGTGGGGCTTCGACCGGGCCGACCTCGACGAGCTCGCCGTCGACTCGCAGCGCCGCTGGGGCGAGGCCTGGGAGGCGGGCCGGTACGACTCGCAGGTCGTCCCCGTCGAGACGACGCTCGACGGCGAACCGATCACGGTCGAACGAGACGGCCACGCCCGGCCCGGCACCGACATGGACACCCTGGGCGGGCTTCCGCTCGCCTTCCGCGAGGAGGGCGAGGGCGTCATCCACGCCGGCAACAGCTCGGGCATCGTCGACGGCGCGGCCGCGACCCTGGTGTGCTCGCGCGAGGTCGCCGAGGCGAACGGCTGGGAGCCGATGGCCCGCATCGTCGCACAGGAGGTCGTCGGCGTCGACCCCGTGATGATGCTCACCGGCCCCATTCCGGCCACGCAGCAGCTGCTCGAATCGGAGGACATGACGGTCGACGACGTGGACATCTTCGAGGTGAACGAGGCGTTCGCGAGCGTCGTCGCCGCGTGGCTGGAGGAGACCGGCGCGCCGTGGGAGCGCACGAACGTCAACGGCGGGGCCATCGCCCACGGGCACCCGCTCGGCGCGACCGGCGCGGCGCTCGTCACGAAGCTCGTCCACGAACTGGAGCGCACCGGCGCGGAGACCGCGCTCTCGACGATGTGCATCGGCTTCGGGCAGGGTATCGCGACGCTCATCGAGCGGGAGTGACGCGGCGACAGGCCGGCTCAACCCTCACCAGTCGATGACGTGACGGTCCCGCCAGAACCGCCCCGATGGGCTGCCCGGTCGGAACGTCGCCAGCCAGACGGGTGTGTCCGCACCCTCTGCGGGGCTCCGGCTCGCACCCGGCCCAACCATGTCGGTGCGGACCCAGCCGGGACAGACCGCGTTGGCGAGCAGGCCATCGTCCCCGTACTCGCCGTGGAGGGACGCCGTCAGCCCGTTGAGCCCCGTCTTCGAGATTCGATACGGGGCGCTCCCCCCGGACATCCCCTCGCCCAGCGCGCCCATCCCGGAGGAGAGGTTGACGACGCGCCCGCCCGGTCGGTCGAGCAGCAGCGGCAGGGCGAATCTCGTGAGGATGGTCGGCCCGCGCAGGTTCACGTCGAACACGGCGTCGATGTCCCGGGGTTCGAGCCGGTGCAGCACCGCGGAGGGGCCACCGATGCCAGCGTTGTTCACGAGCACGTCGAGTCGCCCCGCCTCCTCGTCGATTCGCTCGACCGCGGTCCGCATCGACTCGTCGTTCGTCACGTCGAGTTCGACCGGGTGAAGGTCGTCGGCCGTCACGTCGTTCGGCCGTCTCGCTCCGGCGTAGACGGTCGCGTCGAGTTCGGCCAGCTCGGCCGCGATCTCGGCCCCGAGGCCACGGTTCGCGCCGGTGACGAGCGCGACCTGTCCGTCGAGGGAGTCGTACCGGTCGATGTCCATGCAGGAGACAGGGGCCACGGGGGCTAAACGCTCCCGCCGGAGGTGGCGGTCGCTACCTGCTGAACTGCTCGAAAGAGAAGAACCGCCGAGTCAGGCGAGTCGCGCGAACGCGAGCGTGCCGGAGATGTTCTTGATGTAGATCTGGACCACGTCGCCCTCCTGTGCGCCGGGGACGAAGATGGTGTACTTGCCCTTCTCGGCAACACCGTCGCCCTTGCGGCCGGTGCCCGTGATCTTGACCTCGTAGGTCCGTCCCTCCTCGACCTCGTCGGGGTTGACGTTGGCGCTGCTGGGGGACTTGCTCTTCGAGACGGGCTGGAAGGCACCGCAGGCCTCACAGCGCAGCATGTCGACGCCGTCCTCGGTCACGAGGCGGGTGTCGGGCAGGCCGCACTCGCCGCAGGTGACGTACTCGTCGATGTACTGCTGGATGGCCGCGTCGAAGTCGGAGACGGAGAACGAACCGTTGTAGCGCGCCCGGTTGCCGTCGAACTGGCCGTTGGTCCCGAGTTCGCGCTGGATGGTCCGGTGGAGGTGCTGGGAGTCCCGCGAGAGGGCGTCCGCGATGGCCTGGAGGTTGGTGAGTCGTGTGAACGCGCCGTCGGTCTCGCCGGCCGGGTCGGGGATGGAGAGTCGGCTGCCCGCGTCCTGTGGCATGTCGGGGAGATCTGCGTGTGCTCGCTCGAGAAGTGTCTCGTATTCCATACACGCTGGAGGTGTTGGGCGCGTTTCAACCTTCGGATACTGAAATCGGTGGTGGTTCACCGGTTCCAGGGTGTCTGAGGCGGTTCCGCGACAGTTTCCGTCGATCTACCTGCGGTGCTCGACGGCGACGTTCGCCGACCCGCCACCGGGGAGCCCGTGGAGCAGGTCGACACCGGTGACACGCCCGGAGAACGTGAGCCGCGACTCGTAGGTACACACCGGCTGGTCCTCGCAGGGCTCGCAGTCGGTGTCGGGTCCGGTCGGTTGGACCGGCGCGACCTCGACGATGGCCTCCCCTCGCTCGCGCTCGTCCTCGGACGTGAACACGCTCAGGTTCACGTCGTCGCAGAGCGTGTGAGAGAGGAGTTCGCCGGAGACGACGACCGCGTCCGAATCGGCGAACCGCACCGAGGCATCGTTCGCCGGGTCGGCGACGCACCGGCGTTCCGGGACGGTCGTGTCGGCGTCCTCGATGCCGAAGCCGTCCCCACTCAGACAGCCTGCCAGCGGGGCCACACCACAGAGCGCAGACAGTACCTGGCGACGCTCCATACGCTGATGTCCGGAGAACGGGTCATAAGACTGCCTGTTCTGTCGGTGGGTGGTTCGGGAGGTGCGGAGCTCGGAGACACCGTCGAGCAGCAGGTGCTTAACCGTCGGGGACCGATACCCCGACGATGACAGACCCGGACCCCGTCGCGGCCGCGATCGCCGACGCCGACGAGGTGGTCGCGCTGACCGGCGCGGGCCTCTCGACGGCCTCCGGCATCCCCGACTTCCGGAGCGAGGGCGGCCTCTGGGACGAGTTCGACGAGCGGGCGTTCACCATCGGGCGCTACCGCGCACAGCCCGCGCGGTTCTGGAGCGACTGGCTCGACCTCCACGGGCACTTCTTCGACAGCGAGGTCGCGCCGAATCCGGCCCACGACGCGCTCGCCCGGCTGGAGTCCGGAGGGCACCTCGACGCGCTGCTCACGCAGAACGTCGACGGGCTGCATCTCGAAGCCGGCTCCGAGTCCGTGGTGCACCTCCACGGAACCGGCACCCGGGCGACCTGTCCGGACTGTGGGACGTCCATCCCCGTCGAGGCGGCCCGCGACCGCGTGGAATCGGGCGAGGATGCGCCGACCTGTGACTGCGGCGGCGTCTACAAGCCGGACACGGTCCTGTTCGGCGAGCGGCTGCCAGGGACCGCCCTGCAGGAGTCGAATCGGCGGGCGGAGACGGCCGACGTGTTCCTCGCCGCGGGCTCCTCGCTCACGGTGGACCCGGCCAGCCTCCTCCCCGATACCGCGCTCCGGAACGGCGCGACGCTCGTCGTCGTCAATCTCGACCGGACGAGGTACGCGGGGCGTGCGGACCACGTGGCCCGCGAGCCCGTCGAGGAGTTCCTGCCGGCGGTCGCGGACCGGGTGGCCGAGCTGGACGACCGCGGCGACGAGCGAACCCGTCAGTAGCTGTAGTTCACGACCGTCGTCCCGCCGTCGTCGAGGACGTAGACGGTGTCGCCGGCGTTGTTCCAGACGGGTGAGCTCGACCCCCAGTAGAGGTCGGTGCTCGTATCGGAGCCGGAGCCGGTGTGCAGCGTGACCGTCGCGCCCGCGTCGAGGCTGAAGCCGGACGGGAAGTCGTAGTGGGTGCTGGCCGCGTCCTCGACGGCGTAGCCGGTGAGGTCGATGGCCGAATCGCCGGGGTTCGTGAACACGACGTACTCGTCGTTCAGGTTGTCGTACTCGCTGCCGGCGGCGTCGGCGTGGACCGAATCGACGGCGATGCTGCCGCCGGTGCCGCCGCCGCCGTCGGTCTCGTCGAAGCCATCGCCGGCGTACGTTCGAGAGAGCACCGTCGCGGCGGCGTCGTCGAGCAGGTAGACGGTGTCGCCGGTGTTGTTCCAGACGGGCGAGCCCGAGCCCCAGTAGAGGTCGGTGCCGGTGTCGGTGCCGGAGCCGGTGTGCAGCGTGACCTGTGCGCCGGCGTCGAGCGTGACCCCGGACGGGACGGTGTAGTCGTAGCCGGCGGCGTCCTCGACGACGTAGCCCGAGAGGTCGACCGCCGTGTCGCCGTCGTTCTGGAAGACGACGAACTCGTCGTTCAGCGTGCTCCCGTCGGCGTGGACCTGCACGACCGAGAGGTGCGTGTCGTCGGCGCTGAACGACGAGAAATAGGGGAAGGACGTGTCGAACCGGGTCGTCGTCGGGACCGTCTGGTCGCCGTCGACGTTGTCGGTGCTGTCGACGACCTGGTCGTCGTTGATGCGGAGGTCGCTGCCGAGGTCGCTTGCGAGCGAGTTGAGGTTCGACCGCGCGCTGGCGGCCGCGTTCCCGGAGCCGACGAGGACGACCGCGCCGCCGGCGTCGCGGAACGCCTTCAGCTCATCCACCTCGCTCGTCGTGAACCCCTCAGAGGGCGTGGCGACGAGGAGTGCCCGCGCGTCGTCCAGCCGGCTCTCGCTCAGGTCGTTGATCTGCTCGAAGCCGAGGCCGACGCCCTCGAGATAGCGCTGGTAGTAGGCGGCGTCCTCGCCCGCGATGGCGGAGTCGCTCGCGAACTGTCCGTGGCCGCCGTCGACGAGCACCGGGCCGCCCACGTCCGAGAGTTCGTCGAGCAGGTTCGAGAGGAACGCGAAGTTGCCGTAGCCCGAGGTGTCGACGGCGTACCCCTCGGCCTGCTCGTAGGACTCGTCGATGAGCGGCGCCCCGACGAGTGCGACGTTCGCGTCCGAATCCACGCCGACGAGCGGGATGTCGGTGTAGGTGACCGTCGGCGACTCGGTCTGGCTCGCGTTCGTCCCGGCGAGGACGGGCACACGTGCGGCGTCGATGGCCCCGGCAGCCGTCCGGACGCTGGCCGCCGTCGGGAAGAACAGCTCGCTGACGCTCCCGTTGCGTATCTCGCTGCTGGTCGCCGGGTCGCTCTGGCTCCAGACGTTCAGCCCCTCGCTCCGGGCGGCCTGCTCGGCCTGGAAGAAGCTCGCGTGGTTGGAGAAGGCCGAGGAGTAGAGCCGGGCGTAGCCCTGCTCGACGGCCCGGTAGTTGTAGAACTCGTCGCGGACCCCGTCGGCGTCGGCGTCGTAGTGGATGTACCCCAGGAGACGGTCGAACTCGTCGAAGATGCCCGCCTCTGCGTCGTCGAAGCTCACCTCGACGGTCTCGCCCGAGAGCTCGTTCTGGGCGAACGTCGTCGCTGCCGCGCCTTCGTCGGCGAGGTAGGTCAGCGACTCGATGCCCTCCCACTCCTGGGTCCGCTCGTACTGCTGGTACTGCTCCTTCTCGGGCGTGTCGATGCCGAGGATGCGGACATTCTCGACCCGACCGGAGTCGAACTGCACGTCGCAGGTGTCGCCGTCTGCCACGCTCGTCACGTCCACGACGTGGGTCGCGTCGGGGTCGATCTCCATCCCCGGCCGGTCCGCGAAGTAGCCGAAGCCGGTGTCGAACCTCGTCGTCGTCGGCTTGTAGTACGCGCCGCCGTTGTTCGTGTCGTCGGTCACCTGGTCGTCGTTGAACCGGAACGCGAGCGAGAGCGCGCTCGCCACGTCGTTCAGGTTCGCCGTCTCGTCGAAGTCGCTGTAGTCCGCCCGGTCGAAGATGAACACCGCGCCGCCGTTCGCGACGAACGACGAGAGCGCGGACTTCTCGCTCGACGTGAACGCGGTCGACGGCGCGGTGAGCCAGAGCGCGTCGGCTGACGGGAGGTCGGTGGCGAGGTCGGTCGTCGCCGCGACCGTGTAGCCGTCGTTCTCGGCGTAGTTTGCCATGTTCGAAAAGTCGTTCAGGCTGTGGTACTGGTCGTGGCCCTCGTCGTAGAGGACGCTCCCGCTCCCGCCGAGGTGGGCGTCGAAGACGTTCAGGACGAACTCCTCGTTGCCGCTGCGGAAGTTCGCCTGGTTCGAGACCAGCGTCGCGCCGAAGCCGACCACGTCCCCGTCGACGGTCACGAGGGGGATGTCCGTCGAGGCGTCGTAGTACGTCGCGTCGCCGTTGCCGTCCGAATCCTCGTTCAGCGCCGTCGTCTCGGCCTTGACGGCGATGCGGGAGTCGTCGGTGAGGTAGTTGCCGTTCGAGTCGAGCAGACTGGCAGACGAGTCGAACTCCAGCGCGTCGACCGTCGTCGCCGTCGTCTCGCGAACCTCGGCCGCCGCCCGTCGGCCGAGTGCCGTGGTCGATGTCGCCACCGTCAGCGCCGTCAGGAAGTCACGCCGTCGCATACCACACCGACAGGAGCCGATGGTGATAAACTATGGTATTTGTCGGTCGTAGTCATACTTTCCCAAACAGCGACCGACGAAGACGGAAGAATCGAAAGCGCCCGGGGGAGCCACCGACCGTCGTGCTGACGGTGGAAGGGTCTGTCAGTCCTCGGCCAACCGCGCCGTGACGACGCTGCTCGTCAGCTCCTGGAGCGTCGCCGTGACGGCGTAGGCCGGTGTCTCGACCCGGAGCCGGGAGTCCGGCGTCACGTCCGCGAACCGGACGTGGATCTCGTAGGTGCCGTCGCGCCTGACCGGGGCGGCCTCCACCCGGTCGCTCCCGACGTGATGCGCCACGACCATCTCGCCGGCGTAGCGCGGTCGCGTCCGACCCTCGATGCGGTACAGAGTGCGGTTCGACGCGTCCGCCCCGACGACGGGGTAGGACTGGTCGACCCACTCGAAGAACCCCTCGTCGATGACGTAGACGTTCTCGTAGCCGGCCGACTGGAGCTCCGCCGCCCGCATGGAGGAGAGGTGATGCGGACAGCCACAGTAGCAGACGATGCGCTCGTCGGTCGCCCAGTCGCCGACGAAGGTGTCGTCGATTTCGGTCCCGACCGGACTCGCGACCGCGCCCAGGATGTGCGACTCGCGGTACTGGCTCAGCCCCCGGGCGTCGGCGATGCGAGCCTCCTGCCGGGCCCACCAGTAGTGGACGTCCCCGATTGGTGCGAGCTGGATCTGCTCGCCCTCGATTTCGAGGGTCTCGTAGCTCGACGTGTCGATGTCACGCGCCGCCGGGACGGCGTCCGGTTCGGGTGCGAAGCCGTCGGTCGGGTTCGGGTCGCCGGGGTTCGCGGTCACCTCCCGCGGCGAGCCCGACGACCCGCCGGATTCGGTCCCGTCGCCACCGATCTCCTGTGGCGTGTTCGTGTCGGTCCCGCCACTGGTCTGCGTCCGGGCGTCCGTGGCTGTCGCGGGGGCTGGTTCACCGTCGTCACCACGGCCGAGACAGCCCGCGAGGCTCCCCAGTGCGAGGGTACCTGACGTGAGCAACGCGCGTCGTTTCATATCAGCCCCGTTCTGCCGAAACAAAAAATGCGTTCCGGTTAGTGATTACCTATCACACCGGTCGGGTGTCGCGGCACGCGACCGTGGCGTCAGCTGGTACGTAGGGCGGATTCGTCGATGTCGTCGACGGCGTCGTAGCCGGCGAGCGCGACCGTCAGGTCGAGGTCCGCGAGGAAGTTCTCGCAGACGCTCGCGACGCCGTCCTCGCCGGCGAGCCCGAGCCCGTACACCCAGGGACGCCCGAGCGAGACCGCATCCGCCCCGAGCGCGAGCGCTACCACGGCGTCCGCGCCGCGGCGGATGCCCGAGTCGAAGACGACGGTGGCGTCCTCGTCCACGGCCTCGACGATTCGAGGGAGCTGGTCCAGCGCGGCGACGGCGTTGTCCACCTGTCGGCCGCCGTGGTTCGAGACGACGACCCCCTCTGCACCGTGGTCGAGGGCCGCTCTCGCGTCCTCGGGGTGGAGGATACCCTTCGCGACGACCGGGAGGTCGGTTAGCTCCGCAATCCAGCCGAGGTCGCCCCAGATGAGCGTCGCGTCGGAGAACACCTGCACGAACTCCTGAGCGGCGGCGCGGGGGTTCTCCTCGGGCGGCTGGTCGAGGCGGTCGCGGAACACCGGGTCGCTGGTGTAGTTCGCGATGCCGTCGCCGTCGAGGAACGGGAGGAACCCGCGGTCGAGGTCGCGCTCGCGCCAGCCGAGGTGGGGCGTGTCGAGCGTGACGACGATGGCATCGTAGCCCGCGTCCTCGGCACGCTCGACGAGGCTCCGGGTGAGGTCGCGGTCCTCGCTGGCATAGAGCTGGAACCACTTCGGGGTGTCACCGAGCGCCTCGGCGACGTCCTCCAGCGGCTCCGAGGCCTGCGTCGAGCAGACGTACGGGACGTCCCACCGTGCCGCCGCGCGGGCGCTCGCGATGTCGCCGTCCTCGTGGATGATTCCCTGCGCGCCGATGGGGGCGAGCAGGACGGGGACCGCGAACTCCTGGCCGAGCACGGTCGTCGAGAGGTCCCGTGTCCCAGTGTCACGCATCACTCGCGGGACGATGCGGTAGTCCTCGAACGCCCGCCGGTTGGCCCGCATCGTGGACTCGCCGCCGGCCCCGCCGGCGACGTAGTCGTACGCCCGGCCGTCCAGCTCCTCCTCGGCGTGCTCCGCAAGCCGGTCCGGGTCGACGGGGATGTCGGGGACGTTCCCGGTGAGCATCCCGGTCGTGTAGACCGTCGTCTGGCGGTGTCGACCGTACGGTGTCGAAGCGTCCTCGTCGTCGGTCATAGGGGCAGCATCGGCTGGTCGTCGCTTCAGTCTAGGGGCCCTGACGGGTCGTGGACGGCCTACACCGGACCGGGCGAGCCGTCGCCGAAGCCGTCGTCCCGGTCGTCGTCAAAGCCGTCGTCCCGGTCGTCGCCGAAGCCGTCGGCGTCTTCGTCGAACCCGCCCGGACCGTCGTCGTCCGGGGTAGCGCCACCGGAGCCGCCCTTCTCCGCCGGCCGCCGGTCCGCGACGAGGTCGTAGTCCGGCAGGAGGTCACCGAGGACGAGCAGCGCGTGGTAGCGGTGGTACGACTCGATGGGAACCAGTACGACGGCCCAGACGGCGAACAGCGCGACGAGGTAGACGGCACCGACCACGACGAACGTGGCGACCGCGAGCAGGCCCGGTGCAGCCGGGAGGACCGCCAGCACGCCGAACACGAAGAGGGCGGCCGGGACGAGCAGCACGAGTGCGGTCACGCCGAGGACCATCGTGGCTGCGGTCCCGGTCACGAGCCGGATGACGTAGTTGATGACGGCGAATCCGATGTACTCCACCGTCTCGTCCGTGAGCGACGGCCAGAGGGTCCGCCAGCCGTCGAGGACGCCGCAGTCGTCGGCGAGCATCACCGGCACGACGAAGACGCTCGTGAACCCGTTGACGATGCCGACGACGAACGCGAGGATGAAGACGAGCGGGACCGCGGCCAGCAGCAGGATGATGCCGAGTTCGAACCCGCCACCGAGCAGGACGGGGAACAGGAACGCGGCGACGACGGCGAGGACGACCAGCAGCATCGGCAGACTCACCGCGAGGCGGAAGCCGAACAGGCGGAGCCCGCGCCGCCAGTACTCGCCGATGTCGCGTCTGATCCGGACCTCGCCGCCGACGAGCGCCTCGACGAAGACGAACTCCATGATGGCACCGAGGGCGCCGAACAGGAGGAAGAACCCGAGGATTGCGACGACGAGCCCGCCGGCGACGAGGAGCAACTCGCCGTCGGTCAGGCCAAACCCGGGTCCGCCACCGCCGCCACCGCCATCGCCGCCGGTCGACCCGGCGAAATTGAACGCGTAGGACGGGAAGCCTGCGCCGCCGCCGACGAACAGCGTGACGAGCGCGAGCTTGAGCCAAAGCCACATGTCGACGGGGAACAGCAACCCCTTCGTCACGTCGATCGCGTCGTCGAGTTCGTCTACTGCGTGGAGGGACATGCCACAGAGATTCGGAGGCACCACCATAGATGTACCGGAAAGCCGACAGGAGTCGGCGTGTCGACCCGGAACACGTTTCCGCCGACCGCCCGTGGTCACGACCACTCGATGGCAGACGTACGACGGATACAGGTGTCCGGTGGGTCGGACGGCAGCGCCGAGGGCGGCAACAGCGCGTACCTGCTTCCAGACAGGGGTATACTCGTCGACCCCGGACCACCGACCGAGTCGGCGTGGGACCGCCTCGTCGACGGCATCGCGGACGCCGGGCTCGCTGTCGAAGATATCGAACACGTCCTCGTCACACACTGGCACGCCGACCACACCGGGAACGCGGCGAGACTCCGCGAGGCCGCCGACGCGACCCTCGCCATGCACGAGCGGGACGCACCGCTCGTCGGCGACTACGCGGCCGAGCGCGAGCGCCGACTGGAGCGCGACGCCGCGACGCTCGAACGCTGGGGGGTCCCCTCGGAACAGGTCGCGTCGCTGGTCGACTTCGACAGCCCCTCGCCGGTGCCCGACGAGGTGCCCGTGCGGGAACTCGCCGACGGCGACACCGTGGCGGGCGTGGACGTCCTCCACACACCGGGCCATACCGCCGGACACGCTGCCTTCGTCGTCGACGACGTGGGATTCGTCGGCGACGCCATCTTGCGGACCTGCACGCCGAACGTCGGCGGCGGCGACACCCGACAGAGCGACCCGCTGACGGCCTACCGCCGGACCCTCTCGCGGCTCGAATCGCGGGTCGAACTGGCCCGTCCCGGCCACGGCGAGTCGTTCCCGCTCGCGCCGCGCGTCGCGGAACTGCGCGCACATCACCGCGAACGCTCGGGCCGCGCGCTCGCCGCGCTCGCGACGGTCGAACCGGCGACGCCGTGGGCGCTGGCCGAGGAGCTGTTCGGCGAGATGGCGGGCTACCACGTGAAGTTCGGAGCCGGCGAGGCGTTCGCCCACCTCGAACAGCTCCGGAACGCGGGGCTCGTCACCCGGGTCGAGGACGACCAGCTGGCGTACGAGACGGTCGACAGCGACGTCGGTCAGGACGACGTCGCGACGGCGTGGAAGCCGTCGACGGACAGGGCCTCGCGGACCCGCTGAGGAGCGCCCCGCTTCCGCGACCCGAACCACGAAGGGACCGGGCCACGTGGTGCCGGTATGCCAGCAGCAGTCGTCACGGGCTCCTCACGAGGTCTCGGTCGAGCAATCGCGCTTCGCTTCGCCAGCGATGGCTACGACGTCGCGGTGAACTACCACTCCAGCGAGGACGCCGCCGCGGAGGTCGCAGACGCCGTCCGCGAGCGCGGGCAGGACGCCGTCGTCGTCGGCGCTGACGTGTCGGACCCCGACGCGGCCTCGCGCCTCGTCGAGACCGCGGCCGACGCGTTCGGCTGCGTCGACCACGTCGTCAACAACGCCGGCATCGACCAGCACGTCTACACCGAGTCGCTCTCGCCCGCCGACTTCGACCGCATCATGGACGTGAACGTCAACTCCGCGTTCAACGTCACGAAGGCCGCACTCCCGTATCTGGAGGCGTCCGACGACGACCCCTCCGTGACGAACGTCTCCTCCATCCTCGCCCACACCGGCGCACCCATCGAGTGCCACTACGCCGCCTCGAAAGGTGCCCTCATCTCGCTGACCCGGAGTCACGCGGGCGACTTCGCGCCCGACATCCGGGTGAACGCCATCGCACCCGGACACATCGAGACGGACATGACCGCCGACCGCACGCCCGAGGAGAAGGCCGAGGAGATGGCGGGGATCCCCGTCGGCCACTTCGGGGAGCCCGGGGACATCGCGGAGGCCGCGGCCTACCTGCGGGACGCGACGTTCGTGACCGGGGAGACGCTGAACGTGAACGGTGGCGAACGGATGGGCTGAGATTTCGTGGCGTTTCGAGGGCTGACGCCCCGCGCACCGCTCGCAGGGTCTCGCCAGCCGCGCGCCACAGCAACCGGTGGCGAAAATCCAGTGCGTCTACCGGTTCCGGTACGCCCGCAGCCCGGCCTCCAGCCGGTCGAAGCCCTCGTGGAGCCGTGCTTCGGAGTTGGCGAACGAGAGCCGGAGCTTCCCCTTCCCGGTGTCGCCGAAGCCGCTGCCGGGCGCGAGGACGACGCCGTGCTCGCGCAGGAGGAACTTCGCGAGGTCGAGGTCGTCCTCCACGTCCGGGTCGAGGAAGGCGTAGAACGCACCCTCGGGTCGCGGCGCGGTGAGGCCGTCGATGGCGTCGATGCGGTCGACGACGAGGTCGCGGCGCGACTCGAAGGCGTCGTACATGTCGTCGACGGGTTCCTGCGGGCCGGTGAGCGCGGCGATGGCGGCGTGCTGGGCGATGGTCGAGGCGCAGGCCGTCGTCGACTCGTGGGTCTTGATGACCTCGTCCACGAGATGTGAGTCCCCGGCGAGCCAGCCGAGCCGCCAGCCCGTCATCGCGTAGGTCTTCGAGCAGGAGCCGACCGTCAGGACGTGGTCCGGGTGGCCGGTGTGTGCGGCGATGCCCGTCGGCTCGCCGTCGTAGGTCAGCCCGAGGTACACCTCGTCGGCGATGACGTAGGCGTCGTGCTCGGCGGCCGCGGCGACGACCGCGCGGCACTCCTCGGGAGCGAACACGCGCCCGGTCGGGTTCGACGGGGTGGTGAGGACGACCGCGGCGGTCTCCTCGGTCATCGCGTCGATGACCCGGTCGGCGTCGAGCGCGTAGCCGTCCTCGGCGGGCATCGGCACCTCGACGAACTCGCCGTCGGCGAGGGTGGCCTGTGTCTCGTAGTTCGGCCACGTCGGTCCCGGGACGACGAGCTCCTCGCCCGGGCCGACCGTCGCGAGCACGGCGAGGTGGAGCGCCTCCATCCCGCCGACGGTGACGCAGATCTCGCTCGGATCGTGGTCGACGCCGTAGCTGTCGCGCATCGTCTCGGCGATGGCGCGACGGCACTCGGGCAGACCGGCGTTCGCGGTGTAGTGGGTGTGGCCCGCGCGGGCGGCGTCGCTGGCGGCGTCGACGACGTGTGCCGGCGTGTCGAAGTCCGGTTCACCGACCTCCAGTCTGACGAGGTCACCGTCGTGGCGCTCAGCAAGATCGAACATCACCCTGATACTCGACCGCTCTACCGCCCGCACGCGTTCCGTTGGGCCTACCATACCTCGGGATGCACTGGAACCGTGAAAAGCGATTGGGAGCCGGCGGTCCGGACGCGGCGGTGTGGCGGCCCCGGCCTCAGAGCTCGTCGAGCCGGTCGGGGGCGTCAGGGTCGTGCCCGGTCAGGACCGTCGCGTCGTGGCGTCGCCGCAGGTCGGCGAGCCGGTCGAGGCTGTCGAACCACGCGGCCTTGTTCCAGAGCAGCGAGCCGTCCATCGGCCGGCGGTCGTCGACGTTCTCGTCGACGAAGCCCACGTCGCCCGCCAGAATCACGGTGTCCGCCTCGCGGTGGATGACCGTCGCGACGAGCCCAGGGGAGTGTCCGGGCAGGTGGACGAGGTCGACGTCGCGGAAGGGTGTGGCGCGCTCGCCGGAGACGAGCCGCCAGTCCAGGTCGTGGTCGAAGTCAGGTGCAAGGTAGGCGGCGTCGCCCGCACCGGTCTTCGCACTCAGGTACGCGAAGCTGAACTCCGCGCGGTGGACGTAGACCGGGACGTCGGTGCCCGCGAACGCGTCCAGGCCGCCAGCGTGGTCTAGGTGGAGGTGGCTCTGGACGACGGCGTCGACGTCGGCGAGGTCGAAGCCTGCGGCGTCGAGGTCCTCACGCAGGGGTCGCAGGCCCTCGTGGGTGAACGCGTCGTACATCGCAGCGGGCCAGTGACCGTCGGCCGCATCGGGATGCGAGCCGGTATCCCAGAGTATGGTCGCTTCCGGATGCTCGACGACGACGTTGTAGACGGGGCACTCGACGCGGTCGTGGGTGGGCGAGGGGTCCGATGCGGTTCCCAGCCCCACGTCCTCGAACAGGTAGCCCCCGTCGACGACGAGCCGGCCCCGCCGGACCGGTGTGAGCGAGATGTCGGCCATGGCGTCTGTCGGTGTGCCAGCGCCGTCAAACCCCGGGACGTGAGGACGGGGGCGGGTCGCCGGACACGTGGCCGACGCGTTCCGGCACCGATTTTTAGCCCCACGCCCTCGGTCGGAACATGTTGGACGGATTCGAGCACGCGGCGGGGGCCCACTGCGGCTCCACGTCGCTGACCGACGTGGCGACGTACCGGCGGTGGGGACTCTCCGAGCCGATGTGCTTCGGTATCGGCGCGGGACTCGGCTTCAGCTACATCGAGTCCGAGGAGGGACCGTCGAAGCAGTTCGTCGGGCGCACGCCGTGGCTGGAGACGGCATTCTTCGAGCACCTGGACGTCACCGTCGAGCGGGATTCGGGCCAGCCCTTCGAGGCGGCGTGGGACGACGTGACCGCACACCTCGACGCCGGCCGGCCGGTCCTGTTGTTCGTCGACATCTTCTACCTCCCCTACTACGACTCCGACGTCCACTTCAGCCCGCACGTCGTCGTCGCCGTCGACTACGACGAGGAGTCGGTGACGCTCGCCGACAGCGAGCACGACGACCTCAAGCGGCTCTCGCTCGAGAACCTGCGTGCTGCGATGGGCTCCGAACACGGCTTCTTCGGCGAGCTGACGAACGACTGGCTGGTCGCGGTCGACGACCCGAGCCGGTCTGTCGCCGACGCCGCCCGGGACGGCCTCCGGACGACCGCGCGGGCGATGCTCGACCCGGACTCGATGACCTGGAAGGGCGACGCGACCAACGGGCTCGACGGCCTGCGCGCGTTCGGCCGCTCGCTCCCCGACTGGCCCGACCTGCCCGACGCCGACTGGTGTACCCGCTTCGCGTACCAGAACGTCGAGAAGCGCGGGACCGGTGGGAGCGCGTTCCGCGGACTGTTCGCGCCCTTCGTCGAGGAGGTCGCCCCCGAACTCGATGCGGTGGACGACGAAGTCGTCGCCGAGGTCCACGGTATCGACGACGACTGGGGCACCGTCGCCCAGCATCTGAAGCAGGCCGGCCTCGCGGACGACCCGGACGAGAGCCAGCGCGCCTACGACGCCGCGAGCGACGCCGTCCTGGCGGTCGCCGACCGTGAGGAGGCTCTGTACGAACGCCTGCTCGACCGGCTCTAGCTCGCCTCGCGCTGGGCCTCGACGGTCTCCTGAAGGTCCCGAACGCGCTCTTTGACGACCGTGATGACGTCGCCCATGTCGGCCCCGCCGTCGTCGCGCTCCTCGTCCGGGTGGCCGAAGTAGTACGGCTTCGCCGGCTCCAGCTCCTCGACGAGCTTGAAGTTCACCACCGCGCCGACGACGAGCGCGGGGAACAGCAGCCAGCTCGGCAGGAGGACGACGAGTACCACCGTCAGGGGAGCGTAGGCGAAGTACGCCAGGAGCTTGAACTCCGGTCTGTTGACGACGATGTTCTCCGCGTAGGCCCAGACACCGAACAGGCCGAGGACGAGCCCCAGGTCCAGATAGAGCCCGGTCCAGATGGAGGACTCCCCGGAGACGAGCACGTGGACGAACACCGCCATCGCGCCGGTGAACGGCGTCACACGGTTGACGTAGGTCTTCTCGATGGCGATGCCCCCCAGCAGCAACAGGAGCTGCGCGAGGGGGACACCGAGCCACCAGGGGAGGTTCTCGGCGACGACGAGTGGTATCAGTTCGCCCACGTGGAACTCGTCCGTAACTGGGTTGCACCCGGTATCAAGATTTCTGCCGAACAGCGACGTCTCGACCAGTCTGTCTGTGGATTTTACAGATTCGTGAGTAACTGTAGAACGACAGATAATTAAAAGTAAATATCTATGATTAATTCTGTATGTATTCACATACGGAAAGTAAGTGAGGGTGTGTCGGGAGCAAGACGACACCAACGGCACCACGACCTCTCCTTTAGACTCATCACCCAGACCGTCGACGAGTTCTTCGAGCACCACGAGAGCGAGGCCATCCTCGACCAGATCGCCATCAAGCAGTTCCACCGACTGGACGGCATGGACGAGGAGTGGGCCGAGGAGTTCGAGCTGAACCACGCGCAGATGCGGTTCGTCCAGAACGCCGTGCCGGGCAACGAGGATACCGGGTTCTCCGAGGCGCTGCTCGGCGTCGACGGCGAGTGGCGCGGCATCGAGATCCACGCGATCCCGAAGGAGACGGAGGTCATCGACTTCGAGCCCGCCAGTACCGACCGCGAGGAGCTCCCCGGCGCAGGCGCGTCCGCGGACGAGCGGGAAGCCGAGGAACTCAGCGAGAGGTTGGCCGAACGCGCCGGGGAGCGGGCCTCGTCGTCGGAGTCCGCGTTCGAGTTCGGCGGTGCCACCCCGGAAAGCTAGGTGCGTTCTCCCGGTCCGGATCTACCGCCCACCTGTTCGAAACGCATCGTTCGATGCCTCGTCCGTCGCCAGTACGCCACGGCTCGTTCGATGGCCGGCAGCGTGACAGGTCGGACTGTCTGACCGAGACGGAAGGTAACGGTCGGTTCGCCTCGGTAGCGACGCCATAACGGGGTTACCTGTGTGAATGGATAACAGTATGCTTTATAACCTCCGGGTCGTTACGACAGGACAACATGAAGCGACGGCACCTGCTCGGAGCCTGCGCTGGCGCGGCGTCCCTTCTGGGCGGGTGTGTCAGCAAGGTGCAGGTGCCGACGGACGACGACCCCGGCAGACGTCGGAGCAACCCGGTCGACCGTGGTGATCTCGTTCGACCGCAGGACGACTCCCTCCGGCGCGTGGAGGACCTGCCGCTGGTCTCCCTGAAGCGCGCTCCGGCACCGCCCGAGGGCGAACCTCAGCCCGCGGCGTCGCCGTCGGACGGCGGCGAGCTCACCGTGACCGACGAGTACTGGCGCAACCGGACCCACGTGAAGTCCTACAGCATCGACGGGCTGGAGGTCGAGGTGTACCCCGACCAGCCCGTCGGCGACTCCGACGTCGGGAAGCTGTACGTCGCGCTGATGGAGTACCCCCGACAGCAGGTGATCGCCGAGGCGACGAGCGAGCGCTTCC
The DNA here is from genome assembly GCF_024495425.1 of Haloarchaeobius litoreus. Taxonomy (NCBI): domain Archaea; kingdom Methanobacteriati; phylum Methanobacteriota; class Halobacteria; order Halobacteriales; family Halorubellaceae; genus Haloarchaeobius; species Haloarchaeobius litoreus. The sequence continues at coordinate 579,749 of NZ_JANHJR010000001.1, read as the reverse complement.
AGCGGTCCCAGCGGCGACAGTCCATCACCGTCGACTTCGACCTGTCGACCGCGCCGCGGAACGAACGCCTGCAGTACGTCGTCTTCCTGCTGCCGGGCGACGCGGACATCGACGACGTCGACGCCGACCGGACGGAGTTCGTCATGGAGACGGACCCGTTCGTCGTCTACTCCGGCGAGCAGCGGATCCGACGCGCGCCGAGCCAGGAGGAGCCGGGCGAGTCACACGGCAGCCGCTACGGCCGGACGCCCATCGAGGGCGCGTACCTGCTGACGCTGAACGGTCGGACGGCGGGGCGCGACTGGGAGGTGAACATGCTCGCGTTCAAATCGGCCCACGAGCAGTCGTGGCGTCGGTCGCGGGGCCGCGCCAGGGACGAGTACGTCACCGTCGAACTCGTCAACGGGACGGCGAACGAGCTCGCGACACTTCTCAAGGAGGAAGCCGAGTCGAACGGGGCGACGAGCGAGCACGCGAAGGTGGAGTTCGCGGTGGACTTCGTCCAGTCGCTCCCGTACGCGTTGGACAGCGTGAGCGCCGGTTTCGACGACTACACGAAGTTCATGCTGGAGAGCCTGGTTGACGGCCAGAACGACTGCGAGGACACTGCAATCCTGCTCGCGGCCGTGCTCGAGGCACCGGCGTTCAACAAGGACGCCGTGCTCATCCAGCCGCCAGGGCACATGGGTGTCGGCATCTGGGGGCCCGATATCGAGGGGTTCAGGTACCACCACGAGGGCCGGACCTACGCCTACATCGAGACGACGAACCCCGGCTGGAGCATCGGCGACATCCCAGAGGTGTACCAGGGCGAACGCGCCGAGATCCACCAGGTGTAGCCGACCCCCACGGAAAGATACAGGTAGCCCGGGTGAAAGTATCCGCGCAGGACGGGTATGAGCGAGACGAAAGAGATTCTACTGGGAGAGACGGTTGACGGGGCGGCCGTGGAGGTACCCGTCGTGGAACTGCTGACCGGGCGTGGCTTCGTGACGGGCAAGTCCGGCTCGGGGAAGTCGAACTCGGCGAGCGTCATCGCCGAGGAGCTGCTGGAGGCCGGGTTCCCGCTGCTCATCGTCGACACGGACGGCGAGTACTACGGCCTGAAGGAGGAGTACGAGCTGCTCCACGCCGGGGCCGACGAGGAGTGCGACATCCAGATCGCACCCGAGCACGCCGAGCGGATGGCGAACCTCGCGCTGGAGGAGAACGTCCCCATCATCCTCGACGTGTCGGGCTACCTGGACGAAAGCGAGGCGAACGAGCTCATCCTCGAGACCGCGAAGCACCTGTTCGCGAAGGAGAAGAAGCTGAAGAAACCGTTCCTGCTGGTCGTCGAGGAGGTCCACGAGTACATCCCGGAGGGTGGCGGGATGGACGAGACGGGCAAGATGCTCATCAAGATCGGCAAGCGAGGCCGCAAGCACGGGCTGGGCATCGTCGGCATCAGCCAGCGACCGGCCGACGTGAAGAAGGACTTCATCACACAGGCGAACTGGCTGGTCTGGCACCGCCTCACCTGGGAGAACGACACGAACGTCGTCGGTCGGATCCTCGGCAGCGACTACGAGGAGCGCGTGACCGAACTCGACGCAGGCCAGGCCTTCGTGATGTCCGACTGGGCCGACGGGCAGGTCCAGACGGTGCAGTTCCGGCGCAAGCGCACGTTCGACGCCGGCGCGACACCCGGTCTGGAAGATTTCGAACGGCCCGAGCTGAAGTCGGTCAGCGACGCGCTGGTGGACGACCTGGAGGAGATCAGCGAGGAGAAGTCCCACCGCGAGAACCGCATCCTCGAACTCGAGGCCGAGGTGGAGAAGAAAGAACAGCGCATCGAGACGCTGGAGGAGGAGCTCGAACGCGCGAAGGACATCTCGAACGCCGCGAAACAGATGGCCGACGCCGTCGCGGGCAACACCGGCATCGAGACGCCCGGCGAGCAGTCGACGCTCCCCACCGGCGACGACAGCGACGTGTCCGAGGACGGCGACGAGGAACAGACCAACGCCGAGGTCGAGGCCGAGCGCAACCAGCTCCGGCGACGGGTGCGCGAGCTGGAGGGCGAGGTCGAGCGACTGGAGAAACGCAACGAGAGCCTGCGCGAGGAGGCCAATTCGTTGCGGGAGGGCGACGTCGACGCCGACGTGGTGCAGGACCAGCGGGACCGCATCGCGTTCCTCGAGATGGCCGTCGACCAGCTCCAGCGGCGGCGCTCCGGGCGGGGAGACGAGGCGACGAGCACCGCGACGGCGGACAGCCTCGACGCGACAGCGGACGTGACGGAACTCGTCGAGACGGAGCCAATCGCGGAGCGGGTCGAGCGAGCCATCCGGGAGGCGGACTGCAACGAACGCTACACCTGGGAGGTCGTCACGGTGCTCGGCGAGAAGGCTCCGATGACGGTGGACGACCTCGCGACGTTCGTCGACACCGGAAGCGACCGCATCCAGAGCGCGCTCACCGAACTGCGGCGCGAGGGCGTCGTCGCCCGCGAGAAGTCGACCGGCGAGTACCGGCTCGACGGGTCCTCGATCCGCTCGGTCGTCGCCACGGCCCGTGAGCGCGAGGCGGTCGCGTCACTGACGGGGAGCGAGGAGCGCAGTCGGTAGTCGACGGCCCGCCGTCAGCGGTCGGCGGCCAGTCGCAGGAAGTTCTCGTACACCCGCGTCGCATCGACGTCGTCGAACTCGTGACCGCCGTCCTCCCAGCCGAAGTCGGCCACGAGTCGGTCGCGGTGAGCGGCGGTGAACTCGGGGTGGAACTGCACCGTCCACAGCGGTGCCTCCCGGTGTCGCGTGCCGAACACGTGGCAGTGCTCGGCGGACGCGACGACATCGAGCCCGTCGCCCGCCTCGGTGACGGCGTCGCCGTGGACCGCGGGGACGACCGGGTCGACGCCGTCGAACAGCGGGTCGTCAGCGAACTCGACGTCGACCAGCGTCGCGGTCGTGCCGAGGTGCTCGACGGTGCCGCCGAGGGCAGCGTTGACGAGCTGGTGGCCGAAGCAGACGGCGAGCGTCGGAATCTCGCGGTCGAGGAGTTCGTCGACGAGCGCCATCTCGTCGGCCATCCAGGGGTGGTCGTCGGCCTCGTACACGCCGGCGGTGCTGCCAGTGAGGACGACGGCGTCGACGCCGTCGAGCGAGGGGCTGTCGCCGTCCGGGTACCGGACGACGCGGGGGGCTTCGAACTGCGCGAGCAGCGCCTCCTCGTGGTACTCGGCGTCGGGGTCGACCTCGTTGCGGACGACGAGGACGGTCTGGTCGGACATCTACGCGATGGTGCCCACGTCGTCGATGGGCATCACGGAGTAGTCGACGGAGAGGATGTCCTTCGTGGCGCGGATCTTCCCGACGAACGTCGAGATGTCCGTGAGGCCCCCTTCGAGGATGAACAGTTCCATGCAGTAGTGGTCGCCGACGTGGTTGTGGACGTTCGAGGCGACGAGGTCCTCGTACTCGTGGCGGAGGTTCATCATCCGGTGTTCGACCTTCGAGGACTCGTAGTCGAACAGGACGGTGACGACCCCGATGAGCTCCCTGTCCTCCAGTTTCTTGTCCTCGAACTCGCCGAGCAGGTTCCGGGAGGCCTCGCGGACGACCTCGCTCCGGCCCGTGTAGCCGTGTTCGTCCGCGAACTGGTCGATACGCTCGAGTAACTCCTCCGGCATGGAGACGCTGACGACAGTCATGTATTAACGAATATGCCCAGATATATTAAGAAGTTCGTATCAACCCGGGGCTGAGGCGGCCTCAGTTATTAGCCTCGAGGGCGTCCAGGCGGTCCCGGTACGTCGCCGCCGTCTCGTCCGCCCCGGTGCGTTCACAGACCTGACTGAGTTCGTCGAGGGTCTCCCGCAGGTAGGGTGTCGCACCGATGGTCTCGTACTGGTCGACGGCGGCCTCGTAGGCGTCACGGGCCCGTTCGTGCTCGCCAGCGGCATCGAGCGCCCGGCCGTACCACCGTCTGACACGGGCCAGGCCGGGCGACCGGTCGAGCGACTCCAGCGTCTCGACGGCGTCGCCGAGTATCGCGGTCGCCTCGTCGGTGTCCCCACGGGCGAGCGCGAGCAGGCCGCGGTGTGACCGGACGAGTGCGCGGTCCCGCTCGTCACCGACATCGGCCGCGAGCTCGTTGCAGGCGTCGAGCAGCCGCATCGACTCGTCGAGCTCGCCGCGCTCCCGCCGGGTCGCCGCCAGTCCGCGCAGCGCGCGGTACTCGTGATACCGAAGGTCCTCGTCACGGGCGATCTCGAGCGCGCGATCGATATACCCTGCTGACTCGTCGAACTCGCCCCGCCAGCGGAGCACGTTCCCGAGCGCTCTGTTCGCGTTCGACTCCTGCTTCGCGACGCCGAGGAGCCGTGCCTCCTCGAGGGCACCGCGGAGCCGGCCGACGGCCTCGTCGAGGTCACCGCGGTCCCTGGCTGCGACGCCGAGATTGATGCTGGTACTGATGGCCCGCTGTCGCGCGCCGATCTCGTGTCGCTGTTGGTGGCTCGCCTCGAAGAACTCGACGGCCTTCTCGAGGTTCCCTCGCTCCCACTGGATGATTCCCAGATGGCTCAGGACCGACGCCTCGGTCTGCTTCACCGTCACCTCGTCGTAGATCGCGAGCGCGTCCCGCAGCCGCCGTTCGGCCTCGTCGATGTCGCCCTGGTACCACGCGATCAGTCCGAGGCTGTTCAGTACCGACGCCTCACCTTTCCGGTCGTCGACCTCGCGGACGAGCGCCAGCGACTGTTCGGCCAGCTCGCGCGAGCGGTCGAACTCGCCCCTGTGCTCGGCGATGATGCTCCGGACCTCCAGACTCCGGGCCCGCAGCAGCGTTCCCTTCCGCTGCGGTTCGAGCGCCTCCCCGATCTCGTCGACCCGTTCGCACTCCTGGCGGCCGGCGTCGAACTCGCTCGCGTCGACGTACATCTGCGCGCGCCCCACGAGCGCTTTGCGCCGACACAGCGTGGAACAGGAGTCGGGCAGCGTCAGTTCGGTGTACTTCGGATGCCCGTACAGCGAGGCGAGGCTGGGGGAGTCCCGGCCGAGGTCGTAGACGCGGTCGACGACCACGTCTCGCCAGTGGTCCGGGCTGTCGTCGAACGCGGCGACCGTGGGCGCGTCGCCCTGTCGGTAGCGGACGAGCTCGTCGCGCAGCTCGGGGTCGGTCACGAGCCGGAACAGCGGGTTGACGGCCGCGGCGAACAGGCGATGTGCGCTGGCGTCCTCGCGCTCCTCGACGAGACGCATGAGGAACCGGTGCGACCACTCGTCGTGGACCAGCTCCGTCCCGTTCTCGTCGGGGAACAGCACTCGACCCTCGAGTACGTCCACGGCGGTCTCGACGTCGTGGGCTCCGGGGCCGTCGTCCACGAGTGCGAGCGCGTCGAGCAGGTCACGGTCCACCGGGAGCCCGGTGGCGTTGAGCACGTTCACGAGCGTCGCGACGACGAGCACGTTCCGGTCGTCGGCCACCGCGTCGTAGACGTCACGGACGTTCCGCGACAGCGGACTCGCGGCCCGTCGGTCCCTGTCGAGGGAGATGTCCGCCGCGTTGCCGTATCGGTGGGCCAGCGTCAGCAGCTCCCCGGCACCCTCGCTCCCCGTGGCCTGGGGAGTCCCCCAGGAGTCGTCGGCGAGATCCTCGTCGGCGACGAACTCGTCGAACGGGGGGATCGGCCCGTCGACGATGGCCTCGACGTGCTGGTGGAGTCGCTCGCGTTCCTCGTCGTCCAGCCCGGGGATCGGAACGACGTCGACGCCCTCGCGTCGGAGCGACTCGCGCCGGGGGTCAATCGGCTCCGGCGGCGAGGCCCACTCTGACCGCCGGGCGTCGAACAGGAAGGCGACGTCGTCGGTGAGCTGCTCGACTGTCTCGAAGATGGCGTTGGCCGCCGGTCGGACGGCGTCTTCGACGACGACCAGCGGCGTTCCAGAAGCTGCATCGAGCGACGAGGCGAGCGTCAACGGGTCGTCGAGCACTGCGGCGCTGTCGCTCTCGCGGTAGCAGACCGGGCCGAGGCCACGGTCTCGCCAGCGACACGCGACGGCCTTGCAGACGGTGCTCTTGCCCGACCCCGGGGGGCCGACCAGCGCCAGGTTCCGGCCCGCCACCAGCGTGTCGACGAGGTCGACCGAGAACTCGCGTCGCTGGCCGTCGACGACGTGCTCGCGGTCGAGGGTCCGGCCCGCCGCGACGGCCGCGAGCGTCGGCGTCGTCCGAAGCATGGCCCCGGGGGACCATCCCCCCTCGTGTGCGAGCGTCCTTGCGTCAACGGGGACGAACCCCTGGCCCCGAAGCGTATCCATGGTGTCGTCGTCCCACGTCGGCACCTCCGGTACGGCCGCGACGATGGGGCTGACGACATCGGCCCGGTCGAACGACGGGACCCCGGTGGTGTCGAACACGGACGTCGTCCAGCTGGTCGCCCTGTCGGTCGCCGGGATGTCGGCGACGGCGTGGATGTTGCCGTCCCCGTCGTAGATCGCAACGAGTACGCGGCGGTCGTCGGGCGCGTCGACGAGGAAGACACCGAGTCGCGCAGGCACGTCGTCGCTGGTCTCGACCCGACAGTGCTCGGTGTCGGTCCGTCCGAAGACCGTCGGCGCGACCGACCGCATCGTCGCGTGTACGGCCTCGTCCACGGTGAGTGCGACGGCCCCACGGTCGTCCGCGAGGGATGCGAGCGCGCTGACGGTCCGGTCGTCGGTGACTGTCGGCCAGACTCCGCGGACGGCACTCGCCTCCTCGAACGCCGAGCGGAGCCGCCCCACCAGCTCGAACGGGTCGGCGTCGGAAACCGTCTCGACGGTCGCGTCGGCCAGTACCGCCGGGTCGAGGGGGGTGTCACCCGGCAGTGGGGACAGTGCGTCGGCGTGCGTCTGGACGGCGTCGAGGGCCGTGACCTGGTCGCGGTACTTCTGGAGGGCGAGCGAGCCCGTCGTCGTCCGGACGTAGCCGTCGTCCGCACGTTCGACCCACTCGGCGTCCTCGAGCTCGCGGAGGGCGCGGTTGACCGTCGAGCGGGACACGTCTAGCTCCTCGCAGAGGTCCCTGACGTGATGTCCGTCCCCCCCGAGGTGGCCCAGCACCTGCCGTCGTCGGTCGAGGAGCTCGACCGCCGAAGCGACGTCGTCGGGACTCATGTATCGTTCGAGGTGATTTGTCAGGGGTGTTATTAAAACTCACGTCGTGGGACACTGTGTCGGTCGATGAGTTGAGTGTGCCTGCACACGTCCACCAGAGTGGGATCAGTGGGACTACGGTCACGTCGACGTGATGGGGGATACGGAGGGTCGAGACGTTCGACCCGAACCACGTCGGTGCCCGGGGGGACGCCGACGTGGCTGTCCGCCACTGATCCTGGCTCGCTGCCGGGTCCTTGCCCGGGACCTCGGCGGCATCGCCGACGATGTGGGTTCGTGCCTGCCCACCGCCGTCGGCCGCACGGTTTCGGACGCCACCGGCCCCTTGCCCAGGCCGCCGGTGGCCTTGACGACGGGCGGAGCTCGTGCCCACCTCCGCCCGTCCACCGAATCTTTCTGTCCCCGCGACGACTCGGCCCGCCGAGCGTGACGGAGCGCACCGCCCGTCTGGGCGATCTCCGGCGCTACTGGCCGTAGGACTCGAACTTCTCCTCGACGACGGCGAGCTGGTCGTCGGAGAGGGTCCGTGGCTCGCCGTTCTGTTTCGCCTGCAGGTACACCTGCGAGAGGTTCTCGACGTGGCCGGTGTTCTCGACGGCCGTCGGGAGGTCCTCGCCGGTGACGACGAGCCCGTGGTTCTCGATGAAGCAGGCCCGCGAGTCCGCCTCGTCCATGGCGTCGACGATGTTCCGCGCGAGCTCCTCGGTGCCGTACGGCGCGTACTCCGCGACCGGCACCTCACGGCCGACCGCGACGACCATGTAGTGCACCGGCGGCAGCGGCTCGTGCAACACCGACATCGTCGTCGACCACGTCGAGTGCGTGTGCACGACCGCGCCGGTGTCGAGGAACCGGTAGAGGTGGCGGTGCATCGGCACCTCGCTCGACGGTTTCATCTCGCCGGCGAGCTGCTCGCCCGTGAGGTCGACGACCGGCACGTCGTCCGCGTCGAAGCCGTCGTAGGGGACGCCGGTGGGCGTCACCGCGAACGCGTCGCCCTCGCGCACGCTCAGGTTGCCGGTCCGGCCCGGCGTGAGGTCCGCGAGTTCCGGTGCCCAGTCGACGACCGCCCGGCGCTGTGGTTCGTGGCTCATGCCGCGACCACCCCGGTGATGTCGGTGAAGGCGTCGACGTGGTGGTCGGGTCGTCGCCGGCTCTCCAGCTCCGTCTCGTCGGAGTTGAACAGCACCGTCGTCAGCCCGACCGCGTTGCCACCCTCGATGTCCGCCGTCACGGAGTCGCCGACCATCACGACCTCGCTCGGGCGCAGGTCGAGCTGCGAGAGCGGCAGCGTGAACATGATCGACGCCGGCTTCTCCGAGCCGGCCTCCTCGCTGGTGACGACGAGGTCGATGCTCCCCTCGATGCCGAGGTGTTCGATCTTCTTGAGCTGGATACGGGTCGTGAGGTTGCTCACGATGGCGATGTCCAGCCCCGCCTCGCCGATGGCGTCGAACGTCTCGACGACCCCGTCGAACAGCTCCATCTCGTCGATGTACGCCTCCCAGTACGCCTCGCCGAGTTCGAGCGCGTGCCGGGACTTGTGCGTGCCCGTGTGGATCTCGATGAGCCGCTTGAAGTAGAGGAAGCGCTCGTGGGCCGACGCGGTGCCGGCCAGCTCGCGTTTCACCTCGCTCCGGGCCTCCTGGTAGCGGGCCTCGAACGCCTCGCGGTCGAGGTCGTAGCCGAGGTCCGTCGCGCGACGCCGGGCCGCCCGCTTGCCAGCCTCGTTGCAGGGCTGGTACGGGTACAGCGTGTTGTCGAGGTCGAAGAAGACCGCACTGTAATCCATGGTACCCCGTACCGTCGGGTCGGTGGTACATTAGGGTGTCCTTCCTCAGACCCCGACACCGGCCACGACGGCGTACAGCCAGAGCGCGTAGAAGAAGCCGTAGAACCCCGAGATGCCGGGGACCGCGGTCGCGAGTCGCACCGGGACGGCGACGAGCAGACCGAACGGACGGGCGAGCAGGGGGAGCGCCCGGGCCGTCTCGACCAGTGACTCCGTGTCGGTGTGACTCGGGAACGCGGTGAGCGCGAGGGTACCACCGACCCACGCCAGCAGGGGCCACACCGGCGTCCCGGCCAGTGCGACAGCCCCGCCGAACGCGGCGAGCGCGAGCCCCGTGTTGACGACCAGCGGTGCGAGCGCGACTACGGCGTCGGCGGGGAACGACTCGATCGGCTCGTGGTCGACGTACGCGTCGCTCGCCAGCGGGTTCAGGTAGGCGCTCCCGTGGACGGGCACCCCGAGCAGCCGGCAGGCGAGCTCGTGCGCGAACTCGTGGGCGGCGATGCCGGGCGCGAGGAGGGCGGTCACGACCAGGTTGGCTCCGGCGGCGACGTGGGACACGGTCCTCGCTCGGGCAGTGGAGCCGGCGGCCGAAAACGGTTCCCCTCTTCGATGCGCCGACGGACGGGAGTCTCGCCGTAGTCCGGGGAGTTACGGTCGTCGCCGTGGACGGTGGACCATGGACCTCGACGTACATCTCGGGACGGACGAGCGCGACTGGGAACCCACGGCCGACGGCACGCTCCGGATGGCCATCGTCGGCCTCGGCTGGTGGTCTCGCGAGCGTGTCCTGCCGGCGCTCGCGGACCTGGAGAACTGCCGGGCCACCGTCGGCGTCAGCGGCTCGGCGGCCAAGCGAGAGCGCGTCGTCGCCGACTGGGCGTCGGTCGAACACGGCCTCTCCTACGACGAGTTCGCTGCGGGCGAGGCGGTCGACGCCTACGACGCGGTGTACGTCTGCACGCCGAACGCGCTGCATCTCCCACACGTCGAGACCGCCGCCGGGTTCGGGAAGGCGGTGCTCTGCGAGAAGCCGATGGAGGCCACGGTCGAGCGCGCGGAGCGCCTCGTCTCAGCCTGCGAGGACGCCGACGTGCCGCTGATGGTGGGCTACCGGATGCAGACCGACCGGGCGTGCCGGGCGGTCAGACGCATCGTCCGCGAGGGTGTCGTCGGCGACCCCGTGCAGGTTCACGGCCACATGTCCCAGCCCATCGCGGAGATGTTCGACGACCCGTCGCACTGGCGGCTGGAGCCCGACCTCGCGGGCCCGGGCGCGTCGGTCACCGATCTGGGCGTCTACCCCATCAACACCACCCGGTTCGTGCTCGATGCGGACCCCGTGGCCGTGAGCGCGTCGACCTGGTCCGGTGGGGGCGAGTGGTTCGACCGCGTGCCCGACGAGCGTGCGAGCTTCCAGCTTTCGTTCCCCGACGGCGTCACCGCGCTCTGCTCCGTCTCCCAGAACGCCTACCACACGGCCGAGTTCCGGGTGGTCGGCACCGAGGGCGAGGTGCGGATGCGGCCGGGGTTCTTCGGCGACCGGGAGAACGAGCTGCTGGTCGCCACCACCGAGGGCGAGACCACCGTGACGTACGAGCCCGCGGACCAGATGCGGGAGATATTCTGCTTCTTCGCGGACCGCGTGCTGGGCGGGAAGACGATCCCGGCGGACGGGGAACACGGCCTCGTCGACATGCGCGCGGTCGAGGCGGTGTATGCGGCCGCCGAGGACGCCACGCGCCATCAGCTCTGAGACGCGTCCCGGCGCTGGAGCGGGCCGTACCTAACCTGTAGCGGTGTACGCCGAAGTGGGGAGGCAGTGTACGGTGTATCGTGCCCTGGGGAACCTCGCCATCGCGCGGCCGCCGTGGACGACCGGCGGGGACGCCTATCGTAGCCGACCGCCGACCGTCCACTCGGCCCCGGTGGCGAAAACCACGGACTGCGCCGGGGTCGTTGCGACCAGTCTGTTTCCTACTATCGTAGTACTACAGTGGAAACTATTAAGATAGTATACTCCGTAGCTGGCGGTACACGAGCATCCGAGCCGCTCGATGGTTCACCCATGACCGGACCGAAACAGACGCTGCAGACGACCGAGAGTCGAGCGCCGTCGCGCGGACGGCGGCGTACCAGAGCGGACGAGCAGCGGGACGACACCGAGCGCACCCAGGACGAGCGCGAGGTCTGCCCCGAGTGCGGCACCGACGCCATCACCGACGACGAGCACGGCGAGACGGTCTGTGGCGACTGCGGGATGGTCCTCGAGGAGGACCTCGTCGACCACGGCCCCGAGTGGCGCGCGTTCGACAGCCGGGAGAAGAACGAGAAGTCGCGCGTCGGCGCACCGACGACGCAGATGCTCCACGACAAGGGGCTCTCGTCGGTCATCGACTGGCAGAACAAGGACGCCTACGGCTCCGCCCTCTCCCCGCGCAAGCGCCAGAAGATGCAACGCCTGCGCACCTGGGACGAGCGCTTCCGCGCCCAGAGCGCCCGCGACCGCAACCTCAAGCAGGCCCTCGGCGAGATAACCCGGATGGCCAGCGCGCTCGACCTCCCCGACAACGTCCAGGAGACCGCGTCGGTCGTCTACCGCCGTGCGCTGGAGGACGACCTGCTCCCGGGCCGGTCCATCGAGGCGATGGCGACGGCGTCGCTGTACGCCGCCGCCCGGCAGGCGAACGTCCCCCGGAGCCTCGACGAGTTCGCGCCGGTCAGCCGCGTCGACCGCCGGGAGTTCGCCCGCGCGTACCGGTACATCGTCAAGGAGCTCGACCTCGCGCTCGAACCCGCGGACCCCCTCGACTACCTCCCGCGGTTCTGCTCCGAGCTCGCGGTCCCGAACGAGCTGAAACACCGTGCCGAGGAGCTGCTGGAGGCGGGCAAGCGCCAGAGCGTCCACAGCGGCAAGTCGCCGGTCGGCCTCGCGGCGGCGGCCATCTACGCCGCGTCGCTGCTGACCGACGAGAAGCTCACCCAGCGCGAGATCGGCGAGGCAGCCGACGTGAGCGAGGTCACCATCCGGAACCGCTACAAGGAGCTGCTCCAGGCGGACGAGGAGTTCCAGCAGACGCCGCAGGCGACGGCCTGATGGTCCCGCCCCGACCCGTCCACCCCGGCGGGCGGATCGACCACCGGACAGTGCGAACGACTAAACGAGTCCCAGCCTAACCAGAGCCAACGACCTGACCGAGCATGACAGACACCGACGCGGGGGCGACCGACGACATCGTCGCGGAGACGGTCGAACTCCTCAAATCGTTCGAACTGACCGAGTACGAGGCGAAGTGCTTCGTCGCGCTCGCCCGCATCGGACAGGGGACCGCGAAGGAGGCCAGCGAGGTCGCCGATGTCCCACAGGCACGGGTGTACGACTGCATGGAGACCCTGCAGGACCGCGGTCTCGTCGACGTGCAGCAGTCCAAGCCGCGCCAGTACCGCGGCAGCGACTCCGACGACGCCCTCGACACCATCGAGCGGCGCGTCGACCGGAAGCTCGAACGCCTCGGCGAGCTCCTCCCCCAGCTCCGTGAGGGGGAGCGCGGCGACGAGGGCGGCGAGATCTGGGTCACCGACGGGAGCGACGAGGTCGCCGAACGGATGGCCACGCTCGTCGGCGCAGCAGACGACGAGGTGATGCTCGCCGTCGCCGCCCCCGACCTCCTCACAGACGACCTGCTCGACGCACTCGTCCTGGCGGACGAGGCCGGCGTCGACGTGACCGTCGGTTCACCCGACGGGTCCATCCGCCAGCGTGTCGCCGACCGCGTCGCGGGCGCGACCGTCGTCGAGACGTGGACCTGGTGGGAGACGGTCCCCATACGGGACGGTGCGGTGTCGAGTGTCCTGATGACCGACGGCGAGGCGTTGCTCGTCAGCGCCGACGCCGCGACGGAGCTCCCGAGCGTCCGCACCCACCGGGCCGTCTGGACCGACAGCGGCGAGGCACCGCTCGTCGGGATGATGCGCCCGCTGCTCGCGAACGCGATTCGCGGCGAGGTAGAAGGGACGGCGACGCTGTAGGAGGGCCCGCTGTCCCCGTCAGTTCCCGGCGACGGTGCGGAGATTTCTCACGAGGTCCGGCCGCTGTTCGACCAGCACGTTGAGTAGCTGTCCGGCCCGTTCGCGGTGGAAGTCCGCGGCGAGCGGCTCGGCCGCGTCCGCGTAGTGTCGCGCGACGCCGAACATGCCGCTCACGAGCAGCACCACGTCGGAGGCGTCGAAGCGGGCTGCGAACCGGTCGTGCGGGTGGGCGTCGAGGCGAGCCGTCAGCGATTCGACGCGCATGCGGACGGCGTCGACGACGCACGCGCCCGTCTCGGTGGTCTGGTCGGAGTCGTCGAGGTAGCCGAGCGCCGAGCGAGCCGCCCGGAGGAGCCGCCCGTCGACGTCGACGGTGACGGTCTCGCCGGTGAGCGGTCGGGGTTCGAGCGACGGTGAGAGCGTGGCCGGGTCGTCAACGCTGTGTGTGCGAGAGGCGGGTGCCATGGGTCGGACGACTCGTACTGGTGCCGGCGACAGCATATAACGGCCAGACCCTTGGGGTGAGTTCGGTTCGTTTCACGCGCCCGCCGGGAGAAACCACGTTTCATCGACGTCCCCGAACCCTTCACGGCCGGACGAGAACCGTCGAGAAGTTTCATCCGGCCCTCTCGGTCGGTCTCGACGGCAGCGCCCCGCGGCGGCGGCGGACCGACCCACAGCCGGTCCTTGGAGCCGCTCAGTCCCCGCTTGAACCGCGGCCGGACGATTCATGGTCGGCCCCAGACTCTGTACACTGGATGCGTCAGGAGTCCATCTTCACGACCGAGCCAGTCGAACCGGCCCGGCGCGACAGCGTCTTTGCCGCCGACCCGGACGCCACGCGAACCCGGGCAGAGACCGCGCGTGAGGGTGGCACCGACGTCGACCCGGTGCTGGACAACACAGCGCCGTTCGCCCGCCGGTTCGACGCCGCGACGAGCGTCCTCGAACTGGAGCCGACGACGCTCGACTTCGAGACGCCGACGGTCACACGGATGCGCGTCGAGTCGGCAGCCGGAGAGGCGACGGGCGAGCCCGAGGCGGTCGTCGAGGCCGCGCGGGAGTTCCTCGTCGACGTGGTGTGCGAGCCGTCGGCCTACCCACTCGAACTCTGAGGGGCCGACCGCCGGGGAGCGCCGGCTGGACTCACCGGTCCTCGTCGCGGAGCCGCTGCAGGACCGGTATCTCGCCGATCCGCTCCCCGGAGAGCGCCGCCCAGTCGAGCCCGGTCGGCCGCCGCCCCGCTCGCGACGGCCGGAACGTCCGCTCAGGCGTCACCACCAGGTCCATCGGCACGTCGTGGTCGTCGTGCGGTAACGGCTCCGGCCAGACCTGTCGCTCGTGGACGGTCGTCGCGACGGTCGTCTCGTCGTCGACACGGGCGAATTCGGACAGGACCGCGAACTCGAGGTCGCTGTAGCCCTCCCCTTTACCGATTCGCGCGCCGTCCTCGGAGATGGCCACGCTCCCGCTGACGACGAGATCGACGTGTGGCACGTCCTCGGGGCCGACAGCGACGCCGGCGTCGGCCAGCCCGCCGACGGTCGTCGCGGCGTCGATGTCCGCGACTGTATCGGGGTCGAGCTCGACGAAGCACCGTTCGTCGCGGAGCCGCGGGACCGCGACGTAGAGCGTCTTGCCCGCCCGGAGTGCGGCGCGCCTGACCGGCAACTGCGGCGCGTCGGGGTTCGCCTTCACCGTCTCGGCGGCCCGCCACTCGTCGGTCCCGGCCAGTCGGTCGGCCGCGGCGTCCGCCCCGGCGAAGTTCGGGATGCGGTCGTGTGGCGGGTACGGGAACCGTGCCGTCCCGCTCTCGTCGAGGTCGTTCCAGACCCGCTGGCGGATCGTCTCCTTGTCCATCGGGTCGGGGTTGGGGCCGGACGCGAAAAAAGCCGGAGGTGTCCGCGGGTGTGCTACTGGATTCCCCACCCGAGCGTGTACGTCCAGGGACCATCACCGGCGATACGCAACAGCGCGATGGTGAGCCCGAAGTCCACGGTGCTCCCGGACTGGAGCTCGATCGGGTCGCCGTTGCGGATCTCCCGCGAGGCGGGGACGGTGCGCTCGAACTCGGGGTCGTCGCCGTTCGTGAGCGTCGCGTTCTGGATGGGAAGGTAGAGCCGCGCCTCGGTGTACTCTCCTGCGGGAAGCGATGTCTGGAACAGGTCGACGCTCCCGCCCGCACCGAGGGATGTCAGGTCGACGTCCGTCGTGGTGACGTCCCGCCGGACCACCGTCCCGTCGGCCTGCACCAGTTCGAGGGCCTCGAACGTCGTCTGGAACGTCTGGAACTGGTCGATGTTCGACCGGCTGGAACGGACCGTCAACGAGACGTCGGCAGTCACGCTGCCGCCAACACCCGACGTCCCGGTGCCGCCGCTCGTGGTCGCCGGGTCGCCCCCGTCGGTCGTCTCGGTCTGGTCGGCGGTGGTTCCCCGGGACGGCGTCGACCCGTCGCCCCCGTCACCGCCGCCACCGCCCAGACAGCCGGCGACCGCCGAGGTCAGGCCGGCCGTCGCGAGCGTCGAGAGAACCCGACGTCGGTCACGCGGTCCCCTCGCCGTCATCGTCGCACCTCCGGCCGTGCCGACGGCGGGTTCTCGCACTGGGAGGGATGGGGCTTGTTCGACCGTGTGTCCACGTCTCGTCCTGCCGGGTCGCTCCGCACAGCGGATGGCATGGCACGAACAGTACACGACAGCAAGGAAACAGGTGGCGCTAGATGTTTCGTGCGCTACCCGAACCGGTGAGCCCGAGAAACAGCGGGAGATGCCCCGAGACCTGCCGAGACTCCTGTTCTAATGTGGACACGTCGTTCTGGAACGAGGTGAACTGACAAGGAACGCCTGCCGGGCCACTGGAGAACGAGCCGACGGGTCGGGACAGGAGGGCTGGTGGAGTGAGCGGGGGAACGAGGTGTGGGAATCGGGTGGTGTGGCGGGTGGAGGTGTGGGAATCGGGTGGTGTGGCGGGTGGAGGTGTGGAATCGGGTGGTGTGGTGGGTGGAGGTGTGGGGTGCCGTCGGGACCTCACGCGCCTGCAGGCTCGTCGGCGGGGCCGTGACCGTGGCCGACGACGAGCGCGAGCGCGTTCAGGACCAGCAGTACGAGGAACGCCCCTGCACCGTCCGCGCTTCCGAGCCCCGACGCGAGCAGCGGCAGGTGGACGAACGGGAGGACGACTGCGAGCCAGAAGCTGCCCTTTCGAACGGGAGCGAGCAGTGATTTCGTGTCGATGCGTGCGTCGTGGGTGTCGGGGAGTGCGGTGGACATCAGGGGCACCTCGTCGGCAACAACTCCTTGGACGGACAGCCCCATATAACGGGCCGAGCGTTCGGTTAATTTCGGAGTGTTTTACCACCTGTTAATTCGTTTCGACGCACTTCGAAACCTTTCGAGAGACGGTTAGAAGTTTCACAAGCGTATTTCAACCGGTTAACGCGATTCCGCCGCTCGATTACATACGATTGTTTACACCGACTCCAGTGCCGGCCTGTCGGTCTCGAACGGGTCGTTCGAACGGCGGTGAACGGTCGCGCGCACCACGAACGGTTTACCGGGGGTTCCGAATTTATACGTCCGGCCGCGCAACCGTCGAGCATGGAACTGGACTACGTTCCGCTCGGACGGACGGGCACGATGGTCAGCGAACTCGCGATGGGCACCTGGCGCTTCGGCCGCGAGACGGATTCCGGCGTCGAGATCGGCGAGAACCGCGCCTACGACCTCCTCGACGCCTACGAGTCACACGGCGGACGCTTCATCGACACTGCGGACATCTACGGCGGCGGCGACAGCGAGACCTGGATCGGCAACTGGCTCGCCGACCGCGACCGCGAGGACTACGTCATCGCCTCGAAGATCTACTGGCCGACACGCGAGCACGACCCGAACGGCCGTGGCCTCTCGCGAAAACACCTCCGCCGACAGATCGACCTGATGCTCGACCGCCTCGGCACCGACTACATCGACCTGCTGTACATCCACCGCTGGGACGACGACACGCCGGCAGCGGAGTTCATGCGCACGCTCAACCGGTTCGTCGAGGACGGCAAGGTGAACTACCTCGGTGCGTCGACGATGTACCCCAACGCATGGAAGGTCGCGAAGGCGAACGAGCTCGCCGAACGCAAGGGCTACGAGCCGTTCACCGTCACACAGCCGCGGTACAACCTCGCCGACCGGGAGGTCGAGGCGAACTACCTCGACATGTGCGCCGACTACGACCTCGGCCTCTGTCCGTGGAGCCCGCTCGCACAGGGCTTCCTCACCGGAAAGTACAGCCGCGAGGACCAGAACCCGGCGGACTCGAAGGTCGCCACCGAGGACCGCTTCCGCGAGAACTACCTCACCGACGAGAACTTCGACCTACTCGACGAACTCCAGGCCGTCGCGGACGAGGTCGGCGCGTCGCCCGCCCAGACGGCCATCGCGTGGCTCCAGCACCACGACCGCGTCAGCGTCCCGCTGCTCGGTGCACGCACCGTCGAACAGCTCGAGGAGAACCTCGGCGCGGCGACGGTCGACCTCAGCCAGGAGCAGTTCGAACGGCTCGCCGACGCGAAGGAGCAGCCACTCGGCCACATCTGAACCGGCGACACGGGGCCGCCAGGGTTATATACCGTTTCCTGTTCGGTACCAGTAGTATTCCCCGATGGAGCCCGAGCCACCGGTCCGAATCGTCTGGGTCGTCGCCGGCGACGAGTCAGGACCGCCCGACCCGGCCGCCATCGACGTTGTTGACGAGGTACTCTCCGGTTCTGCGGCGAAGGGCCACGTCACCCAGCTCGACGACCTGACGACGACATGCTTCGTCGCGGTGGGGCAACCGGGGCTCGACTGGTTCGAGCGGTGTGCGGAGCAGCTGGTGTCACCGCCGCCGTCACTGCTCGTCGTCGACGACGCATCCACCGCCGAGGCGGCGACCGGTTCGGGCCCCGTGGACGAGGTCGTCTGGAGGGACGCGCTGGCGGACCCGGTCCGGTTCACACTGCGCGCCCGACGAACCGTCGCCGGGTCACGAGCGCCCGCCGACCCCCCGGTCTTCGACTTCGAACCGCTGGTCGAGCACGCACAGGACCTCATCACCGTCGTGGACCCCGACGGCCGAATCCGCTACGCGAACCCCGCCGTCGAGGACATCCTCGGCTACGACCGCGACGAGTTCGTGGGCACGCCCGTCTTCGAGTACGTCCACCCCGACGACAGACGCGAGGTCGCCGCGGAGACGAAGGCCGTCCTCGACAGCGCGGAGACGCTGGTCAACACGAACGTTTACCGGGCCCGCCACGCCGACGGCTCCTGGCGCTGGCTCGAATCGGTCAGCCAGAGCGAGGACCTCACCGCACCGGTCGACGGCTACGTGGTCTCCTCGCGCGACGTGACCGAGCGGGTCGAACGGGAGTCCCGCCTCCAGCGCGAGCGCGAGACCACCGAGAACGTGCTCGAATCCCTCGAGGACGTGTACTTCGTCCTCGACCGGGACGGCCACCTGCAGCGCTGGAACTCCACCGTCGAGACGGTGCTCGACAGGACGGCAAGCGAGCTGGACGGACTCGACGTGCGCGCGGTGTTCGTCGACGCCGACCGGTCCCGACTCGACGAGCACCTCGCGGCGGTCATCGAGGGCGAGTCCCGGACCATCCAGCTCGACGTCCGCACGGCCGACGGCGAGCGGCGGCCGTACGAGTTCAAGACGAGTCCGTTCGTGGTCGAGGGCGAGATCGCCGGCGTCTGTGGCATCGGGCGCGACGTGACCGAGCGCGAGGCGCGCGCCGACCGGCTCCGGCGCACGGAGCGTCGATTCCAGGCGGTCTTCGACGACCCGATGTCGTTCCTCGGCATCCTCGACACCGACGGCCGGCTGCTGGACGTGAACGAACGTGCCTGCGAGTTCGCTGGCGTCATCGCCGACGATGTGACCGGTCGCCGCTTCTGGCGGCTACCATGGTGGGAGCACTCCGACGCCGAACAGGACCGCGTCCGCTCGGCCATCGAGCGCGCGGCCGACGGCGAGTTCGTCCGGTTCAAGACGACGAACGTCGGTCCCGACGGGGAACTCGCCCACCTCGACACCTCGCTCCGGCCGGTCGTCCGCGACGACGGCACCGTGGCCTCCATCATCGCCGAGGGCATCGACATCAGCGAGGAGGTGACGGCCAACCGGGAGCGAGAACTGCTCCTCGACGCCATCCAGTCTGCCGCCCGTGCACCGGATCTCGAGGCCGCGCTGACCGAGACGCTGCGGACGGTCGTGGCGAACACGAACGTTGTCTACGGGGAGGCGTGGCTCCCCGATGGTGGCGAGTTACAGCTCCAGAACGCGTGGTGGACCGACGAGCCCGAACTCGAATCGTTCGGCCGCCACAGCGAGGGATTACGGTTCGGCAAGGGCGAGGGCCTCCCGGGTCGGGTCTGGGAGTCTGGCGACCACGAATGGGTGTTGAACCTCGACGAGCGCACGGAGGCTTCGCTCCCCCGGATCGAGGAGATCGTCCACGCCGGCCTCGCGAGCGCCGTCGGAGTCCCCGTCCTCGGGACCGACGGGAGCGTCCTGACCGTGCTCGTCTTCCTGACCGACACGAGCCGGGGGCGCGACGACCGGTTCCTCGAGCTGGTCGACACCATCACGGCCCACCTCGGGGCCATCCTCCAGCGGAAGGTCGTCGAGGACGAGCTGGCCGCGGAGCGGGAGCGCCAGCAGCGGCTTCTTGAGACCAGCCCGGTCGGAATCCTCGTCGTCGGGGGCGACGGCGCGCTCGAACAGGAGAACCAGCGGGCTCGCGAAATCTTCGGCGTCGAAGACGCGGAGACGGTCGCGGACGCCTACGAGCGCGAACCGTGGCGTATGACCCCCACCACGGACGACGGGCAGGAACTGGGCACCGGCTTGTTCCAGGGAGTCGCTGAGACCGGGACGTCGATGCGAAACGCGGTGTACGTGGTGGACCGCGCCGACGGCGAGCGGCTCTGGCTGCTGGTCAACGCCGCACCCGTCGGTGGTGAGAAGGGCGAGGTCATCGTCTCCTTCTCGGACATCACCGAACAGAAACGACACGAGCAGGCGTTCCAGAACCAGGCGGAACGGGTGAGTGTGCTGAACCGCGTCCTCCGGCACGACCTCCGGTCACATCTGACCGTCGTGGGTGGGCTCCTCGACCGCATCAGCGAGCAGGCCGACGTTCCCGCAGCCTCGGTCGAGGCCATCCGGCAGTCGCTGGACGATTTGGAGGCGCTGAGCCAGCGTGCCAGACGCATCGAAGCCGCGTTCGAGTCAGAGACGCAGGCGACCGTCGACCTCGGCGCACTGGCCGAACGCGCCGTGGCCGACGCGGCCGGCGCCCACCCCCACGCAGCGGTGACGCTCACGGAGGCGAGCGGGGTGCCGGTGCTCGCACACGAACACGTCCGGCTCGTGCTCGACAACCTGCTCGAGAACGCCATCGTCCACCACGACGAACCGAATCCGTCGGTCGAGGTGTCGGTCACACGCCACGACGAGACGAGTGCGCGCCTCGTCGTCAGCGACGACGGACCGGGCATCCCCGAGTCGGAGATCCAACTCCGCGAGTCCCGCCTCGAGACCGCACTGGAGCACTCCGACGGGCTCGGACTGTGGATCGTCCGCTGGCTGGTCTCGAAGTCCGACGGCGAGCTCAGGCTGGAACGGACCGAGAACGGCTCGCGGGCCGTCGTGTTGCTCCCGGTCGCACCGGGGGCCGAGTGAACGGGACGGCGACAGCGACTACCGTGCCTTCGTCGCGAACTTCTCGCGGACCTTCTCGATCTTCGGGTCCGCGTGGAACGTACAGTAGCGGTCGTTCGGGTTCTTGTCGTAGTAGTCCTGATGGTGCTCCTCGGCCTCGTAGAACGTCTCCAGGTCGACGACCTCGGTCACCACGTCGTCGTCGTACTCGCTGTCGAGTTCTCCGACGAACGCCGCGGCGAACTCGCGCTGGTCGTCGTCGTGGGCGAGGATGATGGAGCGGTACTGCGTGCCCACGTCCGGCCCCTGCCGGTTGAGCTGGGTCGGGTCGTGGACCGTAAAGAACACCTTGAGCACGTCCTCGAAGCCCAGGACGTCCGTGTCGTACTCGAGCTGGACGACCTCCGCGTGCCCGGTCTCGCCGGAGCAGACCTGCTCGTACGTCGGGTCCTCGACGTGCCCACCTGCGTAGCCGGACGTGACCGACTCGATGCCGTCGAGCTCCTCGAACGCCGCCTCGATGCACCAGAAGCAGCCGCCGCCGAGCGTCGCTCGTGCTGTCGTCATAGCACGACGTACGACCGGGACGGGCAAAACCCCGTCGGAACCCTCAGTCGTCGGTGACTTCGAACGTCAGCTCCGACGTGTTCGCCTCGACGATCTCCCTGTCGTCGTTCCAGGCGTACGCGATGACGCCGACGGAGCGCTCCCCGGAGCTCTCGAAGCCACCCGTCCCTTCCGGCAGCTCGGTGACACCCTCCGAGAGCGCTCCCCGGAGCGAAGCGGCTCCCGTCTGCCCGACATCGACTGGAGCACGTCTCGGCGTTCGAGGCCGTCGGACTGCTCGGGCATTGGTTCGTACAGCACACCCAGGAATATTAACCTCTTTCTTCGTCAGAATATGTGTAGAATAAATGCCCTCCGCGGTCTGCGAGTTCCGACGCCGGGTTACGCCATCGCGTCCCTGTCGAGCGGATCCTCGATGTCGCCCATGACCGTCTCCAGCGCGTCCGTCGCGGTGATGAGCCCCTGGACCTCGCCTTCGGACATGGCGAGCGCGAGCTCCTGCCCTTCGGCCTGGAACTGGTCGATGACGTCGCTGACGCTCGTGTCGGCGGCGACGGTCATCGGCGGTGCAGCCACGTCCTCGAACTCCCACCCCCCGGCGCGGATCTCGTCGACGTGCTCCAGCAGCGACGGGACGTAGACGACGCCGCGGTAGTCGTCGAAGTCACTGCCGATGAGCGGGTAGCGCGTGTGCGGCGAGTCGTACACCTTCTCGAGGTTCTCCTCGACGGGGTCCTCCGTCGAGAGGACGACGGCGTCGTCGATGTCGACCATCACGTCGTCGACCATGATCTCGTCGACGGTCAGCGCGTTGATGACCTCCTCGTGACGCTCCTCGGAGAGGTCACCCTGTTCGAGCAGGAAGTTCAGCCGGTTCCGCAGCTGTGCACGGTTCTCGATGACGTCCTCTTCGGCCTCGAGCCACGCGCCGGTCATCTCGACACCGAACAGCTTCAGCGTCGCCTTCGCCACGGTGTCGCCGACGCTGATGATAGG
This sequence comes from Haloarchaeobius litoreus, assembly GCF_024495425.1. NCBI lineage: Archaea > Methanobacteriati > Methanobacteriota > Halobacteria > Halobacteriales > Halorubellaceae > Haloarchaeobius > Haloarchaeobius litoreus. Next base: position 557,522 of record NZ_JANHJR010000001.1, on the reverse strand, counting down.
CGAGATGACCCACGCGAACCAGTACAGCGGGCGCGCACCCCACTTGCAGACGAACTTCGTGCGCTCGACACCGAGGTACGTCGGCGTCTGCTCGCCGTGGGTGAGGTGGACGAGGTTGATGATGAGGAACGCGAGGAGTCCACCCGCTCCGATGGACGCCAGCGCCGTGTTGTGGAAGTACGGCTCGAAGATGGCCCCGAGAGCCGGTTCGGCGACGATACCGACCGCGATGCTCGACGCCGTGATACCGACCTGGCAGCTGGTCAGGTAGATCTCCAGGTCGTCGGTCATCTCCCAGGCGCGGCGGAGTGCCGGGGTGTCGAACTCCGATTCGGAGTACTGCCTGACGCGCGTCAGCGCGAACTCGATGGCGACGAAGAAGCCGTTCGCCAGGATGAGACCGAGACCCGCGAGTAGCCGGATGGCGATTTCCAGCGAGTTCATCTCGTGGTCGCCTTTCGACCAGCGGCAGAAAAATGGCCGGGATTAGTGCGTTGGGTCGGCCTCCACCGACGGCTTCGAACCGGTGTCCTTTTGAGACCGGGGCCGCGACTCGAACCCATCCCACGTCCCGTCCGGGCGGACGACTGGCTTCAAGATTCACCCACCTTCCTTACTGGTGTCGCCAAATATCCCAGCGCCGATACGCGGAGTTCGGTCGAATCCTTTCGACGCTGAAGACACCGGAACCGAATCGGCCACATCGATTCAGGAAACAAAACACTCATTTTCTCGGGATACTTCTGTATCACTATGTACGACCTTACAGGGTTCCAGCGGGACCTGTTGTACGTGATTGCGGGGCTCGACGACCCCCACGGACTGGCGATCAAGGATGAGCTCGAAGACTACTACGAATCCGAGATTCACCACGGTCGACTCTACCCGAACCTCGACACGCTCGTCGACAAGGGCCTCGTCGAGAAGGGCGAGCTGGACCGGCGGACGAACTTCTACACACTGACCCGGCGCGGTCGCCGCGAGATCGACGCCCGGCAGGAGTGGGAAGCGCAGTACGTCGACCAGATGGAGACGGCGGAAGCGTCTTCGTAACCGACCGACAGGTCCCGCTACCGACGGGCAGCACACGAGGGAACAGGGACCACGGATTCACAGCACCCCGATCCATTCTTTCGACGCGACGGCCGACAGCGGCAGCGCCGGTCGGCGGCTGAGCAGTGCGCGGAGCTGGCCACGGAGGCCGTCGGCGGTCGCTTCGTCACCGGCGGCGTCGCCGCTGCGGACGAGTCGCCCCCGGACGATGGGGTCAACCGGCGGGATTCCGGCGTCGATTCGCTCGAACGTGACCGTCTCGAAGCGGTCGTCCGCGAGGAACCGTTCGTCGGTCGCCCGGTCGAGCTGACAGCCGGCGGCGAGATGCCCCCAGAGAGGCTGGACCGCCGTCTGGAGCCGGGCAGCCCAGCCGTCGGCGCGGACGTGTTCGAGGAACCGGAACTCGCCGCCGGGCTTCAGGACGCGGGCCACCTCGTCGAGCGCCGCGTCGACGTCCGGAATCGTACAGAACACGAGCGCGGCGACGACGACGTCGACGCTGTCGTCCGCGAGGGGGAGCGACTCCGCGCCGGTCGGGTGTATCGTGACCGAGAGCTCGCACTCGCGGGCCCGGTCGACCGCACGCTTGCGCATGTGCGGGTCCGGTTCCACCCCGACGATCTCGTCGGCCCCGCTCGCAGCGAAGAACGGGAACATCGCGCCGGTGCCGACGCCGACGTCCAGCACCGTCCCCTCGAGGTCGGCCGCCAGCCAGCGACGGTGCGGCGCGATGCGGCGCTCGAACGGGGCGACGACGGGGTCGTAGACGGCCGCGAACAGCCGGTGCCCCTCTGTCGGTGCCGCGGGCTCGTCGGTCATTGGAAGTTGCCGCAGACGTGCGTTCGGACGCCCTCGACGCGGTCCGCGTCGAACGTCCAGAAGCCCTTCCACGGCCCGATACCCCCGTCCTCACCCGGGAGCCGGTAACAGACGAGCGCCGCCGACGCGGACCGGTCTGACGGGTGCGTGTAGACGACGAACCACGACCGACGGAGCTCCTCGACGGGGCCGTCCGTGTAGACGTTCGCATCGACGTCCGCTGGGACGGGGGTGTCCTCGATGCCGTAGATGTTCACGTCGAGGTCGGTCCGGCCGAGCGAGCGGTAGACTTCGTGGGTGCCGCGCTCGTCCCGCAACCGCGAGAGGTACTGGAAACTCGAATGAATCTCCCCGACGCCGTGGTCCCACGCCCGCGCCTCGATGTATCTGGAGAGCTCGATGAGGAGGAACTTCTGCTTGCGGGTGTCCGGGTACCCCTCGACGGTGAACACGGTGTCGGCCAGACCGAGGATGGCTTCCGGCGTGTCGACCGCCTCCAGGTCGCGTGCGCCCGTGATGTAGGTGTCCGAGTTGACGAACAGGATGGCGTTCTGTATCGACTCCAGCGAGGAGCTGAACGACGAGCCGTCCGTCCGCGAGACGATGACGGTGTCGCCGGGGACGGTGTCCCCACCGACGTTCTCGACGACTTCGACCGGTTGCTCCTCGAACAGGTCGTCCAGCATCCCCTGGACGATGTCCGACGACTGCCTGTCGACGACCGTCAGGGTCCGTGACTCCCCCTCGCCGCGTTCGATCAGCTGCCTGAGACCCATACGGGTGGCAGTTCTCGGATGGCATTAAACGTTCCCGCCGACTGACGATAGGGGCACCCACGCGCGAAATCGCACGTAGCAATCACGGTCATCCGACAGGTCGCGCCGGGCGAGAGGAAGCCGCGAGCGGCTGTCTGCGGGGTGACTGGAGCCACCGTGTGTTAACGCGACTCAGGATAATAATATAACCCTCCAGCCGGTAGAATGGTTTGCTATGAAGAAGCAGGAGCTCATCCACCTTCACGGACTGCTTGCAGAAGTATCCACACATTACGAGACAACGGCCGACGGCGACCTCAACCTAGACGAGTACGAGTCGCTCGGTATTCGACCAACAAGCATCCACAAATCGAAGACGGACCACAAGGCGGCTGTTTTTGCACTCGCGAACGGCATCACCTCCGACATGCATTCCGAGGAGTCCGAAGAGACGGTCGCCGTCTCCGCAGACTAAACGGAAGTTCTCGTCCCACACTGGACCAGCACCGACCAGCGACGGCGTTCTCTCGAATCCGGTTCCCCTTTCGCGCCCGGCTACTCGATGAGGTCCTCGAACTCGGGGAGGACCGCCTCGTCTTCGTCGTCGTCGCCGCCCTCGACGGTGTCGTCGACGGCAGCCTCGTCCGCTTCGTCGCCCGCGGATTCCTCGTCGTCGCTCGCCTCGTCCTCCTCCTCGATGACCTCGACTTCGAGGACCTCCAGCGGGATGTTCTCCAGTCGCATCCCGATCTCCTTGCGGGCGATGCGGGAGGCGTGCTCCTCGCGTTCGACGTTGAACACCGTCATCTCGAGCTCGAGGGCGACCAGCGCCTCGTCGGCCGCGATGAACGCCGGCGGGAGCTCCTCCCCCGACGGTGAGGTCCGGCTACCCATGTTGATCTCCACGTAGTTGAGCTCCGGATTCAGCATCTCGCCAGTTTTCGAGATGGCGATACGAACGGCCTCGTCCGGTGTCGCTACGTCGTATACCGGCACTGCAGCTTCGACGACAACTCTGCAGTTCATGCAGTAGTGTGGTAGCCGGGCAAACAGTATCAAGGTTGGCGTTCGTTCACCCCGCCGCCCGACGGCGATGGGACCGGTCGGCACAGCGTACCGGGTCCGTAACCCCCAAACCGGCGCGGCCCGGACGGTCGGTCGATGGAGACAGGGTCTATCCCGCTGTCGTCGCTTCCCGGGGGGTTCGACGCGCACGCGACGCTGGAGAGCGGCCAGTCGTACCTCTGGCGGCGCGAGGACGGACGGATGTACGAGGGCGACGACGACGGGTCACCGTGGTACTACACCGCGCTTTCCCTCGACGAGCAGGACACAACAGCCGTGCCGCTGCCCGACCGCGGGCCACACGCGATCCGAATGCGTGTCGCCGACGACGCCGTCGAGTGGGAGGCGACCTGCGACGCCCACGACTCGCTCGTCCACCTCCTCCGGCTCGACGACGACCTCGACGCCATCGTCGCGGATGCGCCCGACGAGGCGCTGATAAGCGAGGCCTACGACGCCCACCGCGGCCTCCGGCTGGTGCGGGACCCGCCCTTCGGCTGTACCGTCTCGTTCATCTGCTCGGCACAGATGCGCGTCGAGCGCATCCACGGGATGGTGTCGACGCTCGCCCGCGAGTACGGCGAGCCGGTCGCGCTCGGCGACCGCACCTACCACTCCTTCCCGACCCCCGACCGGCTCGCGGCCACGACCGAGGCCGAACTGCGGGACCTCGGGCTCGGCTACCGCGCGCCGTACGTCCAGCGCACCGCCGAGATGGTCGCCGCAGGCGAGGCTCACCCCGTCGAGGCCACCGGATTGGCGTACGAGGACGCCCGCGAGTACCTCACCCGGTTCGTCGGCGTGGGCGACAAGGTCGCCGACTGCATCCTCCTGTTCTCGCTGGGCTACGACGAGGCCATCCCGCTGGACACGTGGATGCGCACCGTCGTCTCCGACTACTACCCCGACTGCGACCGCGGCAGCTACGCCGAGACCTCGCGCGCGCTCCGCGAGCGCTTCGGCGGCCGGTACGCCGGCTACGTCCAGACGTACGTGTTCCATCTGCTCCGGACGCGCGAGTGAGCTTTATACCAGCCGCTCCGGTACTCACCAACAATGATACGTCGGCCGGAGGTGCTCGACCACACCACGACCCCGGACGCGAGCATGATCGTCCACCGGCGGGACGAGCTCCAGCAGCTCGCCCGCGCGTTCCAGGGGCTGGAGAACGGACGCCCGGTCAATCCGGTGTTCCTGACGGGGCCGAGCGGTGTCGGGAAGAGCCTCCTCGCCGAGGCGGTCACCGACCGACTCGTCCGGGGGACCAGCGACGAACTCGCCGTCGATATCGCGAGCGTCAACTGCTGGACGACCCGGTCGCGCTACGAGGTCACGTTCGAGGTCGCGCGCCAGCTCGTCGGCGGCGCACGGCTCCACCACGACTCCACGCCCCGGCTCGACCTGCTCGACCGGCTCCAGTCGACCACCGACCGGCACGACCCGACCAGCCAGCGCATCGTCGTCCTCGACGAGGTGGACGTGGTCGACACCGACGTGCTCTACGACCTGGCCGACCTGCCGTCGACGAGCCTCCTGCTGGTCTCGAACGAGGCGCGCTCGTTCCTCGGGAGCCTCGACCCGCGCATCGAGTCCCGTCTGAGCGTCGGGCAGGAGGTCAGGCTCGAACCGTACACGGCCGACGAGCTCGTCCGCATCCTCGAGAAGCGCGTCGAGTACGGCCTCGAACACGATGTCATCAGCCAGCGCCAACTCGAACGCATCGCCCGGCACGCCGACGGCGACGCCCGGAAGGCCATCAGCACCCTCCGCGAGGCGGCCGAGGCCGCCCAGGGCCGGAGCCAGACCATCACGAACACGCTCATCGACGAGGCCATACCCGAGGCGCGGGAGCGACTCCGGCAGGAGAACCTCGCGAAGCTCGACCCACATCAGCAGGTGCTGTTCGACATCGTCGACGAGTACGGCCCCGTCAGCCCCGGTACCCTCCAGGAGCTGTACGAGGACCGGATGGGCGACGACGCGAAGACCCAGCGGACGACCCGCCGGTCGGCGAAGAAGATGGTGTACTACGACCTGCTGGTCGCCCGCGGCGAGGGGCCGAGTCGGGAGTACGCGGTCGCGACCACGTAGGCGAACCCGGACACGAACCCGGACACGCCGGAACCACTGTTCCGGGCCTTCTATCGCTGGTATTCTGCACATTCGCCGAAACCCGGACAGACCCGGACACCCCCCTGTGTCGCCTTTTGTCCGTGCGTCCCTCCGACCGAACGTGATGGCGAGTCAGACAGCTGAGCCCGATCACGCGTTCGCCGGCGACCGGCTGGTCCCGGCCGCGACGGAGGTACAGCGATTCGACGATGTCGGTGTCGATCGAGCGGGCTGGGTCCGCATCGAGGTCCAGCGCAAGGCCGACCGCATCCGCATCCGGTGTCGCGACCAGGCGGAGGTCTGGACCATCGAGATCAGCCAGCGCACCATCGAGGTGTCCGGCCCGAACGGCGAGCGGTCCGTCCCGGAGTGGGTGCGCGAGACCGTGACCTGGTCGGCCATCGATCCGTCGCTCACCGCCGCGCGAGTGCCCTGAGCGACCATCACAGCGACCGGCCGTCGGCGACGGCGGCGTCCCCCTCAGACCATGCAGACGACGACAATCGGCCCCGAGACAGCGTGGGTCACGAGAGACGGTATCGTTCACGACCACCGACCGCACGGGGGTGTCCCGGTGTGAGCCGCGCGGCACCCGACGGCGACCCGTCGGATGAGCCCACCCCGACGGCGGCTGCCACCCGGGCCGCCGAGCTCGAGCTGTCGGCGTTCCAGCTGCGGATCCTCTCGGTCCTCCACGACCGCGAGCGCGAGTACGGCCTCGGCGTCAAGCGCGCCGTGGAGTCGTACTACGGCCACGAGGTGAACCACGGGCGGCTCTACCAGAACCTGAACCGGCTCGTCGACGACGGGCTGGTCGCGAAGGACATCCTCGACGGCCGGACGAACCTGTACTCGCTCACCGACCGCGGCGAGGCGACGCTCGTCGAGGAGATCGGTCACCTCGCCGCGCTCGCCGACCACCCCTGTGCATCCGTCGGGGACGGCTCGGAGGGCGAGTGATGCGCGTCAGCGGCTACCTCGACCGACTCGTCGAGCGGTTCGACGCCGAGCCCCGGCCGGGTGACGAGCTCGAGACGGTCGCCGCCCCCGACGGGACGGCGACCATCGTCCCGGTCAACGACGTCCAGGAGACGCGACTGGAGACGAAGTTCGCCACCGAGGCCTGGATAACGACCGACAAGCTGTACAGCCTCGACGACCAGCGGTGACCGCGACGGGGATATCGTTTTTCAGCCTGGCGACCGCACGTCGGCGTATGAGCGAACACCGGACTCGCGCACACGTGTTCGTCTCCGGCCGGGTCCAGGGCGTCTACTACCGCGCGAACACCCGCGACACCGCCAGCGAGCACGGCGTCCACGGTTGGGTCCGCAACCTCGACGACGGCCGCGTCGAGGCCGTGTTCGAGGGCTCCGCGGACGCCGTCGAGGCGACGGTCGAGTGGTGCCACGAGGGCTCGCCGGCCGCCAACGTGGAGTCGGTGGACGTCGAGTACGAGGAGCCGGCGGGCGAGGAGGGCTTCCGCATCCGTCGGTGAGCGTCGGCAGAGTCCGCTACTCGGGGAACAGCTCCTCGCCCCGGTCCAGTTCGTCGATGCGGTCGCACTCCGCGTCCGTGAGCGAGAGGTCGGCTGCGGCGAGGTTGCCCACCTGATGTTCCCGACTGCCGGCCTTCGGAATCGGCACGACACCCTCCTTCGCGCGGAGCCAGGCGAGCGCGACCTGCGCGGGCGTGACGTCGTGGTTGTCGGCGATGTCGGCCAGCACGGGGTCGCCGAACACCCGCCCGCCGGCCAGTGGCGAGTAGGCGACGACCCACTCGTCGTGGGCACGGCTGTCCGCGAGCAGGTCGGGCGTCTGGAAGTACGGGTGGTACTCCACCTGGTGGGCGAAGACGGGCGTGTCGAGCACCTCGCGCGCCCTCGCCAGCTCCTCGCGGGTGAAGTTGGAGACGCCGACGTGCTCGGTCAGGCCGCGGTCGACGAGCTCGTCGAACGCCGGCAGCGTCGTCGCCGGGTCGTACGCCTCGATGGGGCGGTGGACGTACAGGAGGTCGACCGACTCGACGCCCAGCCTGTCGAGGCTGGCCCGCGTCGATTCGAGCACGTCCTCGGGTGCGAGGTTCGTCGCCCAGACCTTCGTCGCGAGGAACACGTCCCCGCGGTCGACGTCGCTCCGGGAGAGCCCCTCGCCGACGACCGCCTCGTTGTCGTATATCTGTGCGGTGTCGAGGTGACGGTAGCCGGCGTCCAGCGCGCTCGTGATGGCTTCCGGGTCGCCGATGCCCATCGTTCCCAGGCCCATCGGTGGGAGTTCCATGGTGCACCCTGCTCCCCCGGGACCGAATCCCTTGCGGAGGGCGCGGATTTACCACGTCCCCGTCCGAACCTCCGGCCATGATCACGAGCGACCGGATGGCCCAGGTCGACGAGAACGCCGAGGGGCTCGGCGTCCCCCGCAAACAGCTGATGGAGTCGAGCGGGCACGCCGTCGCACGCGTCGTCCGCGAGGTGGCCGACCCCGGTGACCGGGTCGTCGTCGTCGCCGGCCGCGGGAACAACGGCGGCGACGCGTTCGTCACGGTCCGCTTCCTCGACGAGTTCGAGGTCACGACACTGCTGCTCGGCCGCGCCGACGCCATCACGACGGACATCGCCCGGGAGAACTGGGACGCCCTCCAGCAGGCCGAGTACGACACCCGCGAGGTGCGCGACTCGACGGCCGTCTCGCTCCCCGACGCCGACGTCGTCGTCGATTCGATGCTCGGTACGGGGGTCACGGGCGCACTCCGCGAGCCCGAGGCGACTGCCGCCGGGGCCATCAATGACGCCGACGCGACGGTCGTCGCGGTTGACGTGCCCTCCGGCGTCGACGCCGACACCGGCGAGGCGGCCGGCGCGGCCGTCGACGCCGACCACGTCGTCACGTTCCACGACATGAAGCCCGGTCTCGCCGACGTGGACGCCGCCGTCACCGTCGCCGACATCGGCATCCCCGACGCCGCCGAGACGTTCGTCGGCCCGGGCGACCTGCGCGTGCTCTCCCGGGACCCGATGGCCCACAAGGGCGACTTCGGTGAGGTGCTGGTGATCGGGGGCGGACCGTACACCGGCGCACCCGCGCTCTCCGCACAGGCCGCGATGCGCGCCGGAGCCGACCTCGTGCGCGTCGCCTGCCCGGCGAGCGTCGCCGACACTGTCCAGGGCTACGAGGAGGGGCTCATCGTCCGCGGGTTCGCCGGCGAGCTGCTCCGCCCGAGCCACGTGGACCAGCTGCTCGACGCCGCTGTCGACGCCGACTGCGTGCTGATGGGACCGGGGCTCGGCCGCGCCGAGGGGACGCTCACCGCCGTCGGCGAGTTCCTCGCCGAGTACGACGGCCGGGCGGTCGTCGACGCCGACGCGCTCCGTGCGATCCCGTCCGCCGGCACCGATGCCGACCTCCTCTGTACGCCCCACCAGGGCGAACTCGTCGCGATGGGCGGCCAGACGGACGACGACTGGGAGACACGAGCCGACCTCGTCGCCGACTTCGCGGCCGACCTCGAACAGACTCTTCTCGTGAAAGGGGCCTACGACGTGGTGACCGACGGCGAGACGACCCGCGTGAACCGCACCGGCAACCCTGGCATGACCGTCGGTGGGACCGGCGACGTGCTCGCGGGCATCTGCGTCGCGCTCATGAGCACGCACGACCCCGTCACCGCCGGTTCCGTGGCGGCCTACGTCAACGGCCTCGCCGGCGACGCCGTCGTCGCGGAGCAGGGCTACGGCATCTTCGCCAGCGACCTCCTTTCCGAGATTCCGCACGCGATGTGGGGTGGTCGCGATGTCTGAGGACGAGAAGCCGGCGGGGGACGCCCGGGACCTCACCCACGTCGACGACGACGGCGACGCCCAGATGGTCGACGTGGGCGCGAAGCCGGACTCGCGGCGACGGGCCGTCGCCGAGGGTACCATCCACCTGCGAGAATCGACCGTCGACGCCGTCCGCGCGAACGAGGTCGACAAGGGCGACGTGCTCGCGACGGCCCGGATCGGGGCCATCCAGGCGGTCAAGCACACCTGGGAGACCATCCCGATGTGCCACCAGATTCCCGTGACGAACGTCGACACCGCGTTCGACGTGGCGGACGAGGCCATCACGCTGTCCGTCGCCGTCGAGACGACCGGGAAGACCGGCTGCGAGATGGAGGCGCTGGAAGGCGTGACGACCGGGCTGAACGTCGTCTGGGACATGGTGAAGGCCGCCGAGAAGGACGAAGACGGCGGGTACCCGAGGACGGGAATCGAGGACGTTCGCGTGGTCGAGAAGACGAAGGAGGAACCGTGACCGTGGGCTTCGATACCGCCGTGACCGACCTGCTCGGTATCGAGCACCCCGTGGTGCAGGCACCCATCGGGAGCGCGACCTGCCCCGAACTCGCCGCGGCCGTCGCCGACGCCGGTGGACTGGGTCACCTCGCCGTGACGTGGCGCGACCGCGAGGAGACCCGTCGCGTCATCGCGGAGACCCATCGCGTCATCGCGGAGACCGTCCCCGCGACCGAGGGCGCGTTCGCCGTGAACCTCGTCCTCGACGAGGAGACCGGCGTGCTGGACCCCGCCGAACACGTCGAGACCGTTCTCGACGCCGGTGTCGACGTCGTCTCCTTCTCGTTCGGCGACGCCGCCCCGCACGTCGACCGCTGCCACGAAGCCGGTGCGACGGTGCTCCAGACCGTCACCGACGCCGAATCCGCTCGCGAGGCCGAGTCCGCTGGGGTCGACTGCGTCGTCACCCAGGGCTGGGAGGCCGGCGGCCACCTCCAGGGCGAGGTGGCGACGATGCCGCTGGTCCCGTGCGTCGCCGACGCCGTCGACGTGCCGGTCGTTGCCGCGGGCGGCGTCGCGGACGGCCGAGGGCTGGCCGCGGTGCTCGCGCTCGGGGCCGACGCCGCCTGGCTCGGCACCCGGTTCCTCGCGACCGAGGAGGCACGCGTCCACCGGGCGTACCGGGAGCGAGTGCTCGCCGCAAGCGAGTCGGAGACGACCGACACCGAGCTCTTCGACAAGGGATGGCCCGGGATGCCCCACCGCGTCGTCGAGAACGAGACCGTACGCCGGTGGCGTGACGCCGGCGAACCCGCCCCGGGCGAGCGGCCCGGCGAGACCGACACCGTGGCCCACTCCGGCGACGGCCAGCCCATCGAGCGCTACGACGAGGCGCTGGCGACGCCCGAACTGTCCGGCGACGTCGACGCCATGGCGCTGTTCGCGGGACAGTCAGCCGGGCTGACGGACGAGCGACGGCCGGCCGGCGAGGTCGTCACCGCGGTCGTGTCCGAGGCCGCGGCGACACTGGACGGTCTCGACGAACACCGACACGAGAACTGAGGTTCACTGCACCGGCGTCGAGAGGTCGCCCGCCCGCGACCGCGCCTGCTCGACGACGGCCGGCCGCGCCTCGAAGTCGACCATCACGTCCTCGTCGCCGTAGGTCACCTCGTCGACGTTCGCGTTGTCGTGGATCCACGAGACGAGGCTCATCGTGTCGTCGGTCATCGGGAGCACGAGTCGCTCGCGCTCCCAGTCAGGCAGCTCCTCAACGATGCGCTCGCGCAGCTCGTCGACGTTCAGGCCCTCCATGCCCGAGACGGCGACGGGGTTCGGCGCGAGTGCGGAGAGCGCCTCGCGCTTCTCGGCGAGTTCGTCGTCGTCCACCATGTCTATCTTGTTCAGGACGGTCACGATTGGGGCCTCGTTGCGCTCGTACAGCGTGTCGTGAGACGTGACGAGCTTCTCTCGGATCTCCTCGACGGGTTCGCTCACGTCGACGACGAGCAGCACGAGGTCGGCCCGGTAGACCGAGTCGAGCGTGGACTTGAACGACTCGACGAGCCAGTGGGGCAGGTCCGAGATGAACCCGACCGTGTCCGTCAGTAGCACGTCGCGGTCGTCGATGTCTGCACGCCGGGTCGTCGTCCCCAGCGTCGTGAACAGCCGGTCCTCCGACTCGGCGGTGGCGTCGAGGTCCGGGTGGAGGTCCTCGTTCTCGCCCACGTCGAGGTCCGTCGCGAGCCGGCGCAGGAGCGTCGACTTCCCCGCGTTCGTGTAGCCGGCGAGCGCGACGAGGTCGAACCCGGCCTCGTGGCGGCGCTCGCGACGGTCCTGCTCGGTCTGCTCGATGCGCGCCAGCTCGTCCCTGATGCGGGAAATCTGGTCCTTGATGTCCTGCTCGCGGCTCTCGTCGTACTCGCCCAGCCCCATGAACCCGGGGTGCTCGTCGCGCTTCGCGAGGCTGGTCTTTGCCTCCGCGCGGGGGAGCTCGTACCGGAGCTCGGCGAGCTCGACCTGGAGCTGTGCCTTGCGGGTCTGTGCTCGCTGGCCGAAGATCTCCAGGATGAGCGTGAACCGGTCCATCAGCTCGGTGTCGTCGGGGAGCTTCTGGCCCAGGTTGTACATCTGGTACGGCCCGAGCCGGTTGTCGAAGATGACGGTGTCCGCATCCTCGCGGGCCGCGAGCGCCGCGAGCTCGTCGGCCTTCCCCTCGCCCAGCTGGAGCGCGGCGTCGGCTGTTCTGGACTGGGTCAACTCCCCGACCACCTCGTAGCCCGCCGCCTCGGCGAGCTGTCGGATCTCCTCGGTGTCGGCCACGCCGCTGTCGACGCGCTTCGCGACGATGGCTCTCATCGGGTCACCTCGGCCGCGCCGCTGGCCGGTCGATGCTGCGTCCCGACCGACGGCGCGACCGCCATCGGGCCGACGACGCTAGGCTCGGCGGTCCGCCACCTCGATTCTGCGAACACGTTCCATACCGACCTTAGCCGCTCACCCCTCTTGAATCTCTCCCCGCGACGGCGCAGTAACGGCCCCTTACTCCCGGCCGACGGCCAGTTCGCGACGGTCGACGGTCTCGCCACACGAATCCGGCCGCCGTCGGGGACTGGGTTAAATACGGGCCCCAAAAGACTTATTCAGCAGTCGCGTCCGTATCAGGATATGCTATCCCTACAGCTCGCCATCGACCCCCAGCAACTCGGGCTGGAGTTCGGGACGGGGGCCGTCATCGGTGGCCTCATCGGGTTCGCGGCGAAGAAGGTCGCGAAGATCATCGCCATCCTCGTCGGCATCGAGCTAGCACTGTTCAAGTTCCTCGAATCGAAGGGCTACATCAGCGTGAAGTGGGACGAACTCAGCGGCGGTATCCTCGGCGCGGCCGAGGGCGCACAGGAGGTCGACACGGGCTGGGTCGAGCCCATCCTCTCGACGCTGTCCATCGGCGCGGGCTTCACCGGCGGCTTCATGGTCGGCTTCCGGAAGGGATAGTCGACGGCAGCACTCTCCGATTTCTGGCGGTTCGATTCTTCGCGGCGTGGACGTTCCTCATGGCTACCCAGCATTCTCTCGGTCGAGATGTCACCCCTCGTCGAGGAGTGAACGAACGAATCGGTGACCGCCCTACCGCGTACTCAGCTCGTCCTCGTCCTTGACGATGCGCGTCTCGGCGGTCCCGCTGGTCCGGTCGTTCACCATGTCGTAGAAGTCGTTCTGCATCCCCGCCGGGAAGCGCACGACGCCGATCCACGAGCCGTCGTTCTGCCACTCCTCGCGTTCGAGCTCGCCGTAGCTGCGGACCTGCGCCTGCGTGCTGCCGGCGTAGTCGGCGGGGACGTGGACCGCGACGGTCACCTCGTCGAATCGGATGGGGATGATCGGCCTGAGCGCGTCGAGCGCGTCGTCGACCTGGCTCTCGACGGGCTCCATCGGGTCGACCGTGAAGCCGGCCTGCTCCAGCGCGGACTCGATGCGCTCCGGTGGATGGGGCGCGTCGTCCATCTGCGGGTTGACCGCGTTCCGGGCGATCTTGTTCACGAGCTGCTTGCGCTTCTGTTCCTGCATCTCGCGGCGCTGCTCGGCGGTGATCTGTATCTCCCCGCGCTTGATGACCTCGGGGATGATCTCCATCGGGTCGGTGGTCTCGAACACCGTCTCCAGGTCGTCCTCCGCGGGGCGGTCGCCGCGCGAGGCGTCCTCGAACACGTCCTCGGCCGCGATGACGTCCGCCAGGTCGCCCTCGAACTCGTCTCGTTTGATGGCCAGCGCAGCGTCCGGGTCGACGAGAACCTCGAACCGCGCACCGTGGCTCTCCAGTCGCGCGGTCACCGCTTCGTCGAGCGAAATCATACCCGAACCTTACGCGGGGTGGTTAAAAAGGTGTTTCCCGTGGCGAGGTCACTCCTCGGAATCGTCCTCGCCGCCCGCTGCGTCGTCCGCATCGGCGTCAGCATCGTCCGAATCGGCGTCGTCCACATCGGCGTCGTCAGCGTCGCTCTCGTCCGGTTCCTCGTCCTCCTCGGCCGCGAGCAGGTCGAAGGATTCGAGGTACTCCTCTATCTCGCCGTCGGTCAGCTCGACGAACTGCTCGGACTCGGCGTCGACGGTCGCCATCCCGACGCCCTCGGGCCGGAGACCGTCCTCGTTGGCCGTCGCGAGCGCCGAGAGTGCGAGCTCGATGCCGCCCTCGAGGTCGGCCTCGTCGTCGTAGTTCGTCTCGAGGTACTCCTGGATCTCGCCGCGGTCCGCGCCAACGGCCAGCGCCTTCCACTCGTAGGGGGTGCCCGACGGGTCGGTCTCGTAGAGGCGGGGTTCGCCGTCCTCGACGCCGCCGATGATGAGCGCGACGCCGAACGGACGCGCGCCGCCGACCTGGGTGTACTGCTGGATGTGGTCGGTGACGTGCTTCGTCAGCGTCTCGATGCCGATTGGCTCGCCGTAGCGGAGCTGGTTGACCTGTGCGTCACGGCGTGCGAAGTCGATGAGCATGCGTGCGTCGGCGACGTGGCCCGCGCTCGCGATGCCGATGTGGTCGTCGGCCTTGTGGATCTTCTCGACGCTGGTGCGCTCCATCAGCGGCGAGCGGATGCGCTTGTCGACCGCGAGGACGACCCCCTTCGCTGTTCGGACGCCGATACTCGCCGTCCCGCGCTTGACCGCCTCGCGGGCGTACTCGACCTGGTAGAGACGCCCGTCCGGGGAGAAGATGGTGATACCTCGGTCGTACGCCTGCTGTTGTTGTCCCTGCATGCTGTGTCACTCGAAATCGATCTGCGTCGCGCCGATGTACCGGTCGTCGACTCGCACGTCGAGAACGCCGTTTCGCTCGACTGCCGGTCTGTCGTGGTCCTCGAACGCGACGGTTCTCTGGGCCGAGGTTTGCCTCGGCCGTCCTAAATACTTTTCTTCACAGGCCCGTATCGTCCCGGAAATCCCGCGGACGACGACGCCGAGGTCGTGGCCATCGACGCCCGACACGCAGGCCAGCGCGGCCCGGGCCGCCTCGCTCTGCCCATGACGTGCACGGACGACCGCCTCGCCGGTCCCCTCCGAGAAGTCGAACCGGACGACGGTACAGTCCGCGTCCGCGCTGCCGGGGTCGCCCAGCAGGTTCCCCGCCGCGTACCAGAGCTCGCGCTGGAACGATCGCCGCGAGAGCGAGGCATCGGGCGTGGACTCCAGCTCGACCGCGAGGTAGCGGTAGCGCGGCCGGAGGTGTTTGGGGAGGTGCTTCACTGTCTGAGTGTTCGGGAGGCCTCCGTTTCAACCTCTCGAAGTCGGCGGTCGGGTCAGACCCGCTCGCCGACGAGCACGCCGACCTGGTCGTGGACCGGCTCGACCGCGATGAGCGCGTAGCCCGCGTCGGTGAAGCAGTCCGCGAGGTGCCCGACGGTGGAGGGGTCGTCGACCTCGGGCGAGTAGAACGGCTCGTCGGGGTCGGGCTCGCCGAAGAACATCACGTCGCCGAGGACGATGCGGTCCGGGCCGAGCGCGCCGAGCACGTCGATTGCCTCCCGCTTCTCCTCGTCGGAGAGGTGGTGCATCGCGAAGTTCGAGACCACGATGTCGACGTCGCCGTCGTAGTTCGGCTCGCGGAACGTCCCCTCGCCGAACTCGACGTTCGTCAGTCCCGCCTCCTCGGCCTTCCGGCGCGCCTCGTCGAGCATCCCCTCGCTGATGTCGCGGAAGACAACCCTCCCGGCGTCCTCGGCGAGCGAGAGCCCGATGGCCCCGGTACCACAGCCCACGTCGAGGACCGTCTCGGTCCCGGAGAGCGCATCCCGGGCGTGGTCCAGCACCAGCGAGACGCAGGCGCGGTACTCGTCGGTCTGGTTGTGCTCGTCGTCGTACTCCGCGGCGACGTCGTCGAACCGGGCGGCGTGTTCATCGATCGACTTCTTCATACCGCCCTCTACGCACGCCGGGCTCAATGAAGGACTCGGACTGTCGCTCCCGGTTGCGTGCCGCGAGCCGGCCCCACTCCGCCAGCCCCTCGCGGATTCGCTCCTCGCCGAGGCCGACGACCTCACCGAGGGCAGCCAGCTCGCGTGGTGCTCGCAGGTGCAGGTGGCTCGTCGGGTCGACGCTGACGACGTACGGCACGTCGAACTGGTCCACCAGCTCGGCGAGTTTCCGTAGCCCCCGGAGCGCCTGCACCCGCCCCCCGCCGGAGAGCCGAGAGACACGGCTCAGGTCGAACTCCAGACGCACCCCGTTCTCGACGGCGGCTTTCGCCAGCACGTGGTTCACGTCGCCGCCGTCGCGCATCGGGTGCGCGAGCACGTCGACCCGGTCCTGCTCGACCGCGAACCGGTTCATCGCGTTCGTCCCACCGTGGACCATGAGCAGGGTGTGGTCACCCCGGTAGTTGCCGACGTAGCCGCTCGCCTGCGAGGGGTCGTCCGCACGGATCTCCATCCCCCGCACCACGTCGACGCCGGTCTCCTCGCGGACGCGTTCGGCGTCGTACTCCGCGCGGGCGTCGCCGTGGTTCCGCACCACGACCCCGTCGTAGCCGTAGCTCGCGGCCGTGTGGGCGTAGCGGGCGACGGTCGCGTCGCCGTCCGGGCGTGTGTGGACGGCCTCGTACATGGCTCGTCGTCTCTCGGCGGATTCCCTTAGGGTTCCGGTTCCGCGTCGAGCACACCGGAAGTTCACGACTACTGTAAACTTCGTTCCGTGTGGCCACGTCGACCCGCGGCCAATCGAGTTGCACACGGCTGGTCGAGCTGGGACGGCCAGAACGAGCCGCGACCACCAACGCCAAGCGCCAGCGAACGCAGTGCTACTCCTCGTCGTCGTCTGCCAGCAGCGCCAGCGTCTCCTCGGCGTTGACGACGGCCTTCTCGCGCTTCGCCGGGTACGCCTCGACCTTCGCGCGGAACGTGATGCCGTCACCGAGTGCGGTCTCGCCCGTGAACGCGGCCTGCTTGTCGAGGTGGACGAAGAACTCGCAGTTCTCCGTGACGCGGTCGTCGAGCTCGTCGACGAGCCGGTCGACCTCGGGTGCTTCGGCCAGTCTCGAGAGGACGTGGCGCACGTCGTCGGCGTTCTCGACGCGGGCGGACAGCACGACGATACGGTCGCCGTGGTGCCCCTTGCTCTCGGCCCGCTCCAGCTCGAACTCCTCGGGGAGGTAGTGACGGAGGGCGTCCTCGACGCGTTTCTCGTCCTCCGTCGCGTAGCAGAACGCCCGGAGATCGACGTAGTGGAACGGGACCGAAGCCATAGTGGGAACGTGTGGTGGGCCGCGTTACTCCTCGTCGTCTTCGTCGTCGTCGGCCTCGGCGGCCTCGAGCTGGTCCTCGGGGATGCCCTGCTCCTGCCCGTCCTCGAAGGAGACGGTGTAGGTGGCGTCGCCGAACATCGTGTCCATGACCTGCGTGATGGTACCGGTCTCGCCGTCGAACTCGCTGTGCTTGTCGTGCAGGACGACGGTGTCGTCTTCCTCGAAGCTCATGCCCCGAGATATCCGTGGCGGCGATAAAAAGGGACTGATTCGCGGTGGGCCGGCGACACGTCCCGCGCCGGCTCAGACCGGCGTCTCGATACCGAGTTCGGACAGCAGCGTCGCGGCGGCGGCCGACGACGATGGCGGGCCACGCCCGGTGATGAGGTCGCCGTCGACCGTGACCGAGGTGTCCGAGTCGAGCTCGGCGTCCCAGTCCGCCCCGGCGGCGACGACCTCGTCTTCGACCCAGTACGGGAGCTTCCGACCGTCGGGCATGATGTCGTTGTCGTCGACGATGTCCGCCTCCCAGGCGTTGGGGAAGCCGGTGACGCTGCGGCCGTCGACGAGGAACCCACCCTCGTCGGTGCGGGTGAACGCGAGGATGCCGACGGCGTGGCAGACGACGAGGGCCGTCCCCTCCTCGCCGGCGACGGCGTCGCGCAGGAGCCCGCGTGCGTGCCGGTCCTGGTTGATGTCCCAGACGGTTCCGTGGCCGCCGGGGAACACGACCGCGTCGTAGTCGTCGGCGTCGACCGACGCGAGCAGCTCCGGGTCGTTGAGTCGCTCGTCCGTCTCGTGGATCTCCCTCGCCTCCTCGGCGTACTCCTCGCCGACCTCGTCGGGGTCCAGCGAGCGCTCGTCGACGACCGGCGGGTCGCCCGTCGGTGTCGCGACCGTCACGTCGACGCCCGCGTCGGTCAGCGTGGTCAGCGGCTCGATACACTCCTCGGCCCAGTAGCCCTCCTGACTGACGACGAACAGTGCAGAACTCATGCACCGCATTTAGGCCCCGGACACGTTTCAGGGGCGAGGAAGCGGCGTACCATGCCGAAACCAGTCTGTGCGACACGTTCCCGGGGCGGCGAAACGACGAAGTGGCAGGGCGCTGCACTGCCAGCCGTGACCCGCGACTGAGCCGGGACGGGTGGCCCGGGACCACGGCGCGCCCGTTCACGACGCCGCATCGTTCCCGACCGCGAAGCGACAGCCACCCATGGAGATACGCCAACCACGACCCGACGAACACGACCGCATCACCGACGAACTGCTCTGGCCGTCCTACGAGGACGCGGGTGAGGACGACCCGTTCAACGAGCTCGCCGACGACGCCTACGAGGAGGCCGCCGATCCGACGAACTGGACCGATGGTGACGACACCGTCATCTTCGTTGCAGTCCGTGACGACGAGCTGTGCGGCTACGTCTCGGGGTTCCTCTCGGCGTCCGGCCCGCTCTACGCCCGTGGCCCGACCGCGTACTGCGACGGGCTCTACGTCCGCGATTCCGCCCGGCGCGAAGGCATCGCTACCGCACTGTTCGAGCGATTCGAGGAGTGGGGCCGCGAGATGGACTGCGACCACCTCGGCGTCGCCGTCCACGTCGACAACGAGCCCGCACGGGCGTTCTACGACTCGCTCGGCTTCCAGCCGAAGTTCGTGAGCCCCCGAAAGAAGCTCTGAGACAACGCTCCTCTCTCAATCCACGTCCCGACTCACTCCACGTCCCCGAACGTCTGTCCCTCCTGTGAATCGGCCTTCATCCGGCGGATGGTCGCCCGCGCCTGGCTCGCGTCGTAGCCGAAGTAGACGTCCGCGGCGTACTCGTCTGCCACCTCCGTCGCGTGCGCGAGGCTATCGATGTCGACGTCGACCGCGTAGAGCTCGATGGAGAACGGCTTCGAGAGCGCGTCGACGAACCCGCTCGCGATGACCTCCAGCCAGTACGTCGTCGCGTACGCCATGTCGTACAGCGGGACGACGAACTCGTCGACGTGCTCGGCGATGGCGTCCAGGTCCAGCCCTGCACGCCGGTACAGATGCCCCGGGTACGGGTCTGGATAGAGCGTGAAGTACGTCTTCCCGGGGATGCGCTCGGCGGCCTCCGCGACGAACCCCGTGATGACCTCGGCGCGCCAGTCGAACCGGTCGTCGTCGCTGGCCTCGTACAGGTCGTAGTCGGCTGGCTCGCCGCCGTCGCGGTCGGCCCGCCACTCGGCGTAGGCGTCCTGGCAGTGCTCGCAGTAGCAGTACTCCTCGCGCGGGAACCCCACGTCGTCGAGCCGGACGGCCTCGTTGGCGGCGGCGCAGTCGGCGATGGTCTCCAGCAGGCCGGCCCGGTAGCGTTCCCTGGTCGGGCAGATGTAGCCCCAGTCGAAGTAGGGTCGCTCCCGGGTCGCGGGCGCACCCACGTCGCTCACCGGGACGAGATCCGGCTTCGCCTCGCCCGCGGCCGTGTCGCCGAAGCAGGAGACCATGTTCACCGCCGAGTCGACCGGCTCGACGGCCCGGCCGGTCACGTCCTTGACCTCGTAGAACCCCCGCTCGAACTCCGCCCAGTCGAGCTCCTCCTCGTTGCGCGTGACGACGCCGTACATACCCGTCGCTACGGTGTGCTGGCGGGGTAAGTGGTTCGAAAGAGGGCGCGAGGGCTTATTCCTCGTCGAGGTCGTAGTCGACTTCGACCGTGGAACCGCCGCTGGTGACCATCTTGTACACGAGCACTGCGACTAGCAGGGCGAGCAGTAGTTTGACCTTCTTCGACATGAGAATACGTTCGTCCGGTGACTATTTAGTCCTTTCCGAACCGATTTCCTTTCCGAGCCGCAGCGCCGTGAATTAGCTAGTCGTCGTCGATGTGGCTGGCGATGTCCTCGCGGATGATCTGGCCGCAGAACTCACAGCGCACGCCGTCGCGTAGCACGTCGAAGCGCGTCTCCACCGGCTCGTCCGCGTTGGTGATGCAGTTGCGGTTCGGGCACGAAAGGACGCCGGTGACCGTCCCGGGGCGGTCGACACGGTGCTTCTCGACGACCTCGTAGTCGCGGACGATGTTGATGGTCGCGTCGGGCGCGATGAGCGAGAGCACGTCCACCTCGTCCTGGCTCAGCTCGCGACCCTCGACCTTCACGATGTCCTTCGTCGCGAGCGTATCCGAGGGGACGTTCATGCCGATGGCGACCTGCTCGCCGCCGCTGCCGTCGATGCCGAGGATGGCGAGGACGTTCAGTGCCTGGCCGCCGTGGACGTGGTCGATGACGGTGCCGTTCTCGATCTTCGAGACGCGAAGCTGTTTGTCGGTGTCGCTCATGAGTCTCCCTCCAGCAGCATGTCGAGCAGCGCCATCCTGACCGGGACGCCGTTGTGCGCCTGCTCGAAGTACCGCGCGTGGTCGGTGTCGTCTATCTCCGGGGCGATCTCGTCGACGCGCGGGAGCGGGTGCATCACGGTGAGGTCGTCCTTCGCGGCGTCGAGCGTCTCGGCGTCGATCTGGTACTCGCCGGCGATTCGGTGGTACTCGTTCTCGTCGGGGAAGCGCTCGCGCTGGATGCGCGTGACGTACAGCACGTCGAGCTGGGGCAGCACCGCCTCCAGGTCGGTGTGCTCGCGCACCGTCGCGCCCGCCTCGTGCAGGTCGTAGCGGACCGAACGGGGCAGTTTGAGGGACTCGGGCGAGACGAAGTGCTGGCTCGCGCCGAAGTTCGTCAGCGCCGTCGCGAGCGAGTGGACGGTGCGGCCGTACTTCAGGTCGCCCATGATGCCGATTGTGAGGTCGTCCAACCCGGCGTTCTCGCGGATGGTGTACAGGTCGAGGAGGGTCTGTGTCGGGTGGTGGCCCGCGCCGTCGCCCGCGTTCACGAGGGGGACGTCGACGAACTCGCTGGCCATCTTCGCCGCCCCCATCAGCGGGTGGCGCAGGACGAGCGCGTCGGCGTAGCCCTCGACGACGCGGACGGTGTCCGCGAGCGACTCCCCCTTCTTCACGGACGACGAGTCGACGGAGCCCATGTCGACCACGTCGCCGCCCAGACGCTTCATCGCCGCCTCGAAGCTCATCTTCGTGCGCGTGCTCGGCTCGAAGAAGCAGAGCCCGAGGAGCGTCCCGGCGTGGCGCTTCCCGAACGCCGCCGGGTTCGCGTCCACCTCGGCCGCGCGGTCGAGGACGAGCTCGATGTCCTCCCGCGTGAGTTGGTTCGCCGTCAACAGGTGGTCGTGACGCATCGAGTGAACAGGCTCCGGCGGCGGACTTGAATCCAACCATCTCGCGCCACGAATCCTTTTATGCGAACGCGACCAATCCGCGGGCATGAGTCTCGACGACCGCGCCGAGGAGCTCGCCTCCGACCTCGGTGTCGACAAAGAGGAGGTCAAATCGGACCTCGAGAATCTGGTGTCGTACAGCGTGCCGATGGACGAAGCCGTCCAGAGCCTCCGCCGGAAGTACGGCGACGGCAGCAGCGGTGGCGGCTCGGCCCCATCGGAGAAGGAGATCGGCGACGTGACGACCGACGACAGCAGCGTCAGCCTGACCGCCCGCGTGCTCACGGTGGGCAAACGCTCCATCCAGACGCAGGGCGAACAGCAGGACATCTTCGAGGGCGAACTCGCCGACGAGACCGGGAAGATATCCTACACCGCGTGGACCGACTTCGGCCTGAGCGCGGGCGACACCGTCCAGGTCGGCAACGCGGGCGTCCGCGAGTGGGACGGTGAACCCGAGCTCAATCTCGGCGAGAGCACCTCGCTGTCGTTCCTCGACGAGGAGCTCGACGTGCCCTACGAGGTCGGCGGGGAGGCGACCCTGCACGAGCTCCAGTCCGGCGACCGCGGCGTCACCGTCGAGGTCGCGGTCGAGGAGGTCGAACGCCGGACAATCGACGGCCGCGACGGCGAGACGGACATCCTCAGCGGCGTCCTCGGCGACGAGTCCGGCCGCCTGCCCTTCACCGCGTGGGAGGTCCACGAGACAATCGAGAACGGCGACCCCGTCCGCATCGAGAACGCCTACGTCCGGGAGTACCGCGGCGTCCCCGAGGTGAACGTCTCCGAGTACTCCACCGTCACGCCGCTCGACCGCGAGATCTCGGTGGGCGAGGAGGCCACGCAGGTCTCCATCGCGGAGGCCATCGCTGCCGGCGGGATGTACGACGTGGAGCTCGTCGGTGACGTGCTCGCAGTCCGGGACGGCTCCGGGCTCATCGAGCGCTGTCCCGAGTGCAACCGCATCGTCCAGAACGGCCAGTGCCGCAGCCATGGCGACGTCGAGGGCGAGGACGACCTGCGCGTGAAGGCCATCCTCGACGACGGTACCGCCACCGTCACCGTGGTCCTCGGCCGCGAGCTCACCGAACAGGTGTACGACGGGACGCTCGACGACGCCAAGGAGCAGGCCCGCGACGCGATGGACAAGGAGGTCGTGTCCGAGGACATCCGCGAGAACATCGTCGGCTTCGAGTACCGCGTCCGCGGCCACTTCTCGGTCGATGACTACGGCGCGAACTGCGACGCGACGAGCTTCGACCGCACCGACGACGACCCGGCTGACCGTGCGAAGGCCCTGCTGAGCGAGGTGGACGCATGAGCGACATCCAGCGCCGCGAGACGGCATACCGACTGTTCGCCGCCGAGTTCGACGACGCGACGCTCTCGCACCAGGAGGCCGACGAGGAGCGCGCGCCGAACTACGTCATCACGCCGACAGGCGCACGCGTGAACCGCCTCTTCGCGGTCGGCGTGCTCACCGAGATCGAATCCGTCAACGAGGACGTGCTCCGCGGGCGCATCGTCGACCCGACCGGCGCGTTCGTCGTCTACGCCGGGCAGTACCAGCCCGACGAGATGGCCGCGCTCGAACGCCTCGACACGCCCGCCTTCGTCGCGGTGACGGGCAAGGCTCGCACCTTCTCGCCGGACGACTCCGACCGCGTCTACACCTCGGTGCGTCCGGAGAGCATCACCGAGGTCGACGCCGCGACCCGGGACCGCTGGGTGGTCGACACGGCCGAGCAGACGCTCGAACGCGTCGCGACCTACGCCGCAGCGGCCGGCCTCGACGAGCGTGGCGACGCCCTCCGTGTCGCACTCCAGTCCCGCGGTGTCCCGCCGGGACTCGCCGACGGCATCCCGCGCGCGATGGACCACTACGGCACGACCGCCACCTACCTCTCGCGGCTCCGCGAAACCGCACTCGACGCGGTTCGAGTCGTCACCGGCGACCGTGACGAGACCGACACCGTCTCCATCGACCCCGACGACGAGGGCGACGGCACCGTGACGTGGGCGGACCTGCTCGACGAGGACCGCGCCGCGTTCGGTTCGCCACTGGGCGAGGCCGAACCCGTCGCACCCGCGAGCGGGGACGACGACTCGACGGCCGGCGAGGAGCCGGTCGCGGCCGATACCGAGACGGCGAGTGCGTCCGACTCCGCAGCCGTCGAGAGCGGGTCCACCGCCGAACCGGACGAGAGCGAGTCGGCGGAGAGCGAACCCGAGCCCGAACCCGACGAGAGCGAGGAGCCAGAAACGACGGACGAAGCCGCCGAGCCGGGCGACGCAGAGGCCGAGCCGGCAGACGCCGAAGCCGAGACGGCCGACGCAGAGACCGAGCCGGCCGCCGCCGAGAGCGAATCCGACGACGACGGCTCCGACGGTATCGGCGACTTCGAGCCGGGGGACCTCGGCGGCGACGAGGGCGACACCGAGCCCGAAGCCGAACCCGCGAGCGCGGACTCGTCCGCCGCATCCGAGGACGCCGGGATGTACGAGATGGACGAGGCGGAACGAGAGGAGATCGAGGACGAGTACGGCACCGAGTTCTCCAGTGGGAACGACGTCGCCGACCCCGGCGAGGCCGACATCGAGACGCCCGAGCCGGACGAGGCGACCGAGTCCGACGCGGAAGACGCCGATGGGGAGGTCGAGACCGCCGAAGCGGACGCGGTGGACGCGACCGCCGAGGCTGACGAAGCGGAGGTGGACGAAGCGGAGGCGGACACCGACGACGAACCCGCCGATGACGTCGACCTCGAATCCCACCTGCTCGACGTCATGGCGGAACTCGACGACGGCGACGGTGCGGACCGTGCCGAGCTGGTCGACCGCGTCGCCAGCGAGACGGGGGCGTCCGAGGAGGCGGTCGAGGACGCGATTCAGGACGCACTCATCGGCGGGCAGTGCTACGAGCCGGGCGACGACCGGTTGAAGGCGATCTGAGCGATGGCGACCGTAGAGCCGGTGCCCGAGCGACCGGCCGCCGTCGTCGACACCGGGGACGAGCGCGCGCTCGTCGTCGCCGATTTCCACGCCGGAATCGAGGCCGGACTCAGGGTCGAGAGCGGAGTCCACGTCGACAGCCGCGCCGAGGAGCGCCGCGAGTCGGTCCTCACGATGCTCGATTCGACCGATCCCGACCGATTCGTCGTCCTCGGCGACTTCATGCACTCCATCGGCGGGCCCGGTGGCGCGGAGCGGGGCGAGATAGAGGTCCTGCTCGAATCCGTCGACGTGCCGACGACCGTCGTCAAGGGCAACCACGACGGCGACATCGAGTCGTGGGTCGACGCGACCGTCACCGGTGGGACCGGCATCAGGCTCGGCGACGTGGGCTTCACCCACGGCCACACCTGGCCCGACGCGGAGGTGCTCGCCGCCGACATCGTCTGCATCGGCCACGAGCACCCCTGCGTGCGGCTCACCGACGAGGTCGGTGGGAGCCGCATCGAACGCGTCTGGCTCCGTGGCCCGCTCGCGAGCGGGCCGTTCGCCGACCGGGATCTGGATCTGGTGTGGAACGACCCCGAGCTGGTCGTGTTCCCGGCGTTCAACGACCTCTGCGGTGGGACGTGGGTCAACGTGAACGAGAAGTTCCTCGCGCCGTTCCTCCCCGACGGCCTCCCGAACGGGCAGGCGTACCTGCTCGACGGGACACGCCTCGGTGAGTACGGCAGCGTCTAGTCGTCGGCGTCCGGTTCCACGGCCGGCTCACCGTCGAGCTCGTCGAGTTCGGCCTCCAGCTCGGCGACGTGGTCCGCGAGCCGGCTGATCTCCTCCTGTAGCGTGTGGAGCTCGTCGTCGTCCGCGTCGCCCGCCACGTCGGCGGGGTCGACCTCGCCCCCGACGAGTTCGGCGATGGTGAACTCGTCGCCGTCGGGGCCCGGGAACTCAGTCTCGTCGAGCTCGGCCTCCAACTCGGCGGCGTCGACGGGGTCGAACTCGGCGGCGAGCTCCTCGAACGTCTCGACGACGTCGTCGATGACCGGCTCGGGCCCCTCGTCCTCGGCCGTGATGGGAGAGACGAACACGTCGACGACCTGCGGCCGGTCGACGAGCGCCTCGACGATGCGGCCCGGGGACTGGTCGGTGACGACCACCACGTCCACGATGTCCCGGCGGCCGTCGCCGGAGACCTGCCGGCCGTCGATCTCGAAGGCGTTGGCGAGCTCCTGGGCGACGACGACCGCACCCCCGCCGTGGTAGGTGTCGCGCGTCTCGACGCGGACGAAGTGGCTGCCCGGCGTGACGGGCTGGTCGACCAGTTCGTCGACCGTCTCCTCGTCCGGCGGGTCGAGTTCGGCCGCGCCGCCGCGGACGACCGGATGGGGCCAGTCGTTGTCGGGTTCGGGGAGCGCCTCGCGTCTCGGTTCGGTGACGGCCGAGCCCGGTGTCGGTCCGGTGCCTGTGGGCGAACTATCGGCGTCGTCCCAGGTGCCGCCCGGTGGTGGGGCGGCGACCGGCTGTGAGTCCCCTGCTGGACCGGCCACACCGGCGTCTGCCGGCGACGTGAGCGCGCGTTCGACCGCGGCCCGGATCCGTTCGAACGGTTCGTCCGAGGCGAAGCGGCCGTCGACACGGAGCAGGTCGGTCTCGACGCCCACGGGCCGGAGCGACGGCGCGTTCGGGTTCGACGTGACCCGGAGGTGGGGCTGTCCGAGGAAGCCGTAGATGTGGTCGGGTTCCGAGAGCCAGACCATCAGCAGGGTGACGACCGTATCGCCCGGCGGGACCGAGCCGGTGTAGACGAGTCGGCCGTCCTCGAAGGCGGTCCAGCCCTGTCCGCCGTAGTCTGCGTGGACCGCGACGTGTTCCTGCTGGACTGGCTCGGGCAGTCGCTCCGTGAGGCGGACGCCGACCGGGGCATCCCGGGTAGACTCGAACGCGAATTTCACCGCCGGTAACGGGAGGGTTTCCAGGTCCAGGCCCTTCCTCACGACGACGTCGTCCACTTCGACGTCGACTGTGTACCCCCCATACCACCTGTTGGGTACACGCATCCGGATATATCACCGTCGCAGAGGGAGATAGTCGCTTTGTCAAAAATCCTGATTTTGGGCGGCGAAACGAACCGTCGAGCGACTTATTCCGCTCGCCCCGCTAGGACGGGCGATGATGGAGGGAGTGGCCGCGTTCACCGTGCTCGGCGACGAGCTCCGGTCCGCGCTGTCCGACAGGGGATTCCAGACGCCGACCCGTACACAGCGGACGGCACTCCCGCCGATCGCGGCGGGCGAGCACACGCTCGTCGTCGCGCCGACGGGGACCGGGAAGACCGAGACGGCGATGCTGCCGGTGTTCGACGCGCTGGTCCGCCACGAGGACGAGGAGCGTGGCACGTACGGCTTCCGGGCGCTCTACATCACGCCGCTGCGGGCGCTGAACCGCGACATGCGCGAGCGGCTGGACTGGTGGGGCGAGCAGCTTGGCCTCGACGTGGACGTGCGCCACGGCGACACGACGGACTACCAGCGCTCGAAGCAGGCGAACGACCCGCCGGACGTGCTCGTGACGACGCCGGAGACGGTACAGGCGATGCTCACCGGGTCGAAGCTCCGGACCGGGCTGGAGTCGCTCGAACACGTCGTCGTCGACGAGGTCCACGAACTCGCCGCTTCGAAGCGCGGCGCGCAGTTGACGGTGGCGCTGGAGCGCCTTCGGGAACTGGCGGGGCCGTTCCAGCGCATCGGGCTCTCCGCGACGGTCGGCGACCCCGAGGAGGTCGGCGCGTTCCTCACCGGCGGCAGGGGCTGCGAGATACGTCAGGTCGACGTGGGGAGCGACCTCGACGTGTCCGTGGTCGAGCCCGCCGTCGAGGACGGCGACGAGCGTCTCGCGAGCGAACTCGTGACCGACGCCACGGTCGCCAGTCACGTCCGGACCATCCTCGACCTCGTCGAAACGCACGAGTCGACCCTGATATTCGTCAACACCAGACAGACGGCGGAGGCGCTGGGTTCGCGGTTCAAGGAGCTGGACGCGGGGGTCGGCGTCCACCACGGCTCGCTCTCGAAGGAGGCCCGCATCGAGGTCGAGGACGCGTTCAAGGCCGGCGAGCTCGACGGGCTGCTCTGTACCTCCTCGATGGAGCTCGGCATCGACGTGGGGCGCATCGACCACGTCGTCCAGTACCAGAGTCCGCGCGAGGTCGCCCGGCTCCTCCAGCGCGTCGGCCGTGCGGGCCATCGCCGCGACGCGATATCCTCGGGGACCGTCGTGACGACGCGCGCCGACGACACGTTCGAGGCGCTGGCCATCGCGCGCCGGGCCCGCGACGGCGAGGTCGAGCGGGCGAACATCCACGAGGGGAGCCTCGACGTGGTGGCGAACCAGATACCGGGCATCGCGATGGACGTCGACGAGATCTCCGTCCCTGCCCTCCACGAACTGTTCACCCGGGCGTACCCGTTCCGCGACCTCGCAGAGGCCGACCTCCGGGCGGTGGTCTCCGAGCTGAAGGGCAACCGCGTGGTCTGGTTCGACGAAGCCGCGGACACCGTCGAGACCACCGGCGGCACCTGGCAGTACGTCTACGCGAACCTCTCGATGATACCCGACGAGGAGACGTACGACGTCGAGGACGTCGCCAGCGGCCAGCAGGTCGGCACGCTCGACGAGCGCTTCGTCGTCAACTTCGCCACCGCGGGCGAGGTGTTCGTCCAGCGCGGCGAGATGTGGCGGATCGTCAACGTCGACGACGAGGAGTCCACGGTGAAGGTGTCGCCCGTCTCGGACCCGGCCGGCGAGGTCCCGTCGTGGGTGGGCCAGGAGATCCCGGTCCCGGAGGCGGTCGCACGCGAGGTCGGTGCGATGCGCGACGTGGCGACGCCGCAGTTCGACCGCGGCGCGCCCCGGACCAGCGTGGCACGGGAGTTCGCCAACCGCTACCCGGCCGACGAGACGACGCTCGCCAGCGCGCTGGAGCAGGTCGAGAACCACGTCGAGGCGGGCGCGCCGACGCCGACCGGCGAACGAATCGTCGTCGAGGGGCGCGGGAACACGTTCGTCGTGAACGCGCCCTTTGGCCACAAGACGAACGCGACGCTCGGGCGGGTGCTCTCCTCGCTGCTCGGCCAGCGCGCGGGCTCGACGGTCGGCCTCGACACCGACCCGTACCGCATCGAGCTGGAGGTGCCCTCCGGCGTCTCGCTCGGCGAGGTGCGCGAGCTGCTGGAGACGACCGACCCGGACCACGTCGAGGCAATCGTCGAACTCTCGCTGAAGCGGTCCGATGCCCTCAAGTTCCGGCTCTCGCAGGTCGCCGCGAAGTTCGGGGCGCTCAAGCGCTGGGAGGGCAGCGGCGTCTCCGGGGACCGACTGCTCGCCGCGCTCTCCGACACCCCGATCTACGACGAGGCGGTCCGCGAGGTGTTCCACGAGGACCTCGCGGTCGAGGCCGCCGCCGACGTGCTGAGTGCGATCCGGGACGGCGACTGCGAGGTGCTCGTCCACGGCGACCGGACGCCCATCGGGGCCGACGGTCGCTCCGCGGGCAAGGAGCTGCTCTCGCCGGAGAACGCCGACGCGAGCGTCATCGAGACCGTCAAGGAGCGCATCCGGAACGACCGGGTCATCCAGTTCTGCGTGCATTGCACGGACTGGAAGCAGAAGACGAAGGTCCGGCGGGTCCGCGACCAGCCGGAGTGCCCCGAGTGCGGGTCGACGATGGTCGCCGCGCTCAACCCGTGGGACGAGGAGAGTGTGACAGCGGTACGCGCGGGTGAGAAGGACGACGAGCAGGAGTACAGGACGGAGCGTGCGTACAAGGCCGCGAGCCTCGTCCAGAGCCACGGCAAGCAGGCAGTCATCGCACTCGCGGCCCGGGGCGTCGGCCCGACGAACGCGGCCCGGGTCATCAACAAACTGCGCGAGGACGAGCAGGCGTTCTACCGGGACCTGCTCGCACAGGAGCGCGAGTACGCCCGGACGCAGAGCTTCTGGTAGCAGTCGTCACGAAAAGCATGATGAGTGACCGCGCCCGGAAGGGGGGAGTGGTGGGCGGGGTCGTCCGCGGGTCGGTCAGAACGCGTAGTCGCAGGACGGACAGTAGAAGTCCGTCGTGGGCCCCGCGAGGGGGGTCGACATCGTGTTTGCACCGCCGCAGACAGGACAGTTGGGGGAGTAGTCCATACCATCCTGTCGTCGGGCGAGGAGATAGCCCCATGCGCTAATCAGTAAGCAGTGACAGGCGGAGTCACTCTTACCAATTAGTATCCTGATACTGACTCGCCCGGTCCCGAAACGCACAAAGCCGTCGCCCACGGTGGTCGAAGCATGCGATTCGTGCCCGACGGCCGTCGATACGCCGGCCTCCTGCTGGCCGCCGCCCCCATCGCGACGGTGCTCGCGACGCCCATCGCTGGCCTCGCCTTCGTCGTCGCGGGCGCGGCGACGCTGCACTTCTTCCGCGACCCGCCCCGGTCACCACCCCCGTCGGGCGTCGTCTCGCCCGCCGACGGCCGCGTCTCGGTCGTCCGCGAGGAGGGCGACCAGCTTCGGGTCGGCGTGTTCATGAACGTCACCGACGTCCACGTCAACCGCGCACCGGTGTCGGGGAGTGTCCGCGAGGTCGAGCACGTCCCCGGCGCGCACCGCCCCGCGTTCTCGAAGGACTCGGATAAGAACGAGCGCGTCCACGTCCGCATCGACGCGGCCGAGACGGCAGCAGCGGGCGAGCCGGGACCGCTCGACGGCACCGAGGTCGAGTTGACGCAGATTGCCGGCGCGTTCGCCCGGCGCATCCACCCGTGGGTCGAACCCGGAGCCGAGGTCGAACGGGGCGACCGCGTCGGCCACATCGCGTTCGGGAGCCGCGCCGACGTGCTGTTCCCGCCCGCGGTCGACCGGCCCCACCTGCGCGTCGAGACGGGCGACACCGTGCGCGCCGGCGAGTCGGTGCTGGCCGACGTGCCGACCGACGAGGACGGCCGGGGACGGAACTTTTAGGCCGACCCCTCCCGTCCGTTCGTCCGTGAACTGGAACGCCGTCCGCGAGCGACTCCCGCTGCCCGACGACGATGGGAGCGACGGAGCGAGCGAGGCCGCTGACGATGGCGGCAACGCGGGCAACGGCGGCAACGGCCGCGGCGGGACGCGCGTCACGCGCCGTCGCGCGCTCACCGCGCTCGGTACCACGGTCGGTTTCGCCGGCTCCGCCAAGGCCATCGACAACGTGTTCGTCGGCTACGGCATCGTCGAGGGGACGAACCTCGTCGACCAGGACCTCGCGACGGTCGTCGGCCAGCGGCTCCAGCCGCGCAACACGTGGACGAGGGTCCGCGACAACGACCTCGTGGTCCACGACGGCGTCGCCTTCCTCGAGGGCGACGGCGTCGACGAGTCGCTCGACCTCGCGACGGCGACGCGAGCCGACGCCCGTGAGATCGACGACGAGCTCGGCGTCGAACTGTTCGAGCCGCTGGTCGCCGACCACGAGACGCTCGCCCGGATGCGCGACACGAACGCCGCCGAGGTCGACGGCGTGCGCTTCGAGTTCTCGACGTACGAGCCGTTCTTCGAGCGCGTCCGGGAGGGGAACGCCCGCCCCGGCTCGGTCGCCCGCCTCCGCGAGAACCGCTACACCGACGTCGACCCGGCGACCGTCGAGGCGTTCGCCGAGGCGGACCCACGCGACCCGAAGGCCGTCGTCGACGGGCTCGTCCCCGCGTTCCGCGGGCACACGAGCTACGACATCCCGCGGTACGCCGCCGGCTCGGTCGAGGACAACGTGCTGCTTGGCAGCGTGGACCTGCGCCAGCACTTCGAGTCGCCCACGGACTTCGCGGCGCTCGAGGACGGCCGCAACAGCGGCATGTTCTGCTACGAGTTCGTCTACCGCTCCGTGGAGGCGCTGCACTCGGTGTCGGCGTACGACCAGACGACGCCAGTCTTCGGCGGGCGTGTCTACGACGAGCGTCACAAGCACGAGTTCACCGCCATCGGGAGCGTACTCCGCGAGAGCGACGAACTCGTGATCCCGATGACGTTCGTGGACTACACGCACTCGACGCTGTACGACGACCTCATGCTCCGCGGCGTGATGGGTCGCGGGCTGGAGGCGTACAACGACCGCCACCGCGCGACGGACATCTTCTGGAACAACTGATTCGGCACCGGGCAGCGAGCTGTCGCCACGGTCCCGTCCACTGGTAGTGCGACGTTCGCCAGGGGTAGCTCGTTCATAACTTTCGCCGATGCCCGGACAGCCTAGAGGGGAATGAGTTCTGTCACAGAGCTACACGCGATGTACGAGGACATGGTGACCGCCAGGTACTACGAGGAGCGGTTACAGGAGGAGTACCTGGAGGGCAAACAGCCGGCGTTCGACATCTCCGCCGGCCCGATTCCGGGGGAGCTGCACCTCGCGGCCGGCCACGAGGCGGCGGGCATCGGCGTCTGCCATCACCTGCGCGACGACGACACGGTGACTGCACCGCACCGACCGCATCACATCGCCATCGCGAAGGGGGTCGACCTGAAGCGGATGACCGCGGAGATATTCGGGCGCGAGACGGGGCTCGGGAAGGGGAAAGGAGGTCACATGCACCTGTTCGACCCGGACGTGAACTTCGCGTGTAGCGGCATCATCGCGCAGGGCTGCCCGCCGGCAGCGGGGGCAGCACTCGCGGCGAAGAAGCGCAACACGGACGCGGTCGCCGTCGCGTTCCTCGGCGAGGGCGCAATCGACCAGGGGGGCTTCCTCGAATCGCTCAACTTCGCGGGCGTCCAGGACCTCCCGGTCGTCTTCGTGATCGAGGACAACGACTGGGCCATCAGCATGCCGAAGGAGCGGATCACCGACGTGGAGGACGGCTCGAAGCGGGCCGACGGCTTCGCGATTCACGGCGAACGCGTCGACCACGACGACGTCGAGGCCGTCCACGAGGCCGCCCGGCGGGCCATCGGCCGGGCGCGGGACGGGAACGGCCCGACGCTGCTGGAGGTGCAGGTCCACCGACGGATGGGCCACTTCATGGGCGACCCGCAGACCTATCGGTCGGAGACCGACCAGGAAGCTGCGTCCGCGCGCGACTCCATCGAGCGCCTCGCCGAGACGCTGCGCGCCTACGGCATCGAGGAGGAGGAACTCGAGGAGAGCCGCGAGGCAGCCCACGAGCGCGTCGACGAGGCCATCGCGTGGGCGAAGGAGCAGCCCGAGCCGGACCCGTCGGCCGCCCACGAGGACGTGTGGGTGAACCCGCCGTCGGGCGTGACGGACGAGGAACCTGCGTACGACCTCGCAGGAGGTGACGACTGATGGCCACCGAAGGCGAGGAGCAGACCGAGGACGGGGAGCAGGCCGAAGCCGAGTCCCGCACCGTCACGCGGGACCTGACGATGAGCCGGGCCATGGTCGAGGCCATCGCCCACGAGATGCGCGAGGACGACGAGGTGTTCTACATGGGCGAGGACGTCGCCGACTACGGGGGAATCTTCGACAGCACGCAGGGCCTCCTCGACGAGTTCGGCCACGACCGCATCATGGACGTGCCCATCAGCGAGACGGCGTACCTGGGTGCCGCGGTCGGCGCGGCACAGGCGGGGATGCGTCCCATCGCGGAGCTGATGTTCGTCGACTTCTTCGGCGTCGCGATGGACCAGATGTACAACCAGATGGCGAAGAACACGTACATGAGCGGCGGCAACTTCTCGGTCCCGATGGTGCTGACGACCGCCGTCGGCGGCACCTACAACGACGCCGCCCAGCACTCCCAGACGCTGTACGGCACCTTCGCCCACCTCCCCGGGATGAAGGTGGTCGTGCCCTCCACCGCGTACGACGCGAAGGGGCTGATGCACAACGCCATCCGCGACGACGACCCGGTCGTCTACATGTTCCACAAGCGCCTGATGGGCATCGGCTGGATGCCCGCGCCGGAGGGACCGAAGACGCCCGTCCCCGAGGAGGACTACACCATCCCGTTCGGGAAGGCAGACGTGAAACGGGAGGGGAGCGACGTGACCGTCGTCACGCTCGGCCTGCACGTCCACCGCGCGCTGGAGGCGGCCGAGTCGCTCGCCGACGACGGCGTCGACGCCGAGGTCGTCGACCTGCGAACGCTCGTCCCGCTCGACACCGAGACCGTCGTCGAATCGGTGAGAAAGACCGGCCGGCTCGTCGTCGTCGACGAGGACTACCGCTCGTTCGGTGTCACCGGCGAGGTCGTCGCCCGCGTCGCCGACGAGGCGCTGGACGACCTGGAGGCCGTCGAGCGCGTCGCGACCGCGGACGTGCCCATCCCGTACGCCCGGCCGCTGGAGAACGAGGTCCTGCCCGGCACGGCCGACATCGAGGCCGCCGTGCGAGACGTGGCAGAGCGATGACCCGGCGCGGTTCGGATCCCGGCCGCGCCGTGACCCCGTGCGGTGGTCCGACGCCGGCAGCACCGCTGCGATGCGACGGCGGCGACCGCGTCGCCGTCACGCCCGAGTCCGTCTGGCCGGAGGACGCCGAGCCGGACGACGAGGGCGTCGTCGTCAACTGGTTCGCCCGGGAGGGCGCGAGCGTCTCGGCGGGCGAGAGCCTCTGCGAGTGCCAGATCGAGAAGGTGAGCTTCGACGTGCCCGCGCCGGTCGCTGGCGAGCTCGATGAGATCGTCAAACGGGAGGACGACACAATCACGCGAAGCGACACGGTGGCGTGGATACGGCCCACGTAGCCGCCCACCCACCGCTACCGCGCTACTGCTCTTTGAGCCGCTCCAGCGCCGTCTCGAAGTCGGCCATCTCGATGAGCAGGTCGGCCGTGCGCTCGTTGGCCTCCTCCGGCGGAACACCCTCGGCCAGCTCCCGGATCGCGCGCATCGAGGCGTTCCGCACCAGCCCGTCGATGTCCGCCCCGGTCATCCCCTCCGTTCGGGCGGCGAGGTCGTCGAGGTCCACGTCGTCGCCGAGCGGCCGGCCCGCGACGGTGACCTCGAATATCTTCCGGCGGGCCGCCTCGTCGGGTTCGGGGACGAGGATGTGCGTGTCGAGTCTGCCCGGCCGCAGGAGCGCGTCGTCGACGTGGTGCTTGCGGTTCGTCGCCGCGATCACGACGAGGTTCGGGTTCTCGGCGAGCCCATCGAGCTCGGTCAACAGCTGGGAGACGACGCGCTCGGTCACCTCGTTGGTGTCGCCCCCGCGCTGGCCCGCCACGGCGTCCACCTCGTCTAGGAAGACGATGCTCGGTGCGGACTGGCGGGCGCGCTCGAACACCTTCCGCACCGCCTTCTCGGACTCGCCGACGTAGCGGTCCAGCAGTTCGGGACCGTTCACCCGGATGAAGTTGACTCCCGATTCACCGGCCAGCGCCCGGGCGAGCAGCGTCTTTCCGGTTCCCGGCGGGCCGTGCAGGAGGACCCCGGAGGGCGGCGTCGTGTTCGCCGCCTCGAACAGCGGGCCGTACGCCAGCGGCCACTCCACGGCCTCGCGCAGGGTCTCCTTGGCGTCGTCCAGCCCGCCAACGTCGGAGAAGTCGACGTTGGGCTTCTCTGCGATGTACTCCCGCATCGCGGACGGTTCGACGGAGGCGAGTGCGGACTCGAAATCCGACCGGCCCACCGTCGGGTTCTGGTTCCACTCGCTGCGGGCCGCCTCCTCGGTGGGGCGGTTCCGGATGGCGATCATCGCCGCCTCGCTGGCGACGCTGTCGAGGTCCGCCCCGACGAAGCCGTGGGT
Source organism: Haloarchaeobius litoreus (assembly GCF_024495425.1). Classification (NCBI taxonomy): domain Archaea; kingdom Methanobacteriati; phylum Methanobacteriota; class Halobacteria; order Halobacteriales; family Halorubellaceae; genus Haloarchaeobius; species Haloarchaeobius litoreus. The sequence goes on along the minus strand of NZ_JANHJR010000001.1, from coordinate 522,288 downwards.
GCGGCGCGCGATGCGGTCGAGGTCGACGTCGTCGGAAAGGGGCATCCCGCGGGTGTGCACGTCGAGGATCTCCCGACGGCCGTTCTCGTCGGGCACGCCGATCTCTATCTCCCGGTCGAACCGGCCGCCGCGGCGCAGCGCGGGGTCGATGCTGTCCACGCGGTTCGTCGCGCCGATGACGACCACGTCGCCACGCGATTCGAGGCCGTCCATCAACGAGAGCAGCTGGGCGACGACGCGGTTCTCCACGTCGCTCTCGTCGTCGCGCTTGCCCGCGATGGAGTCGATCTCGTCGAAGAAGACGATGGACGGCGACTCCTCGCGTGCGGACTGGAACGTCTCGCGGATCTTCTTCTCCGAGTCGCCCTTGTACTTCGACATGACCTCCGGGCCGGAGACGTGGTGGAACGAGGCGTTCACCTCGTTGGCGACGGCCTTCGCGATGAGCGTCTTCCCCGTGCCCGGCGGCCCGTACAGGAGCACGCCGCGCGGCGGGTCGATGCCCAGCTTCCGGAACAGGTCCGGCTCGGAGAGCGGCAGTTCGACCATCTCCCGGACGAGTTCCAGCTCGTCGTCCAGCCCGCCGATGTCCTCGTAGGTGACCCCGGACGGCGGTTTCGATGGCGACGACCCGGACTTCGGTTCGCCGTCGGTCCCGGGCGGCCGGCCACCGGCGCTGCCGGTACTCGACGTCGCCGGCTGCTCCGCAGCGTCGACCACGATCCGCGTCCCCGAGGTGATACGAACGGGCGACTCGGGCGTCGTCTCCGCGATGCGAAACGGCTCCGCCGCGATGCGCTCCAGCCTGATGCGCTCGCCGACGCTCACCGGATGCCCCTCCAGGTCCCGGGTGATGGCCCGCTCGACGATTCCGTCGGGCACGTCACGAAGCGACTGCGGCGGCGAGAGCCTGATGGTGGTCGCGTCCTCCACATCCTCGGCGTAGACACGGACCTGGTCGCCGACGTTCGCGCCGGCGTTCGCCCGCGCGTCGGCGTCGATCTGGATGACCCCATCGGGTACCTCACCGTCGGCCGGCCACACCTTCAGGACCGTGCGGCGCGCTCCCTCCACCAGGACCGTGTCGCCGCTCAGCACCCCCAGCGCGCGCCGCGCCGACTCGGGGACCCGGGCGACCCCGCGGCCCGCGTCGCGCTTCTCGGCGGCTCGGACCGTCAACAGCACCTCCTTCCCTCCCTCGGGACTCATGTCGATTCCTTTTGGTCGGACGCTCTTGAGAATTGTCCCTCCCGCGTGTGTTGGATTCCGGGACCGCGTTGTGAAGCTGCAGCCGACGGGACGAGCACTGGAACCAGTGACGACGAGAGCGCCCCGCCCTCTCGTCCTACATTGCTCGTCCTCTCGCGCACGTCGGGGTCCGGTCGGGACCCGCCGGACCCACGAACCGACACACGGGAAAACACCGATGGTCCTCGCCGTCGTTATGTCGACCATGGTCGCCACGACACACCGAGATGGCGAGACCTGGTACGAGTGCGAGGACTGCGGGCTGTTGTTCGACGACCGGGACGATGCACGAATGCACGAGACGGACTGTGACGGGGAGGACCCGTCGTACATCCAGTAGCCCGGCTCAGAGCTTCGATTCGTGCTCGGCCGCGAGTGCCGTGGCCTGCTCACGCGTCTGGACCGTGGTCCAGCGCACCTTCGCGGCGTCGCGGTACGCCAGCGCGTCCTTGAGTTCGTCGCGGAGCACACCGTGACCGACCTCGACGACGGTCCCCTCGGAATCGCCGAGTTCGTACACGCCGAGGCGGTCCGGGGCGGAGCCGACGGTCCGGCGCTCGAACGGCTCCCAGCGACGCTGCAGCGGCATCAGACGACCTCGTAGGAGTGCTCGCTCATCTCGTCCTCGGCGAAGACGAAGACGCGGCCGCGAGCCTGCTCGGGATCGGCCTCGACGACGACCGCGTAGCCGTCGGCGCGGGCGGTGACGCCCGGGAACACCTCCTCCGCCTCGCCGGGGTCGAGGATGACACGGCCGACGCCGGTGGATTCGAGGATGTCGTCGTGGGTGTTGCGGTCGTTGACGTACAGCATGACGCCCTCCGTCTCCGTGGGGTCGGTGACGAGGATCTGGACGTGCTTGCCCGGCGGGCAGCGCACCGACTCCTCTTTCTTCTGTGGGACGCCGTTGTAGAACGTCTCCCGGCCGTCGGTGTACTCGACGACGACGCCGACCTCCTGCAGTTCGACGCCGAGCGTGCTCGGCGCGATGTCGCTCCGGTTGCTCATGGCCGTTGCTTGTTCGGCGGCGGGCAAAAGCGCCGCGATGCGGGGACAGCCGTGGCACGCTGGCGTGACACCCGCCGTGCTCGCATGAACAGCCACCAGTCCGGCAGGTTTGGGGAGCACCACAACCGCCAAGTTCCCCCTCGTCATCCGGTCGCACATGGACGGCCAGGGCCGCGCCGTCGCCCCCGCCGCGGGGACGGTGCTCAACGCGCTCGCGACCGGGCGAGGCTCGGCCTTCGCCATCGACCTCGAGACGACCGCGACGGTCGACCTCGACGCGAGCGGCGAGTTCCGCGGCGAGATCGCCGATGCACCCGACGCCGACACCGGTCTCGTCGAGCGCTGCGCCGAACTCGCGGTCGCGGAGTGGGGCGACGGTGAGGGTGCGACGGTCCGCACCGAGAGCGAGGTACCGATGGCCGCCGGCCTCAAGAGTTCGAGCGCAGCCGCGAACGCGACCGTGATGGCGACCGCCGACGCACTCGATGTCGACCCCGAGCCCCTCGACGCCTGCCGGCTCGGCGTGCAGGCCGCCCGCGACGCCGGCGTCACCGTCACCGGAGCGTTCGACGACGCCAGCGCGAGCATGCTCGGCGGCGTCACCGTCACCGACAACGACCGCGACGAGCTCCTCAGCCACGAGGTCGTCGACTGGGACGTGCTCGTCTGGTGGCCCGACGCCCAGGCGTTCAGCGCCGACGCCGACGTCGACCGCTGCCGGCGGGTCGCCCCGCTCGCGGCGCTCGTCGAGGAGCTCGCGCTCGACGGCCGCTACGCCGAGGCGATGACGGTCAACGGCTTCGCCTTCTGTGGCGCGCTCGGCTTTCCGACGGAGCCGCTCCTGGAAGGGATGCCCGCCGTCGACGGCGTCTCGCTGTCTGGGACCGGCCCCAGCTACGTCGCCGTCGGCAGTCCGGACGCGCTCGAATCGCTCGCAGGACACTGGAACGAGAGAGACGGAACCACATGGCACACGACGACACGACAGACCGGCTGCCGGACGAGATGACCCTCGACGAACTCCGCGCGGAGATCGAGGAGATAGACCGCGACCTCGTCGAACTCATCGCGAGACGGACGTACGTCGCCGACACCATCGCGGACGTCAAGGCCGACCAGGGCCTGCCGACGACCGACGAACAGCAGGAGCAGGCGGTGATGGACCGTGCCGGCGAGAACGCCGAACGATTCGAGGTCGACGCAAACCTCGTCAAGGCGATCTTCCGGCTGCTCATCGAGCTGAACAAGGTAGAGCAGCGGGAGAGTCGGTAGCCAAATTCGGCTGTTTTAGGGCATCTATTGCGGTTCGGATAGCTAATTCTTCTTCCGGCAGTTGTTCTGTAGTTTCTCGGTCGGTGAACGGTAACACAGTTCCACAGCCGCCTCGGACACCGAATCTAAATGTGACCTTGCGGCGACTGTCGAGATATTCGAGGCTATTTGTTCACGACCTTTCTGTTGGTTGGGATCGCTATTCGACGGATGCGTCACGAGAATAGGCGCTTTTAATCAATCATCTGCCAAGAGTCTCATGCTGCATACAGAGGGTGGACTCTGTTTATTCCACCAGTATTTGACTGAGCCATCCGCAAGAACTAGACTGCAAACTTTCCCAAATCAAGTGAGAGTTTCGTGAGGTCACTACGGCCGCATATAGGCGTATCCTTCCGTTTCCAATCGCGTTACTTCCACAGCACCCTCTGGGACGGCCTCAACGCCCTCAACGAGGTCGGATTCGTCAAGATCCATCATCTCAAGTGTGTTGCTACAGGCCTTGAATGAGACACCGTCGTCCAAGAGGGCCCGAACTTGCTCCTCGCTCTCTTGGCCAGTTTTGATCGCCTTCATTCCATCCGCCTGAACGACAACCGCAACGTCGTCTATACTGCCAGTCTCGTCGTCCAAGAGGTTTTTCGCAATAGTCAGCGCTGTTTTCTGCTCGGTCACGTCTCCTGAAACGAGATGAATAACGGTTTGCATACACGTCCGTTACGCGGAGCACGGTCTAATGCTTATTGCTCACAAATGACAAGGTGCTGAAGAAGGATAAGAGTCAATCAGGTGGTTTTCGATAGTTGCGGTTCCGTTGACTCGCTTTTTCGTCCGGAACCCGACTGCGAGCTACAGATAGAGTGCCGTCACTCTATCCGTCGATTCCCTCTGAATCTCTGAGACGGAGACCCATCGTGGCGTCGCCTCATCAGTCGCCTCCTCAGGAACGAACCCGACATTGGTGCATACCTACGGACGCACACCCGTGACGACGTCGACATCATGGAAGTTGACACCACTGCAACTACTCCCACTGTCAATCCAATCTGAGTGCGGACTCTTTCGCAGCTGAGACCAGCCGTTAGCCTTGTTGAAATTCGCAACTGGTGAGAGGTTCAAACAGTTGTGCTGCATACAGGACGCATATCTTGCAGAGATCGTCTCAAAAGCCCGCAGACTGTCAGTGCCCAAGTGATCAGACAAGTCTCTCAGTCTGTCCTCCATACTACTGATCAAGCATGACGAGTCGAAGAATCGAGTCCCGACTACTCTTCGCCCCGTGGGGCCGACCCACTACCCGATTCGCTGACTCGCTTCTCCACATCGACGCGATACTCCGAGAGGATGTCTCGGCCGAGCAATACCGGGTACTCCATATGGCCCCGGTCTTCGATGCTCGTGGCTACAGTGTGTTGAGTCCCACCGATTCCGAGACGAACCGGCTTATTGGAAACATATCGGGCACGGCTGGCGCGATGCCCTTGCATTCATCGACTTTCAGCCGTCGCTCTCGCCGTCACCAATCTACTTCCCAAGAGCGGTATCGAAAACCCACCTGCTGAACGGCCGTTTCGGGACTACAAACTGATTCCGTGAACACCTACATGCTGAAGTAAGCTACCTACCCCAGAAGAGTGCTCTCCGTGCTGTTATCGCTGTGAGAAGTCGAAATCCGTGGCGGCTGTTAGTCGCCGGCGACGTCAAGCACCACCTTGCCGGTTAGGCCGCTTCCTTCGACCATCTCGTGGGCCTTTGCGACCTCCTCTAGGGGCAGAACCGAATCGATGACGGGGTCGAGTCGGCCCTGCTCGACGAGACGGCGCAGCCCGTCGAGGGGCCGTCGATCGCGTTCGAGGAACAGCATCTCGACAGTCAGGTTCTTCTGATAGGCGTTGCCCCACGCGCCTTCCGGTTCGAGGATCGTGACCAGTCGGCCGTGGGCTTTCGTGACGTCGGTGGATTTCACGAGCATCTCTCCGCCGACGGTATCGAAGACTAAATCCATCGATTCGTCGAACTCCGACGTGATCACGTCCTCGAACGACTCCGATTCGTAATCGATCGCTCGCGTCGCTCCGAGGTTTTCCGTCTGTTCGACCGTCTGGGGGCTCGCCGTCGCGACGACCTGTGCACCGCTGGCATCGGCGATCTGGACCGCGTGGGAACCGACGCCGCCGGCGCCGTGGATCAATACAGTCTCGCTGGCCATCACATCACCGCGGTCCACAATCGCCTCCCAGGCCGTCCCGCCTGCGAGAGGGAGCGCAGCGGCTTCCTGATGCGAGAGGCGATCCGGTTTTCGCGCGACGATCGACTCGTCGGCGACGTGATACTCGGCGTAACTTCCCTGTTTGCCGAATATCTCCGGCGTGTAGAACACCTCGTCCCCGGCTTCGAAGTCCGTAACGGCGCCACCGACCGATTCGACGACGCCCGAGACGTCGTACCCGATGACCGTAGGCGGAGAGATGCCAGCCCACGAGCCCGCCTCTCGAATCTGGCAGTCGACGGGGTTGATAGATGACGCGTGGACGCGAACCAACAGCTCTGTCGGCCCCGGAGTCGGCTTCTCGACGTCACGTCGTTCGAAGACATCAGTGCCGCCAAACTCCGTAATGACCATTGCGTCCATGCTAACTAATAGCACGGCACGCACTTAAGAACGCGTATTCACCCCCAATCCCCGAGAGCGCGTAGATGGTTCTGTCGGGCGTGTCGTCGAAGAACCGCGATGTAGCAGCATCGCGGTGTCGGGCGCGTGAGCGCCTTCGGAATTTTGGAGAATTCCAATGTCAAGTAAGAACGTTCCCAGTGGAGTAGTTTCGGTCGATGAACAGGCATTCGAAAAAGCAGACGAAGCGGCGGTCGATGAGGACGGCTTCGAGGTCGTCGATGAGACGCCGGAATTCCAGGCGACGGTGCAGATGGAGGTGCAAGCAAAGGTCGATGCAAACCACCCGGATGGGATGGTTGACACCAGTGAAGAGCGGATCTACGGTGCGACCCTCGAACAGGAAGAGCGCATTCGGGCGCGAGAAGCTGAATTGGAGCGCATCAGTGCCAAGACAGAGATGGGGACGCAAGAAGGTCGGGAGAAGCGCACGCGAGACATCGCAGCGAAGCGGAGCGCTGAGCGGCGTGCAGAGTTCCAGAAACAGGCGGCGAGCGTGGACCCGTGGGGCAGACCCAGAGCGAGACGACCCTCGTGCAGAATTGACGCAGGAGCAGTTGGCGGCGGTGAACAAGCAGTCGATGCGGCTGGCGGAGAAGCTGGATGGCTGGTCGCGAGCAGCGATTGGCCAGCGCCTGGGTGAAGCCGTAGTCAGTGGAAAAGACCTGACGAGTGCAGTCGTCGGGGTGTTCAAGGAGTTGCAGACGGCGCCGGGACAGGTGGTTCCCATCGGAAAGCTCGAGGACGTTTGTCCCGTCGAGATAGCGCAGGGTTCTCGTTTCCCCGCTGATAGAACCGATGCGAAAATGACCGCCGCGGTCCGCATCGAGTATCGCGGCGAAGATACTCGAGGAATCGACGTGCGGGACGGGGAACCAGTCGATCGACCCATCGGGGGCCACGAACGCGGCGATCTCCAAGTTCCCCACGAGACCGTAGTCCTAGATTGGCGTGTATTCACACTCGCTCATCGGCCCCACCTCACGTGGAGCATCAGGTGCGATCCATTGTGTGATTCAGCAGTCATGGGGGCGTTTGGGGTGCCAGTCCAAAAAACGAACGGGGGACGAGCACCCAGGGTACCCTCCTAGGCGAAAGAGGCTCCCCCCTGAACCCCCAACCACTAGGCAGAATGACTGATCACGACCTCATCGTGCTCGGTGGCGGGACCGGAAACCAGGTCGCCGCAGCGGCGGCCGACATGGGGATGGACACGGCGCTCGTCGAGCGAGGGCTGCTCGGTGGTACCTGCCTGAACCGCGGCTGTAACCCCTCGAAAAAACTCATTCACCGCGCGGACATCGCCGAGACCGTCCGTCACGCCGACGAGTTCGGTATCGAGGCGTCCGTCGATGGCATCGCGTTCAGCGAAATCGTCGACGACGTGATAGAGACCGTCACTGAGGCGGCCGAAGAGAAGGCTCGCCGCGCGCGCAACCGAAGCAACCTCACCTTCTATCAGACCGAGGGACGGTTCGTCGGTCCACACGAGGTGGAAGTCGACAGCAACGACGGCCCGGGCGGCGACCGGCTCGCTGCCGAGACAATCGTTCTGGCGGGCGGGAGCCGACCGATGATCCCTGACTCCATCGACGGGACCCACGAAACGCCCTACCTTACGAGCGACGAGGCGCTTCGGCTTGACACACTCCCTGACCGACTCGTCGTGGTCGGTGGCGGCTACATCGCCGTCGAGATGAGTCACTTCTTCTCACAAGTAGGCAGCGACGTGACCATCGTTGGCCGTGGCGACGCACTCGTCGCCCGAGAGGACGCGGCGATAGCCGCGCGCCTCACCGATGCCTACCGGGAGAAACACGAGTTACACCTCGGATTCGAAGCGACGGCAATCGCAGATGAGGACGGCGAGCGCGTGGTCACCGCCGAGTCGGAAGGTGGCGAGGAGATCAATGTTCGCGGTGACCGGCTCCTGATCGCAACTGGCCGGAAACCGAACAGCGATGTCTGGAACGTCTCGGCAGCCGACATCGAGACCGATGAAAAGGGGTTCGTCAAAACCGACGAGTACCTCCGTACGTCGGTCGACGGCGTCTACGCAATGGGCGATATCGCGGGCAACTATATGTTCAAACACTCTGGTGACAACGAGGCCAAATACGTCGTCGAGAACGCCGTTCGCGGGAACGAGCGACCCGTCGAGTACCCAGGGATGGCTCACGCCATCTTCGGGTCGCCGCAGGTCGCCAGCCTCGGGCAAAACGAGGGTGACCTCGACGAGGGGGTCGTCTACGAGGTGGGAACCTGCGCCTACGACGACACGGCGCTCGGGGTGGCGCTGCGTAACGAGGGCGGATTCGCGAAGGCTATCGTGGGGAGCGGGGGCGAGGTGCTCGGCTGTCACATCATTGGCCCGGAGGCGTCAACGATGATTCACGAGGTGAGCACGGCCGTCGCAGCGGGTGCCGATGCAGAGCTGATCGCAGAGACGATCCACGTCCACCCCGCCATCTCGGAGGTCGTCCAGGGTGCCTTCCGCGACGCGTGCAACGTAGCTCCCTCCGGTCTCTGATCGAGCGACGGGACCGTGCGCTGTCACGGCTCGTGAGACCATACCACATCTCCACACCCGTGAAGGGCCGAGAGGCTACTGATAATTCGCATAGCACTCACCGGAGCGGCGGGCAACGTTGGATGCGAGGCCATTGAGGCATCCGGCTCCGACCACAACGTGGTCCCCTTTCCTTTATTGCGTCGCTCCTGTGACCGCCGATCGCCGCCACCCTCTTCACGATACCGACCGATATCTAGCGTATGAACGTACTCGTTGCCGGTTCGCACGGACAGGTCGGCCAACACGCGACACATATCCTCGCCGAGAGCGACCACAGTGTTCGGGGGATGGTTCGCGCGGAGTCGCAAGCGTCGGACATCGAGGACCTGGGCGCCGAGCCGGTCGTCGCGGATCTGACCGGGGACGTCTCGCACGCTGTCGAGGGAATCGACGCGATCATTTTCGCCGCGGGTTCGGGCGGCGAGGACGTGTGGGGCGTCGACCGCGACGGCGCGATCAACCTCGTCGACGCGGCCGAATCCGAAGGCATCAAACGGTTCGTGATGCTCAGCTCGATTAACGCCGATCGCCCCGAGAGCGGCCCGGAAGCGCTGCGAGAGTACCTCCAGGCGAAGGCCGAGGCCGACGAGTACCTCCGGGAGAGCGACCTGACGTACACGATTATCCGGCCCGGGCCGCTGACAGACGAGGACGGCACCGGACGAATCAGAATCGGCGCCGATCTCGACGGGGACGACGTGGATATCCCGCGCGAGGACGTCGCCCGGACACTGGTCGCGGCGCTCGAGGCCAAGAGCACGTACGGCGAAACGTTCGAAATCGCGGCCGGCGACGAGCCGATAGAGGAGGCGTTACAGGAGCCGCTGGACGGCTGATTGCATGGTTCGGCGAGAGGACGCGAACGTCTACCGGTCTTCCGGCGCGTAGCGCACCACGACGTCAGCCCGTCGAATTGGATCTCCTGATTCGTCTTTGCTTTTGTAGTAGTTGGGGGATTCCTGTACCGTTCGCCGATCCAGTCTTCCCGACTAGAATCCGAATTCAGTGCGCGGTCTCCGTACTGTTCTGAGGATGGCCTGTATAAGACCCATTGGACGGTGAGTGCCTGACCAACTCCTCTTCCCCACCATCGGTACCCGTCGGTCTACAGTCAAACATTCATCCAATTGGTAAGTAATGCCCTGTATTAATCGGTTATGAGCGTCCTATATTGACCGATTCGAACTGGCCGGAGCTCCATACAAGATACGCGCTGTGTATTCAGTACGGGCGTCGAAAGATGTCACTGTTCAGGATTTCAACAGGGCCACGGCAGAGACCATCGTGGGCGATTACCGGGAAGTCGCCGGACGTTTTTTGAGGACAGTTTGCGGCGATTCACTATCCACTGCACTCTCTCATTTATAAGCGGGGACGAGAAATTGATTCTACGTACTGTATCCGAGGGTTTCAGATTCGGAAAACGGCTTTCTTTCACACGTGTGTGTTACGGATTTCAGCTACCTGAACAAGGTGGAGCAGCGGGAGAGTCGGTAGGGGAAAGGACGGCTGTCACAGAGCTTCTAACTACGGACTGGTGCTTTGGAACTCGATCCACGACAGCACCCTCCGTATTTTCAGACTCGATGAGCAGCCGGAAGATTCGACCCAAGTCTGTTGCACATACGGCCACGACGACCGTTTCATGCTATATGTCGGATTCGTCTCACAATAACAGATTATCGGGAAGTACAGGAAGTGCGTATATCGGATAGGATAGCCGGTTAGTTTGGTTTCTGAGCGTAGAGTATCTCAGCGGCGTGTTGGTGGCGTTCGTCACCCGAATCGTCATCGAACACGAACCTCTCGGCTTGCAGCACTTCCCACTCTGTGTAATATTCTGCCAGTTCACCTTGTGCGTAGAAATACTCGTTTTTCGTCCAATCCGGTGGCGTCGAGATGTCGGGATGGTCAACGAAAGCGAACATCGCATGGATCCCGCTGGGAGCCGTTGTAGATTTAAAGTGCTCAAACTGCCGCTCGCGGTTCTCAGGGCGGATGTACTGGATCGCCCCGGCCGAATAGACTACATCGACCGGCTCAGGAAGGGTGGCGTCATTTGCATCGGCTTCGATAGTCTGAAGCGTCACTCCCCGAGTCTCGGCAAGTTGTTCTGCCTTCGCCAGCCCGTTAGGGGAAACATCCGTCGCATAGACGTGCCATCCTTGTTCGGCGAAAAACACCGCATCTCGTCCCTCACCGGCTCCGATATCAATCGCTGTTATCGTATTTTCCACCACCGGTGCCACCTCGACCGTTTTCTCGGCCATCTTGTTCGGCTCCGTTCCCCAATAGTACTCCTCACGGCCATACACATCCTCCCGCTCATCATATCGCATTACCAAACAATATCTCCTTGTGTATTTATGAGGGGCGATAAATTTGCTATCGAACTGAACAAAGCTGAGCAACGTGAGAGCAGGGAAGACTCAAAACACACGTCTTAGGCGTTCTATCATTTTTCAAGGTGAGAATCCCGTCGTTTACCCTCGGCTAGTGTTAGTTGTTAACTCCCCCCAAAGCGTAGCGTCTGTTATGAAACCCCCAGATGAGTCGTCGGTTTCCGAATTCGACCACGATACGTTCCGGGAACTGGGATACCGGACCGTGGACATCATCGCCGACTACTACGAGAGTATCGATGACCGTTCGGTCTACGTCCAGGCCGACCCTGAGGACATCGTTACTGCGTTCGACGAACCTCTTCCCGAGGAGGGTGAAGATCCGGAACTGATCCTCGACGCTGTTGAAGAGTTCGTCATCCCCTATGCGACCCACAACCCCTCGCCGCGATACTTTGGCTTCGTGATGGGGTCGGGTACCCCGCTTGCTCCGCTAGCCGACGCCATCGCAGCAACGGTGAACATGAACACGGGCGGTTGGCACCCGGCACCCTCAGGGACGGAGGTTGAGCGCCGCTGCATCCAGTGGCTGGCAGAGGCGATCGGATACTCATCTGAGACTGGCGGTCTGCTAACCAGCGGCGGGACAATGGCCAACTTCACCGCTCTTCTGGCCGCACTCCGCAAGCATACCGATTTCGAAACAACCGATCTTGGGTTGCAGGAGACCGACCGCCCACGGTATACACTGTACGTGGCCGATCACGAGGGCCACTCCAGCGTCGTCCGGGTTGCAGACATGCTGAATCTCGGTCGCGACGCCGTCCGACGAGTGCCGAGTCACGACGACTTCACGATGGACGTGGCCGCTCTCGAACAGATGCTAGAAGCCGACCAAGCAAACGGAGACGAACCCTTCTGTATCATCGGCCAGGCAGGCTCTATCAACGTGAGTGCAATCGACCCCCTTGACGCACTCGCCGACATCTGTGCGGAGCGCGACCTCTGGTTCCACGTCGATGGCGCCTGCGGGGCGGTAGGGGCGATGGTCCCCGAGTTCGAGCCGCGCTATGCGGGGATGGAGCGTGCTGACTCCGTAACGGTCGACCCCCACAAGTGGTTGTTCATTCCCTATGAGTGCGGTGCCGTTCTCGTCCGCGAGCAGGAGATCCTCGCACGGACGTTCGCGATGGACGCGTCGTATCTCCGAGGGTCAGTTGCGGAGACTCCGGAGGAATTCGACTACTACGAGTTCGGGCCGCAGATGTCCCGCGGGTTCCGTGCGCTGAAGCTCTGGATGACCCTGAAGCACTACGGGCAGGAGGGATATCAGGCGCTGCTGCGCAAGAGCGTCAACTGCGCCGAGCATCTCGATACGCTCGTCCGGGCTCACGACCACTTCGCAGCAGTTCAGGAACCGAATTTGTTCATCTACTCGTTCCGCTACGTTCCGGCAGACCTCCAGGAGGTGCTGGTCGACCCGCCGGCGGTCCCGCTGGTGCGAGTCAACCAGTACCTCGACGAACTCAACCAGCGCATCGCAGACGAGGTCGTGCAGAGTGGACTCGCATTTCTCACGACCACGTCGATCCAGGACCGCCGCGCCCTCCGAATGTCGATTTGCAGCCACCGGACGACCATCGATGACATCGAAACAGTGTTCGACAGCCTGACGGAAATTGGAGCGCGGGTAGATGAGGAGTGGCGTGAGAATGCGAGCCTCCCGGTCTGACCATGTTATACAAGACTGCTCTCGCCTCCTCCCTGACTACACCAGTATCAAGTGACAGTTCTCTCAGCAATATCCTGGCGCTGTTAGTTGCAGACCGCTGAGTTGCTACAACCCCTGCACCGTCGTCTCGCCGCGGATGTGGGTAGATTCCATCATGACCTGAGGAACAGCTCGGCGCCACGTCGAACCAGTACTCGATACACCAGTGCCCCGAAACAGAAGTGCGTCGTGGCGACGAGTCCACCGAATGCAATCAACAGCAGACCGAGAACATATCCGACGAGCGTCGTACCCCTCCAGAAGGCGATCGCAGTCATCACTAACCAGACCGTGGCCATGCCACAGGCGAACCGGCGTGGTACTTCGTTACGAGGAAGCGTCGCGGACCCGATCAGCGTCCGGATGCCGTGATTGTAGAGGAGGTCGAATGGATGTCGGGTGGTCACCGCACAGAACCCCGTGACGAGAGCGAGGGTGACGAGGACGAGCGGTGACGGCAGGATGATTCCTAGCGTGGCGACGGTGGTGGTAAGCGCAGGCGACAACCGAAGCCACGGGACGACGGCTTCGAACGCTGGGTCCGACGAGCACGTGAAGCCCTGCATTTCGAGCCGCCGCTTGATTGGCAGCGTGATGGCCGTCCGCTCTCTTTCTACCCGTTGCCCACCGTCCGGTACCCTAGCACGTTGTCCCTTGATGGGTATCTCCGTCGGATGGATTGGAGAGGCGCGTCTCGATTCATTGATCCCCGTGACGAGGAGTATCCCTCCGGCGAGCGCGAGTGCGATGGTGTGGACCGATGACGGGACGGTCCCAGCTACGACGATTCCGACCATGGCGCCGACAGCGTAGCCGACCTGAAGCAGGACGACTGCGCCAACAACTCGGAGACGGTGAGGGGTGAACAGACCTCCGACTGCTACCGTTTCGAGGGCCGTGTGGCCGGCAATGACGACAGCACCGAGTAGTCCCACGGCTGCGCCGACGCTGTAGAGCGTCCCGAGCACGATTCCTTCGAACAGGCGATGCAGGAAGACGGCACCGAGCGAGAGGTTCGCGTGCGAAAGGTGCCCGTGCCGTTTGGATGCGCGACTGTGCGCGGCCCACAGTACCGAAAGCGAACCGACGATTCCGCCTCCGATACCCAGTGAAAGGCTCCTCGAAAGTGCAGTCCCCGCGAACGTGATACCCAAGACGATGAGCAAGAGGCCGATACTCGTAGGATGACCCCTCCCGGCCCTGTGGTCCTCGTTTCTGCATCGAACGATGACGGCGCCCCCAACGAGGCCAGCGATGATGGGTAAGCCGAGTACGACCGCGAACGCGACGGGAGCGCCGCCGTGTCCATCAGCTCCGTGCGCGCCCACCGGTGTCACTCCGACGACGAGGGCAGCGAACCAGACCGTGAGACGAATGAGGAGTCGCTGCGTGCCTGATAGTAGGATTTTCTGTGATTTGGCGAAACGCAGCGGGCGTCCGTCACCGGCAGGTGTGGACAACGGTTGCGGCTCTTTTCGGTTCGTTACTTCCATGGGTTCGACACCATTTCTGCCCGTACGTCTGCCCCGACCTCGATTTGGCAGTCAGTGAGAGGTCGGGCGATACAGCAAAGCAGGTAACCTGCCTCACTGTGCCGGGTCTTCAACGCCCGCGGTGGACGATTATACTGGACGGTTCCTTCGACTGACCGCCCGGCACAGGTACCGCATGCGCCAGTACGACATCCGAACGGCAGGCCGATTGCTGCCGACTCAGCCGCCTCCAGGACCGTACTCTCCCCACTCGCTCGCACGGCCTCTTCGCTTCCGTCCCGCCACAGGAGGGTGAGCGTGGGAGTGGGTGCCATCACACTACAGCCAGACGTCGCTAGTGCAGTCGCCGTCGGGCCAGCGAATCTCGTGTGCGCGCGCCGGCCCAGCAGGCAACTCTCCGAAGTCGACGAGGAACTCCTCGTCCAGAGTCATCGTCCCCTTCCGCGGGTTCACGTCGGCCTTCAACATCACCGAGCCCCGCTCGCGCTCCTCTGGGAAGAACTGGTCGTCCCACGTCGAGTAGAGCGATGTCGTCCAGTAGAGGCGCTCGCCGTCCAGCGAGAGTTGGAGCATCTGTGGGCCGGCCACGAGTTCGCGGCCCTGGACCTCCCGGATGTCACCGAAGTACCCGCCGATGGAGATCGAGTCAGCCTTCCGTAGCGTCTTCGGGTCGCTGATGTCGTACATCCAGACCTCGCCTTGGAGCCAATTGCTCCCGAAGAGATAGCGGTCGTCCATCGAGACGAGGATATCCACCGGGAGCGCAGGGACGGGCATGTCCCAGTCCGCGTGCTCGCCCGACTCGAAGTCGATGACCTTCTCGACCTGATACTCGTCATCCTCCTCCCAGAAGTGGAAGATGTTCGAGGAGAGCGCGGCGTTGACGTACCCGTGGACCGACTCTGGACTGTGGAGGAACCGCGTCTCCAGGGGGACGAGCCCCTCTTCGCCTAGTTCGACCGTCTGCTCGACCGTCCGATCCGTCCAGTTCCAGAAGTGCAGGCGGTGGCCGTACTCCCCGGCCTCGACGTCCTCCATGTCGAAACCCGGTTGGTATGTTCTCGGCGCGGCCCACTCGCTGGAGATCATCACGTCGTGGCGCGGCTGGTACCAGAAGTCGTAGTTGAACTCGATCTCGCCGGGCGCGTCCCACCGGCGTTCGATCTCGAACTCGTCGTTCAATTCGAGAAAGCCGCCGGGGAGGTCACCATCGGCGTTGCCGGTCATGCTGATGAGGATCTTCCCATCAGGGATGCAGTGGACGGTGTGAGGCCCCGAGAGATCGTACTCGTGGACCTCCTCGGGTTCGATAACCGTCAGCAACTCGGGATTGCGACGGTCCGCCGTGTCGACGACGTGGATACGCCCGGATCGGTTACCGGGGATCACGAGGTGTTGGCGCGCCAGCCCTTCGACGTGGCACGACGATGAACAGGCGTTCCAGCCGAAGTGGTGGAGTTCGTCGCCACGGTTCGGCATCTCGACACGGTGGACGATCTCCTGGTAGGTGTCCGAGTCCGGGTCGAGATCGACCACCGCGATGAAGTCCGGTGCATCGACGTCACTGCCGGTGTAGAGCCCGATGACGTAGGCGACTTGTTCTGGGGTCGATTCTTCGATTGCGGCCTGGGGTGTGGTGTATCCCGGACCGTCCATTTCGTGGTCGTGGTGCTGGTGATCAGTTGCCATGGCCGATTCCCTCCGCAAGTAACTGTTCCGCCGAGAACCCGATATACACTCTCACTGGGAGTCTTACACGGTGTGAGAACCGTGCACGGAGTGAGTCTAGTTATGAGGACAGGTCGATCGACGAATTCGTCAGTTTCATTCGCGATGCCACATTCGACGAGGGCCACCCTCTCACCGACAAACGACGCTCACGCCGTGAACAGGGCCGGGTCGAGTCGCTCTCCATCGTCGCGGAGGTCGTCGATGGTGGACTCGGCCCACGAGCGGACCGCCTCGTCGTCGGTCTCGATCACCGCGAGCGGTGCGCCCTGACCACCCGACAGGCATAGGAGCACCACGTCGTCGACGATGAACACGGTAGACGGGATGTCGCCGTTGTACACGTAGACCTCTGAATGCTCGGTTTCAATCATTTCTCGTGCCTGTTCGAGTATCTGCGGGTCGGTTCCGAAGCTCTCGAGCGCTCCACTATCGAGCACGCCTTCGAGTTCGAGCCCGCCATCGACGATTCCCCGCCAGCACTCGTCCATGACGTCCGCAAGCACAGAATACGTGATGAGTCGGACGCGGTCGGCACCTCGGATGCGTTTCGAGATATGGGCCGTTGGAGCAAGGGCATTCTGCTTCGTTGATTGAATGATCCGTGAGCCAGCGAGACTCCTGAGGTCAAAACCGAACCCCTCATCGGGGAACCACTGCGCCACCTCATTGAGTGCAGGGACCGCCTCAAACCGTTCCAAGACGTTCATCATTTCCCGCGAGACGTACGTGCCGAGCTGGGTCGTCTGGTACTGTCGGTCCTCCTCACGGAGCCATCCTCGCTCCATGAAATCTTCGAGAATACGACCGAGGGTGGCTCGTGTCACGCCAGTCGAGTCCTCCAATTCGTACCGTCCAATCGGCCCCTGGGTCAGTTCGTCGAGAACGGTTACCCTGTTCGGCGACCGCGCGAGAAACTCGATCTCCTCGAGGGGCGTGGTCATAACTGTGGTACGTGCTAACAAGCAATATTCTTATTGTGTACTCATCCAGGCATTCTTGTGGGTGCGAAAGGCTGTGAGCAGGCTTGGTCGAGAACCGTCAGCCTGTGGGCTCGATGTTCTGGTTGAGGTGAAACACGTTGTCGGGGTCGTATTCGGCCTTGATCTCGGCGAGTCGTCGGTAGGTGTGCTCACCGTAGGCTTCACGGACCCGTTGGGTGCCATCATCGGCATCGAGGAAATTCACGTAGACGCCCTCTCGATACGGTTCGAGTGCGTCCAAAAATCGCCGGACCCACGCGGTCTCCGAATCGGCGAACTCCTCCGTCTCGTCGGGACGCCACACGCCATTGATGTTGATGTTGTGAGGCGCGTTCCGACCGGTGTAGGCGGTGGCATCATTATCGACCCGGCTCACCGCTCCGCCGAGATGGAACAGGACCGAGTACGAACGGGGTGATTCAGCCGAGAAGGCGTGGTTGACGAACACGTCGATCAGGTCGTCGGACAGTTCGGGCAAGTCGGTCGACTTCCAGTAGTAGTGCCATCCATGGAGAACGGTACTGTCGGTCCCGCTCTGATGCGCCACATACGGCTCGGGAGAGACCAAGTCGAGAAGCGGTGTGCCGTGTTCGCGCAGCGGTCGGAGTACGCTCTCACCCTCCTCAACCGGACCCGCGTAGCAGGCGTTGATGGCCACGGCGGGTCGCCAGTGAAGCTCCTCGGGGGCAACTGGGAGAGGAGGGATCGTCCCGAACTTGACGACAGTGCCCAGCTCGTCGGGCGCATCCCGCACGAAGTCGCGGTAGAAGCGCAGCGCGTTGGCGGTGTCGTCCGCTGGCCAGAACACGGGGCCGGCGAGTACAGTGGGACCGACAGGGTGGAGGGCAAACTCGAAGGAGGTCACGATCCCGAAGTTTCCACCGCCTCCCCGCAACGCCCAGAACAGGTCCGAGTGCTCGTCGTCCGAGGCGCGGACGAACTCGCCGTCGGCGGTCACCATATCGGCGGAGAGCAGGTTGTCGACGGTGAGGCCGTGCTTGCGCATCAGCCAGCCGATTCCGCCGCCGAGGGTGAGCCCGGCAACGCCGGTGTGACTGACGATGCCGCCCGTGGTCGCAAGTCCGTGGGCCCGGGTCTCGTGGTCGACGTCACTCCACAGGGCACCGCCCTGTACCCGGGCGGTCCGCGCGCGTGGGTCGACCCACACGGCCCGCATCGCTGAGAGGTCGATAACGATGCCGTCGTCGCAGACGGCGGTGCCGGCTACGTTGTGGCCGCCGCCGCGCACAGCGATTTCATGGTTGTTCTCTCGTGCGAAGTTCACTGCCGTGATCACGTCCGCGGCGCCCGCACACTGGGCAATGAGGGCTGGCCGTTTATCGATCATCCCGTTCCAAATTGTGCGCGCTTCGTCGTAGCCCGCGTCCCCTTGGCGAAGGACTTCGCCTCGCAGCTCTGCGCTGAATCCTTGGACGGTTTCTTCGTCTATTTCGGTTTGTGGTTCTGGCATGTTACGAACCATCTCTCGTCGAGCGGCGTGCCCATACCTGTGCTACGAGTTACCACACCATACCCTTATCGCGCGGTTACCCAGTCGTTCATTTATATGTGCGGCGTATTTAAGGCTACTCTCCCCGGATTTGAAGGGTTTCAATTGGACCAATTCCCCAACGTTTCAGGAGAATCCGTGCTGGATTTCAGCTACCTGAACGAGGTCGAGCAGCGTGAGAGCAGGTAGTCTGATTTGGGAGGATCAGGGCTTCTATTGCTGTTCGAGTAGCCGATTCTTCTTTCGACGGTTGCTCTTTCGTTCGTCGATCGATAACACAGGCATCTTTCAGCAGACACGCCTCACGTACTCCATACGGTGACTGTATCCGCCACTCATTTCTACTCGTTTACAGAAAGCAGCAGTCAAGATAGATGAGATCTCAGGTCGGACTTGGGGCAGTTATCGTCACCTCGAGATCGATACCCAGGTCTTGCCCAGAGATTGGCCCGTTGTCGATGATGTTCTGCGGTTCCAGGTCTGGATGGCCGATATCTCCGTCTAGTCCCGTCCCGAGGAGTGCGGCGGTCATCGGAAGCGGTGGACGGCCAGGAGCCCGCACGACACCACCCGGGTCGTCCCCGACGACGATTCGCATGCCCATCCCACCCCATTCGTGCGGGGCACAGAACAGGTCGTATACGCCTTCTTTCTCGAAGCGATAGAGCCAGAACCCGTGGTGCTCGTTGACCGTCGAAGAGAACGCCGGAACGCCGTCGGGGACGCGTTGCTGACGTTCTTGGCCCGGATGGTACGCCGTCGCCGTGTGCTCCGGCGTGTCGAACACGAATTCGACGATCGCCCCTGGCTCCACGTGAAGCCCCACGGGATCGAAGTGGAACGCACCGAACTCGACCGTCAGGGCCGGGAGATTCGAATCGTCGATCTTGTCCTCGTCGACGTGGAGTTCGACGGTCTCGTCCGGCTCCAACCGGTTCGGAATCTCGTCGTCACTCGTCCCCGAATAGCCGAAGTGGGAGTGGATAATCGGTGGACGGGCAGTATTAGCCTCATGCCGCCCGTTTGGCGGTTCGGAGGCACTCTCTTTCGCCGTAGCAACGTCTCCGAATATCGGGACCGCTGCGCCGAGTCCGGTAGCTCTGAGGACGGTTCTGCGTCGGCAGATCGGTCGACTGTTCGACCCGTCTTGGTTCTCCATTCGTTGGTCTGATGATCGTGTCATAGTCGATCTCGAATCGTTGTACTGGAAGTCACTGGTGCTATCTGCGGTGACGGTCAGTCAGGCAGCCGGTATCCCAACACACCTCCGAGAACGGTCAGGGCCTTGAAGGCCCAATGCGGCGGGCTCACCGCGTAGATATCGTCCTCGTGGTCCGTCGTCAGCATCGCTAACAGCAGGATGTCGTTGAATCCCTCCGGAGGCAACGACACACCCCGCTCCGTGACGAGCTGATGGAACCGCCGGAAGAACGCCTCGTGCTGTAGGGCGGGCTCGTGGACGTTTATGATCTCGACGGCGGTCTTGTTCCGGAACGTATGGGGCGTGCCTGGCGGAACGATGTGTTCCTCACCAGCCGTCACCTCCATCCATTCCCCGTCCACGTACACTTCCAGCACGCCTGAAAGCACCTCGTAGCGCTCCTCGGCGTGTGGATGGGTGTGGACGAACGGGCCTTCCTCGGGGACGTCCTCGATCTCGAATCGCATCTCCAGCAGTTCGCCGTCCGTGTCCGCCGTCGACCGCGTGATCTCCCAGCGGCCGGGGAACCCACCCCAGTCGAGGACGCGTTCCTGCGTGGCGCTGTCTGCCGTATTCATGGAGGTACCCCCGTGGTACACTCGCTGTTCGGCATCGATTTGCTTGTCATAGTCCTACCTCCTGTGCCGTCCGTTCCGTCGCTTGTGTTGCCTTGAACCACCTCCGCGTAACGGACGCCACGGTGCCGGATCGTGCGCTGATCCGAGCAGCTAGTGCTAGCGTTGAGATCGAACTTATGTATTGGGAGAAGAACATTTCTCTCACAGAGTCAGACGTGTCCGGATTACGGAACAACGGTGTCGGTCCGTGGCTCCCGATCGAACTCGACGATGTTCATCTCGTCGTCCACCGTGAGAGTAAACGCCGCCGTCTCGACCTCGATACGAAGTGATACGCGGAGAGGCTCCGTCGAAACGTCGGTCTCGACGTTGTTCTGAAGCAGTTGGATGGCCTCGTCGACCGTCGGTGAGTCGATGTCCAGCTCGGGATTGCCTGTCAGTTCGGTCGCCAAGACGAGACCAGTCGCGAACATCTCGACCGGTAACCGCTTGGCGAACCCACAGGTATCACACTTCATGTCTGCCCAAACCGGGAACGGTGTTCCACAGGTGTCGCAGGGCTGACCCTCACTTTCGTGTGCGTCACAGACCATCACCGACGACGAGATCTGCCCTGCACACTCACGGCAGATGCCGTACATCAGATAGGTGATGTCCAGAGCACACCGATACAGTCCGGTTGCGAGTGCTTGCGCAGAGTCACGAGTCGTCAGCCCTGCCGCTGGATAGCTCGTGAGGAAGAGCGTCCCGACCGGTGCCTGATCGCCGAACAATCCGTAGCACTCGGTACACCTGACTCGGAGCCATTGATCCTCGTAGGTGACCGCAACGGCTGCCCCGCATAACGGGCAGCTCTCATCGAGCTCCTGGGAGAACTCGAGGCTTCCCGGTCCGGAAACGGCTATCACCGTTCTGGCGATCTGTTTACCCGCACTGCTCAGCCGGTATCCGTCGTCGGTTCGTCGGACGAAATGGGGAGCGAGTTTCGAGAGGTGGTAGTTGAACTTCCCGTTATCGTCGATATCAATCTCGGTTTGTAACTCGGAGTACGACACCGTCTCGACGGCGTCAGAGCCGTCGTCGTATTCGTGGGCGGCACCTGCCCGCCAGAGCACGCGGATGATGTCTAGCCGAATTTCGTTCCCCAACGTGGCGAAGGCCTCGTCCGGGGAAAGTTCGTTAAGTTCGAGATCGGGAGTGAACCGAGTATGTTCCATGCTAACTATCCGCATCCCAAATTCATAAAACGCACCCCCAGACAGTCCGCAGAAGAGTGAGAAGAACGGCTTCGTCGCCAGTTTGACTGAGGAACTTGGTACGAATGTCCGGTAGTTCGGTTCTCCACTCCGTATCGGGGATTTTAGCAGCCTGAAGAAGGCGGAGCAACGAGAGAGCCGGTAGCCGAATTCGGGCGTTTCAGACCATCTATTTTCGTTCGAACGACTACTTGTTCGTCCGGCAGTTGCGCTCTCGTTCCTCGGTCGGTGCACGGTAACGCGGTTCCATAGCCGCCCCGGCCACTGAATCGAAGAGCTATCGTGCGGAGAGTGACGAACTATGTGACGGCATCGGTTCACGGGGCAGCTGACTGCCGGAAGTCGCTACTCGGTCGAACCGTCTCGAGGCGCTTCGCTCCCGCATTCTCCACGTCTTCGGGCGTTATCGCTGTCATCAGACTCACCGAGAGATCCGTTTCGAAATCGCCGCTCACCATCCCGGTCGTCGCCGTCGGGCGCGTCGCTCGGCCCCAGTCGCGGTCGACGATACACAGCACAGTCGAGCGGGGCAGACTCGTCGGGCTGCCGAGTGCCGACGCCACGGTCGTGATACTCGTGCCAGCGACCACGACGAACAGCGCCGCTAACAGCAGCAGGTCGGTGCGTCGTTGCCGACAGAATCCATCGTCCGACGCGTGAACGCACCGTTTCCTTATCCTGCTCGCAAACGTAGTCGGGGTATGATTTCACGTGTGCTCGTCCCGATGGACGACTCGAAGATGGCGGAGCGTGCGCTCGAATACGCGCTCGAGGCGCATCCCGATGCGGAGATCACGGTGCTCCACATCGTCGGCGAGCCATCAGGAATGATGGGCAAGGCGATGGGGCTCGCACTGGA
The DNA here is from genome assembly GCF_024495425.1 of Haloarchaeobius litoreus. Taxonomy (NCBI): domain Archaea; kingdom Methanobacteriati; phylum Methanobacteriota; class Halobacteria; order Halobacteriales; family Halorubellaceae; genus Haloarchaeobius; species Haloarchaeobius litoreus. The sequence goes on along the minus strand of NZ_JANHJR010000001.1, from coordinate 499,796 downwards.
AGCCAATATAGAGGAGGCCGCCGAGAAACACGCGGCAGAGATATTCGAGCGGGCGCGCGAGATCGCGCAGTCACACGGCACCGACATTTCGACGGACGTCGCGTGGGGGAGTCCAGCGAAAGTGATCGTCAAGCAGTCCGACTCGTTCGATACGGTCGTGATCGGCAGTCATGGGGGGTCGGTGGCCGACCGACTCTTCGTCGGCAACGTCGCACAGACGGTGTTTCGCCGGTCGCCCGTTCCAGTGACCGTCGTTCGGTAGCCAGACCGTCCATCCAGGTTCGTGCCCTCGTCAGGTGCCGAACTGTCGGTGTCGGAGACTCCCATCGAGTCGTCCTTCCGCTTGCACGGGACGAACAGCCCGCGCCCCGACACCCGCTGAGCCGGCCGACGTTCACGTCGCAGCTGGAACCACGAGCACCGGGCGATCGCTCCTGCGAACCAGATTTGCTGCCACACTCCCGACGACGAGCTGATCGAGACCCCGCCGATTACGCTTCGGAGGTTCCTGACCCGGGTTCCGAGTGCGCACCCTCACCGTCGTCGGTCTGTCCCTCCACTGGACCATCGGCGCGGGCAGTCCCCTCGACGCGCGATTTGATGCCACGGAGCATCCCTCGCGTCATCACGAACGTAATCGGGTCGAGCACGACTTTGCTGGTGAGGCGAACCACGAGGTTCCTGGGTAATCGAATCCGTGACCGGACGAGTAGGCGTGTCGTCGTCTCGTCGACGGGTTCGAGCACGAATGCCCAGACCCACCAGGGTGGTTGGTCCGGGCTCTGGAGGACGAGCGACTGCGCGGGAGTGAACGCAGCGACTTCGAGTGTGGTGTCGGGAAAGCGGTCGGCACGGGCGAGTCGTACCGTCTCTCCCACGGAGAGATCCTGATACGCGGGGACGATCTCGTCAGCGTTGTGAATTCCGAGACCGACCAGGTTTTCGGCCCACTCGTAGCTGTAGAATCCGCCTTGTTCCTGACCGAGTTGGCGGAGCCACGGCCAGATTGCATCCGGGGGCGCGGAAATACTGATCGCCATCGTCGATTCGCCGTCGGGTTCCGGGAGTCGCTCGTCGCCGGGGAGCGATCGCGTGACCTCTTCGGTGGTTGCCCCCCAGTTCAACATCCGTGGCCTGATGACGGTCCAGTAGACCGCCCCCAGTATCGCAGCAGCCGACACCAGCAGGAAGCGGCGCAGGACACGGATCCGAAGACTCGGTGGGGTGTCTGAAGGTTCGACGTCCGTCAGTTCAGAAGGTACTGGCACTACACTCACCTCTACTACGATAGAAGCGTGGAAGCAGCTTAGAATGATAGCATACTACACGGGTACGGAAGGGACATTAATCGGGAATGCATCGGGGTGGACAGGAGGTGACGTGTATTAACGACGACAACCGGCATCCTGGTTCAGGGTATCGCCCTCGGATTCTCGATCGCGGCTCCCGTCGGTCCCATCGGCGTCCTGTGTATCCAGCGGACGCTCTCTAGGGGACGGCTATCGGGCTTCGTCAGCGGTCTCGGAGCGGCGTCTGCGGACGCCGTCTACGGGGCCATCGCGGGATTCGGCATCACGACTATCTCCGCACTCCTGCTCGACTACCGGACGGGCATTCGAATCGGCGGTGGACTCCTCCTGCTGTATCTCGGCGTCCGGTCGTTCCGGGCCGAACCAGTGGAGACAGCGGTCTCCACCTCGGACGTGCAGGGGCTCGCCAGCGACTGCGGGTCGACGTTCCTGCTGACCATCACCAACCCGGTGACAATCCTGGCCTTCGTCGGCATCTTCACCGGGCTCGGAGTCGGGGTATCGGGCGAGTACGCCGACGCCGCCGTGCTGGTCACTGGCGTCTTCCTCGGGTCGGCGCTCTGGTGGTTCGTCCTGAGCGCTGGTGTGAGCCTCTTTCGTGATCGGTTCACGCCGCCCGTCCTGCGCCGGGTGAACCAGTTCGCGGGTGTGGTGATTGGAGGCTTCGGACTGGTCGCACTCTGGAGTGTCTGGTGACCAGGGCGCTGTTCGAGATATCGGTTCCCAACCGGCGAGTGGCGATTCGACAGGGTGTTCGCGGGTGGCTGTTTCACCCAGGTCCTCAGAGGACAGCGAACTGACGGCTGCCGGCTCGTGTTAAGGACCTTGCGCCAGTGTATGTGGTATGGAGGAGATCCCGCGTTCGACGGCCGACAGTACGTCCAGCCCTGCCGGAAATCCATGGCTGTTCTTCGCCGTGACGTACGCCATCACGTGGGGGTTCTGGCTGGCGGCGATCGCCCTCGGGCTCCGGTTCGATAGCGCGGCAGGGCTCGGCGTGCTGCTCGCGGGGCTCACGGGGCCGGGAATCGCCGGTATCGGGTTCGTCTACCTCGTCTACGACGAGCCCGGGCGAACTGACTTCTGGAATCGCCTCACGCAGGTTCGCCGAATCGGTGTCAGGTGGGCCCTCGTCATCCTGCTGGTGCCGGTGGTCGTGACGATCGTCGCGGCAGTCGTCGCGCTGGTGTCGGGTGACGTCGGTGCCACGCTGGGTGCGGGCGTGCAGGAGTTCGCCGTGAACCCGCTGGCGATCCTGCCATCGCTGTTCTTCGCGACGCTGCCGCCACTCCTCGAAGAGCTGGGGTGGCGAGGCTACGCCCTCGACCGGCTGCAACTGAACTGGTCGGCGCTGAGTGCCAGCCTGATCCTGGGTGTCGTCTGGGCGGTCTGGCACCTCCCACTGTTCTTCGTCGGGGGGTCGTTCCAGGCCGAGAGCGTGGGCTTCGGGACGCCGGGGTTCTGGCTGTTCATGGTCGGGGTCGTCGCCCTCTCGGTGGCGTTCACGTGGGTGTACAACCACACCGCACGGAGCATCCTCGCCATCATCTTGTTCCACGGCTGGGTCAACTTCGTCTCCGAGGCCATCGAGGTCGGGGACGTGTTCTACTACGGACACTGGGTGCTGCTCGCGGTCCTCGTGACGGCCATCTGGGGGGCGAAGACGCTGACGAGTGCCGACGAAGTGCCACGACCACCCCACTCTCGCCTCGACTGAGCGGGGAGACAGGGTATCGCACCGGCGGCTCTGTGTATGCCATCCCGGCGGTGTCTGTGGAGAGAATCGCTCCAGTCGGTTTCACGCCGTGGCGTTCAGCGACTCGTCTCCGAGCGGACCCGGTCGGATTCTGACGCGGTCTCGGGGCCCTCCTCGTACGAATTGAGGCCGAGGAGACCGTTCAGCACGCAGCGCTGGGTCACCCCGGTCACGAGGAGCACCGTCCCGACGACGAACAGTGCTCCGGCGAACAGGAGACCGGCCGTCCCGCTCACGATCGTCAGGATGTCGGCCAATCCCGCCGCACCGACGACGATCAGCACCGGTCCGAGGACGAGTCTGGCGAGTCGGTCGTAGCCGCCGACGTTCTTCTCCATGTGTCTGTCACCAACGTGGAACTACGCCGAGTGCGGAATTAAGCGATGTTACAGGATACTTGCCAACTTCCGAGCCGCCCACGGAACGAGTCAATACGACCAGCGCCGACGGATGCGGTCCTCGGTTTCAGGGTGCTCCTGGCAGAGCGTCGCCACGTCGCGCTCGCCGTCGACGTTGACAACGTGGACCTCGCCACGACGGTCGGTGTAGACGTCCTGGAAGTCGTAAACGACGCCGACGACCGTCACGTCGTCGGGGACCTCGTCGCTCTCTTTGAGGAACTCGACCTGTCGGTCGACGTTGTACTCGACGAGGTGATTCACCGCGTCCGCCCGGTCGATGTCGTCGGGGAGCGCCTCGACGCCGGCTTCGAGTTCGTCCGCGAGCAGGGAGACGCAGTGCTCGATACCGGCCGGCTCGTCGATGCCGCCGGTCAGTTCGTCGTACGTCGCCGTCACCGCGCCACAGCCGGTGTGGCCGACGACGACGGCGACCTCGGTGCCGGTGTGTGCCAGCGGGTAGAGCACGTCGCCGGAGACGACCGGCCCGGCCTCGCTCTCCTGGACGACACGGTTGCCGATGTTCCCGCAGGTGAACAGCCGTCCGGGCTCTTCGTTGCCCCAGACGAGGTCCTGAAGGACACGCGAGTCCGAACAGCAGACCGTCACGGCCTCGGGATGCTGTGCGTCCTGTACGTCGTCGAACCGGTCCGCGAACTCGCTGGCGTGCTCGGCGTTGGCGGCCAGCAGCTCGACGATGGTGTCTCGCATGGTCGCCAGTGCGTCCGGCACCGAGTAGAATCGTTCGGTCCCGACCGGGAGTCAGGTGGGCCGTAGCTCAGAAGTCCGCCCGCTCCAGCCAGTCGACCGCGGTCAGCACGAACCAGGCCATCCACACCACGAACGCAGCGAGCGCCGCACCGTACAGCGCGACCCGGGACCCGACGGCGAGCGCGACCGCGACCGGGACAACGGCGAGGACGAGTGCGACGGCGTTCCGTCGCCGGTGCCCCAGCGCTCCGCGCAACGCGGCCAGTCCCGGTCGGTTCGACACGTGGCGTCGTTGGGCGACCGCGACCAAATAGGTGTGTGCTCGACATGCCCGGTGCCCGGCCGATGGCCTCCAATAGCGATTTCCAAACACCATCTTCGTTCACTAGTTCGACAACCGGCGTCAAGAGGCTCCAGAAGAGACGTTTCGAGGAGATATTGGGAACTGCCAGGCGTTTATTTCTTCGCGGGAGAACTTTTAATATCGTCGTCGTGTACGTCATCAACGCGATGGCCCACAGCTGTGCGGGGTGTGGCGACACACTCGACGCCGACCAGGTGCGCTACGAACGCCGGGACGGATCGACCGACGTCGACCGGTTCTGTTCGCTGAACTGCCTGACGGGGACGACCGACTACGGCGAGTCGGCGGTCCGCCAGCGCCTGTTCGAACAGGAGCCCGAATCGACGGTCTGAGCAAGGGGCCACGGGGAGTCTTCGGGTTCGACGACCGTCAGCGACGGCGACGGCGAACCGCGAGCACGGCGAGCAACGCACCCACGAGCGTCGCGACCACGCCGAAGCCAGGGGTCGGTCCGGTCGAGGCCCCCGTTTCGGTCTCCGTGGTCGCCGTCTCGCTCGTGCCCGACGTCTCGGCGGGAGTCTGCCGCTGGGTCCCATCGGGTGTGTTGATGAGCGGCTGCGTGGTCGCCGACGTATTCGCCACCTTCGAGAAGGAGAAGAACGTGCGGACGGGTTCTCCGTCGGGAGCGACGACCGTGTCGCCGTCGGCCTGGAAGGAGCCGTCGCCGTCGGAGGTGTGGAGCGTCGCCGCGATGCTCTGGGTGCCGTCGACGTTCATCGACTCGAACAGCGAGTCGTCGATATCGACCGACAGGTTGTCGTAGGTCCCCGGATCGAGTGCGCGGGTGCCGATCACCTCCGCCGGTGCACCGCTCTGGACCCGCTGGAGGACCACGTAGCCGGGCTGGTTCAGCTGGACGCGCGAGAGCGTGACCGAGGGCGAGTCGATGCGCTGGCCGTTGTACTCTGCGGCCAGCACGCGGGCCGGGCCGTCGGTGCTCTTGCCGACGGGGATGCGGGCCGCGACGTAGCTCCCGTGCAGGCCCGTGACGGCGCTGTCGACCATCGGGTCGAACCCGCCGTCGTCGGGGTTCTGGTCGCGGTGCAGGACGATCCAGTAGGTCCGGTCGCCCTCGTGGTCGTCCCAGTACTGCTGGTCGATCCGTATCTCGAAGTTCGACCGGGCACCGCTCTCGATGTCGGCGACCCCGACCGGCCGGCCGGGCTGGTCACCCTGGTCCTGGTGGACGACGAGGTAGCCACCGTTCACCGAGAACATCGACTCCACCACGATGGTCCCGTCGTCGGAGACCTGCGGGTCCGCTCTGACGTGGCTCCCGTGAGCCGCGACGGGCGTCGCCAGCAGCGACGACACCATCGCGAACGCGAGCAGGAGGGCTAGCGGTCTGCGCATGTGGTTCCGTGGGGAAGCCGCCGGGAAAGAACTGTCGTTACACCGAAAAGCTCGCCCCGTCCATCCGCAGGAAGGCGGTCTCGTAGCCCTCGTGTCGGCCGACCTGTGGCGGCGTGACGACCTCGACCGCGACCTCGTCGCCGGGCTCGATGCCGTCGACCCGCGTGCCGTAGTGGTACTGGAGGTCGGGGTGGATGGCACGGGTCAGCTGGCCGTCGTAGACGCTGTCGCCGTCGCGTGTGACCGTCGCATCCAGCGACATCATCGGCAGGACGAGGTCGTTGTACGGCGTCCGTGCAGAGACGTAGAGGTACGCGCCGGCGTCGCCCGCGAGCTCGTTCTGTGCGTACTTCAGGACCAGGTCGGCGTCGTCGACGCGCTGGGTTCCGACCGTCTCCCCGGGCAACTCCTCCGGGGGTGCGGCGACGCCGATAGGCATCGACCCCATCTCCATCGGGCGGATAGCACCGGGGTCGCCGGCCTGGTCGAGCTCCTCGACGGTCATCTGGTCGCGGACGGCCTGGTTGTACTCGAACGGCAGGTCGACCGACGCCTCCGCGTCGAACCGGCCGGCGAACGACCCCATCGGCTCGGCACTCAGCGGGCTGGCGGAGACGCGGGCGGTGTAGCTCCCGTCGCCATCGAGCGTGAAGTTCCCGCCGTAGTGAAAGCCCATGCGCTGGGAGAGCATCGGGTAGATGACCTCCTCGCTAACGGTCTCGCCGTCCTGCAGTATCTCGACGCTGATGCCGGATTCGGGCAGGACCACGCCCGTCTCCTCGTCCCAGACCTGCACCATCAGGTGGACCGACTGGCTCTCCTCGCGCTGGTGGTGGGAGAGCTCGGAGCCGGTGACCGTCCAGAAGTTGTGCGGGACCACGAGCATCAGGGCGAAGGAGTAGTCACCACCCGCCGCCATGCCGGAGTCGGGCATCACCATACCCTCGAGGAACGACTGGACGTAGACGCCCTCGGGCCCGTCGGTCGCGGGTGTCTCGGTCCCCGTCGCGGTCGCAGTCGGCGTGTCGGTTCCGTCGCCCTCGTTGCTACCGTTACCGAGGCATCCCGCCGCACCGGCGAGGGCGACACCGGGCAGCGTTCGGAGGAGTTGGCGGCGTTGCATGCAAACTCCTAGCGAGAACCTGTAAAAAATCGTTCTGGTTCGTCGGTCGAATCACCCGCCGACGGGCCGCGAGAGTATCCACAGGGAGAGGACCGTGTAGCCGACCATGAGTGCCACCAACGGCGCGTGCCCCCGGGCCGCATCGCCCCCGAACAGCTCCCGGGAGGCCAGGTGGGCCGCGACGACGGCGACGAGGTGGCCGGCGACGACGAGTCCGACGGCCGAGCCCCAGTAGACGACCGGCGAGGGCGTGACCGACGGGAGTCCGGGGACGCCCAGCCGTCCGAGCGAAACGAGGTTCACCAGCACGTACGGCCAGTTGTGCGCCACGTCGTAGGCGACGGCGATGGGGAGGAGCGTCGCGCCGAACCACCGGGTCACCCGACCGGGGTCACCCCCGCCGTGTCGCGCGGCCAGTACCGCAACCCCCGCGAACACCCCCAGAAACAGCAGGAGCCCGCCGAGGTAGGTCGCGAGCCCCGTGACCGGGCCGAGAGTGGTGTCGGCGAGCCGGAACAGCAGCCGCTGGTACGAACGGGTCTCGACGATGCCGTCGAAGCTCACCGTGTAGACGGCGGCGACGGCGAGGGCGACGCTGGCCCCGTCGGGTAGCGGCTTGGCCGCCTCGTGCCAGAGCGGGCGTCGCGAGACGACGAACGCGTCCGTGGCAGCGTCGTGGTCGACGGAGAGCGGGGCGACCCGGCCGACGAGTTCGTACAGCACGCCGAGCGGGTCGGCCTTCCGGAGCCAGGGGCGGCCGAAGACGACCGCACCGACCAGCATGACGAGCGCGTAGCCGGCGACGAGCGTGGCCGTGAGTCGCGGGCGAGTCGGGACGACGGTCAGGTTCTCCACCACGCCGACGAGCACGACGAAGCCGACGGCAGCCGGCCAGCGGCCGAGCCACGCCGGGTACGCGAACAGCGCGATGTCCTCCCCTTCCAGTCGCGAGAGCAGTTCGTAGCCGGTCGTCCACGGCGCGAGCGCGGTCCAGTGGTTACCGACGACCGCGGCGAGGAGCAGCGACCCCTTCACCCACACCGGCCAGACGAACGTCGTCGCGGGGCTGACCCGCGCCTGTCGCCCGGTCACGCCCTCGGCGATGGCAGCGACGACCGCCGCCAGCAGGAGCACCCGGAGCAGCCAGAGGACCATCCGTCCCCGGTCGGTCGAAATGGTCACCAGCTCCCGCACCGACCGCGACGGACTGGCGTCCAGCCCGGCGAGGGCGGCCGCCGTCCCGCCGACGGTGACCGCCGCGCCGGCGAGCAGCAGGTCGCCCGGGATCGGCGTCGAGACGGTGCGCACACCGTGGGCACTCACGACGCCCGTGAACGAGACGAGCACGAGCACCGCGAGCACTGCCGCCCCCGAACGGGAGTGCCATCGGTCCATCACCGGTCCTTGACCCCCCACTCGAAAAGCCCCCGTGGTTCGGCCGTCGAAACGTGGCGGTCGAAGAGCAGCGTTTTGTCCGGGCGGTCCCGAGAACCGGCAATGCGAACGCGGACACTGCTCGCCGTCGCCGTGCTCGTCGTCGGCCTCCTCGGCGTGGTGTACGTCGGACTCGCCGGTGAGTCGACGGGGGCGCTCGAACTGGAGTGGACCAGCGAGCCCGACCCGGGGACGGCCGGCAACCACCACGAGCCCGCGGTCGCGGTCGTCGACGGCGAGCCGCTGGTGTTCGCGCCGGTCTCGTCGACCCAGGACGCCGACCAGTGCGCGCTGGTCGCCCTCGACGCGACCGACGGGAGCGAGCGCTGGCGCTACGACGTGCCCCGGCGGAACTGCACCATCCACGCCGTCGCCGACCCCGCCGTCGCGGACACCGACGGCGACGGCGACCGTGAGGTGCTCGCCCCGACGACCGAGGACGAGGTGCTCGTCGCCGGTGCCGTCGAGGGCCGAATCGAGGACCGCCTCCCGCTGACCGACTACGGCTACACCCGACCCACGGTGGCCGACATCGACGAGGACGGGCAGGACGAGACCGTCGCCGTGGACGTGCTCGGCTCGGTCAGGGTGTTCGCGCCGGACGGGAGCATCGAGTGGCGGGCCGACCGCGAGGCGTACGTCTGGGCGACGCCCATCGTCGACGACGTGGACGCCGACGGAGCGACCGAGGTCGTCGTCGCCGACCGACACGGCTACGTCACGGCCTTCGGACCCGAGGGCTCGGTGCTGTGGAACCGGTCGAGCGGTGCCGGCTCCGTCGCAACCTGGATGACCAGTGCGAACCTCGACGACGATCCCGCACTGGAGTACGTCGTCGCGACCACGTCCGGCGCGACGGTCGCCTACGACGGCCGCACCGGCGAGCGCGAGTGGGGCCACGACGCCAGCTCGCTCTCGGCGGTCAACGCGGTGCTGTCGGTCGAGGGGCGGCCGACGGTGTTCGCGACCGCCGCCGACGGCTCGCTCGTCGCCATCGACGGCACGGACGGCTCGGTTCGCTGGGAGACGATGGTGACGGACCAGCCCATCAACATGATGCCCCCACCGGTCGCCGGTGACGTCGACGGCGACGGGGACGCCGAGCTGGTCGTCGCGGCCAACGACGGCACCGTCGCGGTGTACGACCCCGCCAGCGGCGAACTGCTCGCAACGCACTCGCGCGCCGTCGCCATCCTCGCGCACCCGGTGCTCGCCGACACCGACGGCGACGGCAGCGAGGAGATCTACGTCATGTACGCCGACGGGCGGGTCCAGCGGCTCTCCGCCGAGAACTGAGACACCGTTTCGGTCAGTCGTCCAGATACGTGTCGCGCATCGTCCGTGCGAGCAGCCCCTCCCGGTCGAACGCCACCGCGACGGCGACGAACGGGTCGCCGACGGGGTCCAGCACGAACACCGAGCGCGCCATCTCCGCATCGTCCCGCGAGCGGTTCACCCGCAGCACCAGCGGCTCGATGGGGCGGGTGCCGCGCCGGAACTCGTCGAAGAGGTCGCCGCCACGGTCGCCGAACACGTAGCAGACGCCCGTCTCCTCGCCGTCGGTGTTCCGGAGCACGGTGGAGTTCATCCCGGCACCGCCGGTCACGGCCTCCGCCCAGGCGTCCTGTGCCGCCTCGAAGAGGTTCGTCGTCTCCGGCACGAAGCGATACCGGGTCTCGCGCTCGACGGCCAGCTCCGAGACCGTCGGCGGTGACGCCTCCCAGTCCAGCGTCGCCGACACCAGCGCGCCCGGCTCCACGGCCGCGAGCACCTCCGAATCGGCGACGAACGCCGGCTCGTACTCGTGGGCGTCCGGGTCCTCGTCGGGTGCCGGCAGCGAGACGAACACCCACTCCTCCTCGCTCCGGGGACTCGACAGTGCGCGGAACCGCCCGCTCGTGGTTCGCATGGTCGCCCGGAGGCACCGACGGCAGTTAACGGGCCCGGAACGAGCCACGATGCACCTTCGCTCCACCCCCGAAGTTTACATCCTTCGTAAACTCTCTCGAACACCGTCTTCTGACCAGCCGGGTGGCGCGCGGCTGGCGAGACTGTGGCGCTGTCGCTGTCGGGCGGGACTGAAAGGAGTGGGTCGGGCCTTTCCGGCTGGTATCAACCGCCCGTAGTCGTGCAGTCCCCATCGCTCCACGATTCAGACACAGAATCCGTAGATTCAAACCCGTCCCACGACCTTGTACCCACGATGACTATCCCGACGTTCGTAATCGGCATCGCGGGCGGGACGGGGGCGGGGAAGACGACCGTCGCCCGCGAGGTCGCGGACACGGTGGGCGAGGCCGTGACGCGCATCCCCCTCGACAACTACTACGAGGACCTCTCGCACATGCCACTGGAGGAGCGTGAACAGGTCAACTACGACCACCCGGACGCGTTCGAGTGGGACCTGCTCGTCGACCAGCTCGACACGCTGCTGATGGGCCAGCCCATCGAGATGCCCCAGTACGACTTCGAGATCCACAACCGCACCGAGGAGACCGTCACCGTCGAGCCCTCCGACGTCATCGTCGTCGAGGGCATCTTCGCGCTGTACGACGACGCCATCCTCGACATGTGCGACCTCCGCGTGTTCGTCGAGACCGACGCCGACGTGCGCATCCTCCGGCGCATCCGCCGCGACGTGCTCGAACGAGGCCGCGAGCTCGCCGGCGTCATCGACCAGTACCTCTCCACGGTGAAGCCGATGCACGAGCAGTTCGTCGACCCCACGAAGAAGAACGCCGACGTCATCATCCCCGAGGGCGCCAACCGCATGGCCGTCGACCTGCTCGCCGAGAAGGTCGAAGCCGAGACCGGCGACGACGACGACCCCGCCGACACCCGCTCGTGGGACCGCTTCGAGGAGTCCGACCGGACCACCGTCGAACCCTCCGACCCCGAGGCCGACTCGCCCTCCCCGAACTGAGCGGCACAACAGGCAATTTTTATCACTCTCCGTTCGAGATGCGTTCACATGAGCGCCAACAACACCGACGCCGATGGCGAGCTTCGAAGCCCGGAACGCGTCGAAGGTGGGTTCCTCAAGCAGAACGCCTGGCTCAAGCCTTTCGCACTCATCCAGCTGTTCTTCGTCATCGCACTCGTCGCACTCGACCTCGCGAACGACCTCTTCGTCCAGATCCAGGGTCGCTTCAGCAACGTCCTGTTCGGCGTCATCCTCGCCCTCATAATGCTGAGCATCCTCACCGCCGCCATCGTCCTCGTCGTCAACGCGTTCCGGCACGTTACGAACACGTAACGGCCGTTCTAGCTGGTTGTTTCAGGGATTCACTAACCGGAACAGGGGCAGCTGTCACACGAAATCGAAGAGAACGTTTTGAAATTCGAAGACGGTGAAATCACGTTTCGAAAGGATATCCGAGAAGCGATCTTCACGGACGATGCCATTGTCGTCTGCCTCGCGGTCTCAACCGACGAGATGGACAACGAGAACGTCATCGGAGTGGACACGTCGGGAGACAGACTGTGGGAGATCGAACCAGTCGTCCCGACATCCGAGCGAGACGCACCGTTCATGAACCTCGTCGAGAGGGACGGTGCCCTGTAGGCACTCAACTGGCGCGGTGACGAGTACCGTCTCGACCCGAGAACGGGTGCTATTCCGGAGAAGCGGTTCAGACGGTTCTGAACACGTAGTTCGAAGCAGAAAGAGCCGGTGGAGGGCTTACAGAACAAGGGTTCAAAACCTTCTTTGACCTATAACCTGTAGTAGAAGTATGCCGATAGCCGACTTTGCCCGCCAACTTGAGAGGGAGAGCGAAAACGTCGAAGCTTCCGACGACATTCTCGACCGGAACAAAGATCTGATTCTCAACTACAAACAAGACCGGGTACTTGACGGGCTGAGTGAAGCAACGCTATTGCGGAACACGCAACGACTCAAGAAGATCGCTGAGCAAGCCGAGAAGCCCTTTGATGAGATGGACAAGCGGGACGTGAAAGGATTGGTGACATGGGTGCACGAACAGGATTACACCGACGAAACGATTGATACCTACAAGTCGGTAATCAAGGCGTTTTGGGGGTGGTTGAAGGACGTCGAACGGAATGAAACCCCGCCAGAAGTGAAATGGATCAAATTGAGCAACGGTAACGGCAACGGTGATACACTTCCGAAGGACTTGCTCACCAAAGAAGATATTGAGGCACAAGCCGACGCCGCGAAGAATCCCCGTGATAAAGCATTTATTTGGTTGCTATATGAGACGGGTGCCCGGATCGGTGAGCTGATTGATCTAACCGTAGGAGATATTGAAGACCGGCAGCACGGCAAGAAAGTCGTAATCAACGGGAAGACGGGTGCCCGCCGGCTCCCGCTTGTCGAGTCTGTCCCGCACCTGAACAATTGGCTGAACAAGCACCCGAACCCCGAGAAAGACGCCCCCTTGTGGTGCAAGATCCAGCAAGGTGGTCCGGCCGAGCACCTGAAACCGCACGATGTTGACGACATACGTGAAGTGCATGGGATCGGTCCGTCCCGAGCGGACAAACTGAACGACGCCGGAATTGAGACGGGCACCGACTTAGTAGATTACTCGGCCGAAGAGCTTGCGGATATAGTGAGCGTCAACGTCACAACAGCCGAAAAGTGGCTTCAGCAATTCGATTCTGACGCAACTCTCACGTCGGATATGAAACTTGGCTACCGCTATCTTCGAGAGAAGATCCTTGCGGCAACGATGGATCGGGCTGGAATCGACAAGCCCTCGAATCCGCACCACTACCGCCATTCCCGAGCCTCATACCTTGCCACTGAAATGACTGAAGCACAACTCTGTGAGTGGTTCGGGTGGGTGCAAGGGTCTGACGTCCCAGCGAAGTACGTTCATCTGAGCGGCCGCGATATCGACAACGCCTACGATCAGATGCACGGTCTGTACGAACCGGACGAAGATGAGCAAGAACCGGATATCGTTCAGTGCCCTCGGTGTGACGAACTGAACGAACCTCATGCGGCTTTCTGTATGCGGTGCGGGTTCGCTATTGACCAAGACGCGGCTGAATCGCTTGAAACGACACTAGATGATGACCTGAAACAGTCTTATGCAGAATCAGATCCAGAAGACGACGACATACAGGATAAGATTCAAGAGTTAGATAGTCTGCTTGATGACCCTGAAATAAAACAAGCTTTGTTGGAACGTGTGACAGATTGAGCCGTTCATACACAAAGTCAATCGAATGATGGGTTCGTATTAGGATAGCCAGTGAGCTACCTGGCCAACATTCGCTGCTGTTCAGAGTGAACTGTGTAGCGTCTCGCGGATCTTTGTCGAACTAATGTATATCAGTTCACAGAAGCTCAGACGTATATCGAAAGAATTCATCGAACTTGTACATGTATCGGATGAAGATGCGAAGGGTGTACTATTGTCGATTAGGATTGGAAGTACCGGATCTGATGTATCTACAACACCTATTATCAATCTCCAACTAAGTCAAATCTATATGTCGAATGTCGTGCTGAAGGGTGAATTTCATTCGAGCCAGGCAGATCACCTCGAAGAACTGGATCTCATGCAGGAAGGAATCGATGCGCTGGTGCTGGAAGGGAACGAGGGGGATGCAGAGTATCGGGCCACAGAGGGCTGGTTTCAGCAGGCGGTAGCGGGCATGTTCTACGTGCTAAGTCCACTGTACATCTCGAAGGAAATCCTGGTTCGTTTCGCTGAATACCAGAATGCGACCGTCTATTTTACCCGCGAAAGCGATGCAGAAGTGCTTCGGAACGCCCCGAGGTTGGTGCGCCTGTTTTCAGCGGTGCTGTACTTCTTGCTGCTTCCTGGTAGCATAATTGCCGGGCTGCTGCTGGGATACCTGTTGGGGGCTGGAATACTGTTCTTCAGTTTTGCTCTTCCCGTGCTGTTCATCCGCATATACAATTCACGCTTCAATATTACGGACCGGAACCGTGATCGAATAATGGCGCAGAAGATCGAGGAAGCGACGGATGCTCATGATACCGTGTTGGCTGTCGTGGGTGGTGCACACGCAGATGGTGTGCTAGATGCGCTGCCCGATAATCTTGATATCGAATACCATCCCCCGAAGAAGGATGGGATCACTACAGAAGGGATCTGGCGTAATGTTAGAAACGGATTTCAGGTGTTTTCACTGCTGCTCACGCTTTACCTCGCCATTCTATGGAGCGTGCTAAACCTCGTGCTACCGGTCATTCAATAATCATCGAGGCTACTTGATCTAACCCAACGATAGAAAGTGATCTGTATCAGCCGAATTCCGTAGCTTAGATTAAAGTGCCAGCCTCCGGCAGTTCTATCTAACCATGTCCGATGATGGTTTCGTACACATGGGCGGGGAAGCAGTAGCAGGGCAAGACAACATCGAAGCCATGCAATCGAAGATCGAAGAACTGGAAAATCGGATCGAAGAACTGGAAGAAATCGTGAAGGAATAGCTCCGGAATCCGACCGGATTCAGCCATATCTGAGGTTCTCTGGCCCGATGAAGAACCTTGGCCAGCAGCAGTTACCCCACGGCTTTGGATGAAGGGCAGCCCGTGGGGTAACGACTGAACTCGTCCCGGTGTCGATCCTAAAGATGTGACTTCATCCGGTTTCAGCGGTGGTTTAGAAGTGTCTGGAAACGAAACACGAACTAAGGAACAGATGGTCACCACGGAAACGAATTCAGCCATATGCGGATGGCAGGATACGACCACAGGGGGACCGTGCCAGAACCCGGTCTCTGATCCGGATGATCACTGCTACCTGCACGGGCCAGATGGGAACGTTCCGGACGGCCACGGTGCGCCAAAGGGGAATCCAGGCGGGAAGCCAGGTAAATCTGGCCCACCAGGAAATTCGAACGCTGAAGGGAATTCCGGAAACCCGGATGCAGCCCCCCCGGATGGGAACGCTAATGCGATGAAACATGGGCTGCACATGACGGCTGAACGGCTACTGGAAGTGATGAATGATCAGCAGCGGGAAGCGGTGAAAGGGACGTTTCTGGAATACCGGGAGAAGTGCATGAACGACAGACAGGCCCTGAAGATAGCGATTCTGGATGTGATGGAAACGGATCTGATGCGGAAGCTGATCGATGGGGATCAGGAAACCACCATCTACACCGATGAAGGCCAGCCGGTGGATGTGTTTGCTGATAAGATGGTGCAGGCGCTTCAGGGGTATCGGCGTGAAATCCGGCTGGGACTGCACTATGAAGGGAATTCAGCACAGCACAATTCAGGTGCTGCTTCCGGCCATGATAACCTAGATGCACTCGTCAAGGATGGAAAAGCCAATATGGACTGACTCGATATCAGTTGTTTGTTCCTGTTTCTGATGTGAATTGAACCCAGGAAAATCCTTTCACACATCACTACAAATTCTGCTTCTAATGACCGAAAGAACATCCGAAAGGGAAGCCAAACTCGAAAGATTTGCGGAAGATCTTCAACAGGCAGAAGGGAAACAATTTCTTGAATTATTCAATTCAATCCAAGACCGCGAATTACGGCCCTCGCGTCAAGACTTTCGTATTGCTGTTCAGTGGTTTCTAGAAGATATAGGATATGATGAGGACCACATATTCCAGTCAGTGTCCTACGAACACACCCATGAATCATACAATTTCGATTTAGTGGTTGCATCGAGACCGAGTGCAAAGCCCTGGATTGTAATCGATCTCGGCCTTTTTGACCCCGAGATTACGCACGTATTTCCCGGACATCGGGGGGACCAAATCCAACTTGTCGCTGAGGAGCTTGATGAATATCACCACGCGACTGAAGCAGAATACACCGTTTCACTTACCGACCGATACCTTATGATTGCGTCAGATAACTTCGATGGCAGACCGTATCCTGCATACAAGGGGGAAGGGAAACCCGGACTCTTCACTCTAAACTATGCTGATCTAACCGAAAGTAGCTTCGAGAGACTGAAAGAAATACTATCTCCACCGGATCAGCTGCCTGTTGTGGACGATCTATCCTCCGTCTTCTATGCCAATGACACGATCAATGGAAAATATTTCAAAATGGATTTACGGGAACTTGCTACGTCATATAAACCCGTCTTGGATGCAGAAGGGGCATATGAAAAGGGTAACGCCCTGGAAGATTTCGCACTGCTGATGATTGGTGGGTTAACCGGACTAGAGACTATAGAACAGAAGATGCGAACTACCACTTCAGAACTTGATGTGGTCGCCAGTAACGTGTCCACCGACCCTTCTAGTATATTTTACAACTATGGCGATTTCGTGCTATTCGAATGTGAAAATTGGGACGGCTCTGTTGGTGCCAAAGAGGTACGCGATTTCATTGGAAAGTTGGATCGATCTCGTGTAGATCTTGGTGTCTTATTCGCAAGGAATGGAATCTCTGGCGAAGACTCCCGCGAGGATGCTCAAAGGGTAATCGCAGATAAATTCCAGCGTGACGGAGCGGCTATAATCGTAATCGATGAAAGCGACATAAAGTCTGTGTTCGAGGGGGTAAGCTTCTACCAAATTGTGAAGAATGAATTAGTTAGGTTACGCTTCGGTCTATAAGAATACTGTATCTGTTCTCTCTGCTTACACTACCCCCTGAAAACCAGCGTGATGATTATTTAAGATAATTCCCAGCATCCTGCCTACCATGTCGTCCAAATCGGAAACGACCATTCCGGTGTCGAAAGACACCCGCAAGAGAGTGAAGGCCTGTAAGAGGGCGGGTGAACATTATGATGACCTGCTTCAAAAGATGGTGAATCAGTATGAACCTGAATCTGTGGAGGTGAACGCCTGAAGAAACCGGACCGCCGGATCGAGACTTTGGTAGGGATTGATCCGGTGGTCCGTCACCGTTCCACCATTTTACAGGTGAAACATGTCTAACAAAGCTACCCAAGAAAATAAATTTCAGCCCCTTTCGGATTCCAGCGAGCAGTCGTTGCGGGAAAGCCGGGAGGCAATTGAAACTGTAGCTAAATCTGATCTCCCCGCTTCATGGGTCGCAGAGGAACTGTTGGCGGTTATCGAAGACAGCAGGGAGTGATTGGGATGGATGGTGGACTGGCAGTCTGTGAAAGAACGGTTGGGTTTAGCCACGACCACTACAGTTGGCGCGACGTTTACGCGGCCATGCACGCAGCCGAAGAGATAGCTCATGCGTGATTACGCTACTGACAACATGATTCCTGGAAAGGACGCCGCTGAATGGAGGTCGTTGTGAGTGATTATGGTGTCCGAGGGAATTACTGTTATCTCTACTGCGATCGGTCAACGCTTGTACAGTCGACCGATCAGACCGCCGACTTTGTCTGTTTCAACCGCGACGAACAGGTCCGGGACCGGGGGTGAAACATATGACTGACGAACGGCCGCCACGCCCGGACCCTCTTCCGTTCAATCCGGGACCTGTCCCCGATACACTCGCTGATCGGTGCCAATGGGTCGTCTGGCGCTACCAGTTTGACACAGGTCGTGACGAGTGGACGAAAGTACCGGTCGATCCGAACACCGGCGAATTCGCCAAGTCCACCGACCCGGATACGTGGACGTCATTCTCAGACGCCGTCGCCTATCATGACCGGACTAAGACCAATACAGACGGCGTTGGATTCGTTGTCCAAGACGGAGAGGACGTGGTCGGGCTCGATCTCGATGACTGCCGAGACCCAGACACAGGCTCACTCGAACCATGGGCCGAGGATGTACTCGACACCGTCCCGACCTACGCCGAGGTGTCCCCGTCCGGAACTGGCCTCCGGCTGTTCGGACTAGGCGACTTACCCGACGGCGGGACCCGAAATGATGTTGATGGTGCCGAGGGTCACCTGGAGATGTATGAAACGAGTCGGTATCTCACCGTAACTGGCCACGCGCTCGACAAAACGCCCGCGGATGTCCGGCAGGTGAGGGACTACATCGCGGCCGTCCACGCGGAGTATATCGTCGACGATGAGCCAGGTACGGAAGAACCAAAACCCGCCGGTAACGGAGGTCTGCAAGCCGATTCACCGGGCGTGAACCCCGTCGTTGATATCAGGGATATGGGATCCTCCAACGCCGCGAACAAGCTCTCCGACAACGAGTTGCTCAAAAAGGCCAAGAACGCCGAGAACGGCGATAAGTTTACGCGACTGTGGAGAGGGTACATCTCTGACTACCCAAGCCACAGCGAGGCCGACCTCGCACTTTCTGGGCTCCTCGCATTCTGGACCGGGGGCGACCGGCAGCGAATCGATCGGCTGTTTCGGCGGTCAGATCTCTACCGGGAGAAGTGGGACCGCGACGATTACCGCAAGCGTACTATCGACAAGACACTCTCGGGTCGGACCGAGTTCTATGATCCCGATGATCACAGCAACGAGAACGAAAGTCGGCCGGACGACCCCGGCGAAGACATCAATAGTAACAGGAGCGAGACCAACGGGATGAACGTCACGCTCACGCCGGCGGAAGTGTCGGCGTGGGCTGGGCTCGGTGAAGACGAAGACGTATCGGACCTCACCGATCGAGAGAAGGCGGCCTGCGTGTGGGAACTGTTGGAACACACCGACAAGTTCCACATCCGCGTTCGCCGGGACAACGGCTCACTATGGGCTTACGATGATGGCGTGTGGAAGCCGGAAGGCGAGCGGGCACTTCGCCACGCTGCCCGGCGCGCGCTTGGGAGCATGAACTACGGCCAGAACGTGCTCACCGAACTGAAAGCACAGGCGCGGAGTGACCCTCGCGTGGAAGTCGAAACCGACGAGTTCGGCCTGGCGCCGGGGACCATCGCCGTTGAGAACGGACTCGTGAATCTTGACGCCGTTGCGGATGACGCCAGCGAGAACGCGCTCCGGGAACTGGAGCCCAATGACTACGCGCTCACGCGGGTGCCCGTGGAGTACGATCCGAGCGCGGATTATGACGAGTGGGCCGACTATGTCAACGAGTGGTCCGAGGACGGGCGCGCTGACGCGCTCCAAGAGTACGTCGGTTACTGTCTCCACGTCGGCGCCATGCCGCTTCACCGCGCGCTGCTACTCGTAGGCTCCGGTGCGAATGGTAAAGGAACGTTTCTCCACGTGGTCCGGTCGCTACTTGGGCGTGAGAACACGTCATCTATCGAACTCCAGACCCTCGCCAACGAGAAGGATGCCGTGGCTGACTTCTACGGTGCTCTCGCGAACATCGACGACGACCTCTCTGCGCGCAAGCTCGGTCAGGGGCTCGGGATGTTCAAGAAACTGGTCGGTGGCGACCGTGTCCGTGCCCGTCGGCTCTACGAGGACGGGTTCGAATTCGACGCCACAGGTAAGCATCTGTATGCGGCGAACGAAGTGCCGGACGTCAACGTCCCTGACGACGACGAGGCTTTCTGGCGCCGTTGGCTTCTCGTGGAGTTCCCGAACCACTATCCCCCGAGCCAACGCGAACCCGACCTACGGGAGCGGCTCACCGACCCAGACGCACTGTCCGGCGTGCTCAACTGGGCCATCGATGGGTGGTCTCGGTTGCTGGACCAGAGTCACTTCACCGGCGAGGAACAATACGCACAGGCAAAGCGCGAGCGCTGGCAGGCCTGGGGCGACTCCGTCGACAAGTTTATTTCCGAATGTATCGAGCGAGATCCCGACGCTGAGAACGTGTCGACCGGTGACGTCCATCGGGTCTACGCGGCGTGGTGTCGGGAGAATGGCGAGCGTCCGGCGAGTCAGCAGAAGCTCACGGCCGAACTGAAGAACGAGGACCTCGATTACGCGACGCGCGTCCGCCCCGGCGGGACCGGCGCGCCGACGCGAGGATACAAGGCGCTCGGGTTCACCGAGGACGCCCCAGACGTCGACGACACGCCGGAACGCAGGCGCGGCCAGCAACAGCTAGGGTAGATCCTACAACATTTTCACCCGACTACACCTGTAGACCCCGACTACAGGATTTCCCGGGTAAAACACAGCCCGCGGTTCTATTTCGAGGTATGTAGTCGATGTAGTCGGGTACTTTGCGAAAGTCGCATTGAGCGGCTGGTTTAGAAATACGAGACACTAGGTGAACATAGAGCAGAAGGTTCGAAAACTACCCGACTACATCGACTACATATTATCTCGAGAAGTTGCCACCATTATCGAATAATCGACTGTACCTGACGCAAAATTTTGTAGGTGTTGTTCGTAGTGAGGTGGCTTTAATTCTGTTATATTAGAGGTGATAAAATCAACGGGGAGGGGATAGAGCATTTCAAAAATGAGAAGCCGTATATCTTCAACGAAATAACCGAAGAGGTAGAACTCAGAATCCGTTATTCGTTGCTCCACTCCAAAACAGTGAACAGGGTAAAGACAAGGAACAGCAGGGCAATAGTGGCGATATTCTCATCAAAAAACGAATCGAGATGCCCGTGCATGATATGGTCCCTGTGATCAAGGAAATCATCTAAGTGAGGGATCACCTCGTCGGTTTCCAGATCTCGGAATTCTCGGTCAAGCTCCTCGTAGCTGTTTTCGAGAGCGGTTTTTCGCTGCTGAGGAGTGAAATACCCGTCCTTACCGCGTTTCATCTCATCACGTCTGATACAGAGCGTCGTCATCAACCCATCTTGGACACTGATAAAGACAAAACAGGCCAGCAGGTAGTCTCCAGATTCGTAGGCACCGAGTCCCCGATGTAACCGCTCTAAGAATCCTTGAATTGGTTCATCGTTGAGTTCTTCCAACTCCTGAATGAACTTCCGTAGTGACCGTTTTCCTGTCTGTTTGGCGAACTGGTCGACAACTGTTTGATCAGGATCATAGCTATCCGGTGGATCGAAGTTTTGGATGCTCTGTTGGAGTGCCTGATTGA
This sequence comes from Haloarchaeobius litoreus, assembly GCF_024495425.1. Classification (NCBI taxonomy): domain Archaea; kingdom Methanobacteriati; phylum Methanobacteriota; class Halobacteria; order Halobacteriales; family Halorubellaceae; genus Haloarchaeobius; species Haloarchaeobius litoreus. Next base: position 478,546 of record NZ_JANHJR010000001.1, on the reverse strand, counting down.
CTTCATCCTCGTATTTCTCCAGAGCTCTGATCAAAGGCGCGAAATCGATATCAAGCTCGACGGGTGAAACCCTCGTGGCTTCAACGATCTCGTCAAGAGCTGATGGAACATCGCTTTGAAGAATTGTTTTCCACGCGACCTGCGATGGACTTTTTCCCTTATATTCGTCGGATGGTGGTCCAGGATCTGTTTGCTCGACGTCATGCTTTTGATATACCGATCCCACGAACTCTTGGATATCCTCTTTGTATTTCTCAGCTGCACGTTCGCTATCAGCTGCGAGATCCTCGACATCGTAATTGTCTACAAAAAACCGGTAGCCGGCCAACAGCCCCCGACTTGAGACGTCATCCGGTGGGTCACGGTAGATGAGATGGGAGACGGTCATCGCCTCTTCCGCCTTGTCGCGGTCAATATCGAGTTCCTCTGCAATATTCCGAGTTGATTCTCCATCTCGGTACATCTTTCCCGCTTTCCGTATCGTGAGGCACCAGTCGAATTCGAACATCTCTCGAGCGCTTTCTCGTTTTTCGATCAAGTTGTGGTAGAACTCTAACGCATCCGACATTGCCTGATTTTCAGTTTCACGACCGTCTGTCATTATACTGGTGCATTAGGTGCCGTCCCCACCCTTTCGGTCTCCGTAAAATCGCTCTCACACACAAAAGTTTGCAGGAGGTAGCAATCGGTCGCGCCATGCTAAGATGACGCTCCCGAGCGTGGGAGGATCCCCCCCCTGGAGTAAGGGGTCGATCACCTGCTGAAAGCTATCTTCGACGTCAACATGGAAACAAGGGCCAGCAGCCTGCCGTGATTCCACACCATTCGTCGCGACAAAGCCCAGAGTGACCGGTCCTTCGGGAGATGCCAGGCGGTTCTGTGTGGTCCGGCCGTGATGCCAGTACCCGATTAGCTCTTTGAGACCTTCACGGAACGTCTCTTGTCGGGCTGTGTGCTTGACTTCTCCCAAGAGAACGGCAGTCGGTTGATTGTCACGGGACGTGCGGATTTCGACCACAATATCGGGGCGCCCGCTGTAAAGAGCTAACCGAGGACTCGAATCACTCATTCGGTCAGCTACGCGCTTATACGCAGTTTGAGATGCTACGTGGTCACGAAAGTAGGAGGGGTCAGACGGTAATAGTGATTCAATTCCCTCAGGCAACGGTTCATGAAATGAAAGATCGCCGGTCTGATCGTGGTACACATCTATCCATACCGACGTCTCGCCATCCGCTAATCGGGCAACAGGCTTATCGCCACTTTCGATCGGTTGCAGCGTGAGACCAGGAAAAACCGCCTGGAGCGTCTTCACCAATTTGAATGTAGTATACAGCTCCAGTAGCCGAGCATCTGTAGTCGGTAACACCAGGGAATTAGAAAGAACAGCCTGCACGTCTGGATCGGAATACTCCTCGTGTCTCATCTTTTGTAGCACGGATAGCCAACGAGAGGCTGTTCGGTACATCTCAGTTCGAGCTTGCCGAGCAGCCGTGAGGTCACGACCAGTTACCGTACAGTCTTCTCCGGCAGGCATCCGGCTGAGATGAACATTTCGCCGATAGCGTCGCTGGAAACGGTCAAGAGCAGTATCGTCCCACCGTTCATGCCGCCATGATTGGTCGATATCTCTAAGAGCGGCAACAGTCCGCTCGACTTCCCAGAGTAATCGCTTCAAGACACGATTTTCGGGGATATCGTATTCCGATACTGGGGCAGAACAGACGAAGGTCGATCGGTCACTGAATCCGGTCTCAGCTCGTGTTTGGATTGTCTGGCCCCAGTCAACCTGTCCCTGAATTGCTCCACGGATTTTGTTCCGTTCTCGCTCGGTAACGGTTTTCACCCCACGCAAATCGTCCCAAACCGATTCACAATATTCGACAACCGGTGGAGCAAGACAGAAGTGAAGTCGCTGTAATCTTTCCCACTCACTTATGCCGACCTGCGAAGGAGCGATTGCATTCGTAACGACGTCCGTGTTAAGATTTCCCGATTGAAGATACGTGAGTAGCTCCTCAAGAATTGCGTCCTCAAGCTGTTCTCGTGAGAGACCACTACTCATTATCTCGCGTATCGGGTAAGCCGAGGAAGTCAGCGGCTTGGTACCAGAGACGATCGGCGTCGACGGGGACGTCACTGCTACAGATACCCTCGATAATCTTCCGCTGTTTCTCTTGCCTGAGCCCTTCTAATTGCGGATAGACATGGGTCACAATCGCACTTGTAAGGGCTTCCTCAGGCTGCGCCCGGCCGTCGTAATTAGCGATGTAGCGGACCATATCATGGACTATTGCGGGTCCGATTGCTCGTTCTTCATTCACTCGATACCATATCTCCGTAAGTTCCTCACTCCATTCCGATAGCGGGCTTTCCAAAGCAGGCGACTGCTCGACCCAGGCTGACGCGTAGTTCTCGTCATCATCGTCCGGCGGGGCGAGTAACTGAGTCCGAAGTTCACTATCTGTATCCTCGAGGTTAGGGACGCCGACGTGAATGAATGCGAATCGACGCATGAACGCATAGGACAGCTCGTAGAGAGACGCTTTGTCATAGGTATTCATCGTCGCAAGAAGTCGCCAGGCAGGCGTCACTGGGAACGTATCCGGGGAAGAGACGATTGCCTCGAGGACATCGTCGTCTGTGTCAGCAGCCAGTGATTCGACTTCTATTGCATCATCGCGTTCGTACGGGAGTTCGGTTGAATCACCGGAAAGCACAGAGAACAACTGTCCCATCGCTTTGTCTATGTCCGCTCGGTTCAGTTCGTCAATGACGAGCCACTCGTTTTTCACTCCAGTCGCATCTCGGAAACACTGGAGGAAGAGACGGGGTTCAAACAGCAATTCCTGTCCGTGTTTGTCTCGGTTGGGAACATATCCCCCAATCGTGTCGAAGGCCGTCCAGTCGGCGGTCGCAGTCGTAAATCGATAGTCATCCACGGCATCATACCCGGTTGCGAGTTTGGCGACATGAGTGGCGAGTTTGGTCTTGCCAGTACCTGGGGGTCCGGTGAAAATAATGTGCTTACCAGCGTTGAGTGCTGCTTCAATCTCCCTCGTTAGCCGTGTTTCATCATCGAAATACAAGCCGTCTGGAATTGAAATCGATATGCTCGGCAGAGAAAGCCGATCGCGAAGCCGCTCGATATCTTCCCGGTCTGGGGGCTCGGGCTCGAGGGCCAAGATTGTCTCGTACTCACTCTGATCGAGTTCGAAGATGCTGCCACGAGCGTTCTGGCGAATCGGCGCGGAATCTTCGAGATCGCCGACTGCAGTCAGATCATTCCAACTGATCCCATCAACTGGCCGGTCATATCTGATTGTTATGCCGGTTGTACCGTCCTCTTCGTGAAGTTCCTGTTCTACTGTTCCAAGGGCCACGATTTCTTGGGTTGGAGCCGACTCGTAGAAGACGACTTCATCACCCGGGCTAGCGCGTTCAAACGCGTCGTAAATCCGTCGCTTGTTCCCCCGTGAATTGTAGGCCTCAAAGAAAACACGACCTCCCTCCCCATCGGAGTCGGCGATGTTCTCAGGCGCCCAGATCTCAGGGTTAGCTGTCACCCAGAAATAGCGGTCTTTGTCTGGTTCTGTCTTCCCCGGTTCATCAGGATAGGTACTAAGGAGGTATTCGGCCGCAGCAGGTGTGAGATTGCAGAGATACCATGATTGGACTCCGGTCGCATTGATCGCGTATTTCTCTCGATCTTGTTTGATATCATCTCGTCGGAGGACCGGGGCGATGGTTTCGATGTCACGAATAGGATCGAGGGGATGGAGATCGATATCGACGCGCCAGTATGTCACATCATCGTCTGCCCCGTCGAGTTCCTCTCCTGAGACTTCATATGCCTCATTTTGCACGACTGAATAGGCTCGAACTCCCCCATCCCAGTAGTGTATAAGTACGTCACCCGGGTTCAGCTTCGTTAAATCGCGAGTGTAGTACGTATCGCTTGATCGGAGGTAGTTACCCTCACGCTCGGCGGCGTTGCTCTGGTTCACCCAGTAATAGGTGACGTCGTCATCGAATTCCTTGATATCAATATTCGACTGCGGATCAGGGCCGTCAGTAGGTGCTCTAATCGAGGACTTGGATAGGTCGCTGATGTCGATTTCCAATGGAGGATACTCTTCAGAAATCTCCTGACCACGTGATGTGAGCCGTACTTTGTCTTGGTCTTTCTCGACAATCCCGAGACTCCGCAGCCAGTTAACCCGATATTCGGCTTGGTATATCGACTCCCAGTCTTTGTCGTGGATCACATTGAGGACGTCTCGTAGTTTCTCAATCGAAGCCGGCTGTTGTTTCAGCGCCTGTAGCAGAGTCTCGAAGCCGATATAGTGGTTAGTCAGAGTCTCAAAGTAAAGGTCTACATTTTCTTGCGGAGGGTTGTTCAGCAGTTGGTTGCCTAACTCAGTAAGGTGAAATCGATCGTCGTCATGGATTTCGGCAGCACCCATACGACCAAGAAGGCGACCTTTGTCCTCGGCAGATCCCTGACTCGACATTTGAGGGAATGTCTCGAGGATCCAATTGGCGAATTCTTCGCGATTAGGTGATTCAGTTTCGACGAAAGAGAGTGCTTGATGAAGCGTCTCAGCATAGTTTTCGACTCCACCAGGTAGGGTGATTATGGAATCGTGTTTTTCAGTCACTATCTGTGTGTCTCATTAATACGGCAAAAAGTTGTGGTCGAGTAGTCTGGATCGAGGACATGGCTTCATTAAGCTAATCAACACAGATGGTGATATGCCGATCCAATCACAGTTATTTCGGGGCCGCTCTGGAAAGCAAAGCAAGAGACTGACTGTGTTTGAATGTCCCGCATGTGGTAGTCAGTATAGCGAGATAATCGGCAATAACTGTAGAGAGTGTGATGAATATCTTGATCTTGATCGGTGCCAAACAACCACTTCGGTAGAGGCTGCAGTATGCACCAACTGTAGCGATGAGGTTCCATATATCCGTGAAAATATAATAAATTCACAATGGAATATTCCAGGCTATATCTGTTCTGACTGCGACAATATACTGGAGATTGATTTTCAGTCGAAAAGTTACCAGCCAATCGATTTTCTTCAAAATAGCCTCAACGGTATACAGGTTGTTTCCGTTGATAATGAGCGGTTGGAAATGATTGGGCGGATATTTTCACTTCAAACAAAGGTGGATAATATTGGCTTCTGGAGTTATAAACCAGAAGAACATCGTATGTGGATCGCCAGCAAGGATGGCGTCTACTGTGGATTTGTAGTGTTAAACAAGGATAACGTTTTGATACAGATTTGGGTCGACGAAGGAATGAGAAGACAAGGAATCGCGAGCAAGTTACTCGAGTATATTTCCGGTAATATTCTTCCATCTAATGGAAAACTCCATATCAACCAGCCTCTTGATGACGGATGGGACTTTTTCAGGAGTTTAGCAGATCAGAATGATCAGATATTCGGCCGCGATGTGATGATGCATGCCTGAAAATCAAGAGCGAGACAAAGAATACAATGAGTAATCGTACTTCCGATAATCAATTGAAGCTCATTACATGGAATTTGGAGCGTGCTTCGATTACTCGTTTCAAAAACCAGCTGGAATCTATCCAGAAACGATCTCCCGATATCATCGCCTTACAGGAAGTAGGTGTGAAAGCTAGCCGCCAACCACACCAGATTCTTCGGGAGCACGGATTTGAATACACTGCTCATAGTCATGATCTCCGTTTTGATGACCCAGGAAACAGTTCTGGATGTGCATTCGCAAGTCGCTGGCCGTTTCGCGTTCTCCCTCCTGAAACGTTCGAGATGCCATACAAGCATCAGGCCCTCTCCGCGGAATTCTTCACACCGTTTGGTCGCATGGAAGGTCACACTGTTCATGTACTCCCAGGGAGCCAGTTTGGGGAAGAAAAGACCGAGATGTTCGATGCAATTTACGAACGGCTCGCACAAGAAAATCCACCGGACTACCGGTTCCTCTGTGGTGACTTCAACTCTCCAAAGGAGGAAAGTTACGATGGAGAAGTGACTGTCTGGGGGAGTGATGAGGATTGGATTTCATCTGAACGGAGTGTCATGGTAGACTTAGCGGACTACGACCTCACTGATGCCTATCGCGACGTCAACGGCTATGGTGATGATGCATACAGTTGGGTAGCGAAAAATCGCGGTAACGAATTCCCCCGACGGTTTGATCACGTTTTTGCGAGCGAACAGCTCAACGCGACGGAAGCGGCCTACCTCCACGAGTATGATGATCTCTCGGACCATACGCCGCTTGAGGTCGTATTCACGCCGAAAGATGGCCTACACGAGGATGCCGACGAGATAGAACGTAGTACCTACACATCTCCTGCAGGTGAGAGTGAGGATTCGTCAACCCCATCTACGTCGCAGAATCCTCTGGATTACGATGAGGATGTTCGAATGGACGATCCTGATGCTAATTATCGCCGTGGGCGTTTCAAAGTAGGCTGGAACAAGGCTATCGATGGAGATGGGATGGATGATGAGGTATTGAACCAACTGACGTGGGAGAATCTTGGTTGGCGACTCGGCAAGCTGTTCGGCGAGACTTCAGAAGAACTCCAAGAAGAGCTGTACGAGTGGTGCGTTAAACAACAGACCGAGTAATAAAGGATACTTCGGCCTCCATCTTTCCCCGACGTGCTATCTGCCCTGTCTCAGTTTTATATTCGGAGGTCCCAAAGCCAGGGGTATCATGGGACGACCTCCTCAATACCTTCGTTCTATAGAAGGTAGTGAAGTTGCTCAGAATGACTTAGTTGCGGGAATACTTGGCGAGTCGCTTCGTTATGGTCCTGAGGTTTTGAACGGCCTACATCAACCTGACTTCGACGGAGAACTCGTACTTAGTGGGGACACTGAACTCATAGCAGTCCAAGAAAAAATTGACTCTCAGTCGGAGTGGGAACTTGATTGGGTATTCCGTGATGAGGACAAGTACCTGATTGGATATGAGTCAAAAAAAGGATCCTCCCTCAGCGCAAAGCAGCTGTATAATGAGGCAGTGGAACTTTGTCGGGTTGCGACGGATGAGGATGTTTCCCTTATCATCATTACCGACCACAGCAGAGAGCCAAGCATAGTTGCGGACGTCAGAGGGCGTCTTCAAGACGAGGATCTGGATATCGACATTGTATGGTTCAGCTGGGACGAATTCCTTTCCCGAGTGAAAGAATTAGAACCTGACCACATTCAGCCGCAGCACGAACCACTTGTTAGTCAATTAGAACAGGCACTTTCCAACGAAGGATACGGTGAGCAGTTCTCAAGGCTTCTTGAGTTCAGCGAGGAGGAGATTGAGCGCTTCAAGGAACAGCAAGATCAACTGATTGGACTCATACAAGACTTAGATCGCTTAGCTCCTGAAGTTGGTCTTGAACGCTATTCGTCAGGCCGAATGGAAATCTATCATTGGGGCGGGAGCAAATCCCTTGGTACCCTTACCAACTCGTACAACCCACTTGCGCCTGAGAATATAATGGTCTCATTTGTCCCGGAAGGGTTTAGCGATCATCCAGAAGGCCGCGGGACTTCTTCGACGTATCCTGGTGTCCATCTTCATCTATTCAAGCCCGTAATCGAGGTCGGGATCCATCTTCGGCCAAATAAAAATGAGCAGCATAGACAGGTTCTAATTGAATCGAGTGAGAAATTCGTTTCGTTAGCTCGAGAGTATGATCTGTCACTGTTCTCGTTCTGGAACAGCTGGGGAATCTCGAATGAGCACCATAATCCGGAGGAGATTGAAGAGATACTGACGGATAACCGCCTCAGTGCAGATGACGGATACAAGCGACTGTTATTTGGTAAGAGGATCAACTATCAAGAGGAGAAAACAGGCTTTGTAAAGAAGATCCTCGACCACCTAGAACTCGCGTTCCAATTTTCGTGGGTAGAAAACAGGGAGTTGTTCTATCCGGGCTATAATGAGGAATGAAGATACCCATGAAGAGCTGGTATAGCGGGCTGTACGATTACCCCTGAGCAAAATTTTGTGGGTGGGCTACGTCTGTATCATATTCTGGATGTTTTTGAGCTTCTCCTCTGCTTCCTCGGCTTCTTCGAGTACGGATTTGAGAACATGAGCGATCGCTTCCTCGTCGACCTCATCCAGAGAGTCGTAACCTGGAGGAAGATGCTGATCTTCGATTCTGTCCTTTTGCTCTGCAGTTAGAGTATTTGTAATCGTCGTCGTCGAGAGCACACCTGCTCGCTCTGTCTCTGCCCCTTCTTCCTCATCGGATTCGTCGGGCTCTTCAGGTGACTCAGGTTGGAGTTCATCCGTCAACTCATCGACTTCTTGGAGTTCATCAAGAGACGCACCTGCCGTCACAAGTTGTTCTTCGTAGAACGGTTCCTCAAATTCCGGCAGCCCGGTGTAGTAAATGCCTTCGCGTGCGTGTAGGCGCGCCAGTTCGGTGAGGTACTCTACTCTTGTTTCCGTATCGTATTCTTCATCCGGACCATCAACAACTTCGATTGGCTCTTCGAGCCAGTAGGCCTCTTCATGGAATTCCCTGAACTGATTCTCGTAGTATCCTTCCGTGGGTTCGAGATCATATTCTTCGCTTATCTCTTCGGTGATCCCTACATAGGCAGGACGGAATTCGGGAGCGAGAACCGACGGGCACCAGATTCCCAACTTCGCGTGCGTTTTGATAGTATCTCGAACCCGCGGGTATTCCGGGAAATCATTGTATCGTCCCGATCCTGGCCGTCCTGGTTTATTGGTGATGTTCTTCCGACCGACGTCCTCCGGATCGTCCGGATCGCTTGAGTAATCATGATCTTCGATTTCACCACCGTTACTCGCCTGCGGGTGGCGGCGAGGATACGCTTTGGTGATTGGGCCGGGGAGTTTTTTACTCATCGAATGGCGCTGATACTCCACTCCCAGCCGACCGACTGCTTTCAGAATCTCCTTGGTCGCAGTGTAATCGAAGTTGAGAGTGTCTTTCTCGTCAGTGGTCGGGATGTCGGACGGCTCCTCGACGCTTCTGATCGACACGAGAATACACAGCCGACCTTGGGTGACCGGATTAAATGAGTTGAAATTGAACTGTCGGCTCAAACCTTGCTCGGTTTCAGCGTCGAGGATTTTCCGGCGGTTCGCGTAGAGGGTCAGCCCCATCTTGCTGCTGTCTTTCGATCGGAGAAGGCCAGCGGTGAAATCGACCCGTAGTCTCTCCGAGATGCCATCGAACTTCTCGGGGGTGACCTCGTATCCCCGGATCGTACGCGGGTGGAGATTATCCATCGAGACGAAGGCCCAGTCGTAGTCTTTGGCCTCGACCTGGTCGTTCACCAGAGTATCATTGACGTACAGGTCGAGATCGATGTCGGGCTCGAGGTCGTCCTCTTCTCTGACTCCGGGGAATTCACCGCCAAGGAAAAGCGAATACGTCGACGCGAGTTCCTCGATGAGTTCGGTTCCGTCTTCACCGAAGTCCTCCTCGAGGTCGATGGTGAGGTCCTCAATTCGGATGAACGAGGTTCCCTCCTCCATCTCATAGGGTTCTAGTGGGACTTCCGTCTCGTCGCTCGTGTAGTTGTCGAGCGTTACCGTCGCCTTGTGGCCCATCTCCTCGCCTTCGCGGCGGCTTGCAAAGGTGACGGTATGTCCGAGTGACATCGCACCTCTGATGGCGCCGACGCCCGCCCATCCAATCGCATCAGGAAGTTGCGGGAGGTCTTCAGTCTCCTCGCTCGCAGACGTTCCGGGCCGGAGAACAATCGCGTGCCGGTCCTCGGAGAGACCCCCACAGTTATCCCAAATTTCTATGTAGGGCTCTTCTTCGGGTTGATTATCACGGTCTTGTGATTCATCACTTTCCTCACCGACTTCGGCCTGTTCCTCACCGGCGTCATCTTGTTCCTCGTCGTCAGTAGTGGGGAACTCGATCTCAATCCGTGCGTCTGTAATCTTCTCTCCGACGCTCTCGGACTGTTGCTCGATGAGGTAATTGTGCCTGCGCGCGGCGTCGATGGCATTATCGACCTGCTCCTTGACGCTGGGGATGGCCTCTCGGCGGGCAAGGGTTTCGACGATTCGTCCCGACGGAGCGACGTCAATAGTAGAGATCTCGGTGGAGTCCCCGTTGTCGGGTAGCATACTGACTATTGGAAACTCCACGGTGATAATCATTACGAGAAGAACACAGTAAAACCGTACCAAAATTTTCTACGGTGGAAATCCAGACAGCCGAACATTGGTCTCTGGGTTCGCCCTCGTTCCCGGATGGTGGCGAGATTCACTACGTCCTCAACCGGTGGACTTTTGGTGACGTAGCGACGTGGTTAGAATGGGTCGGCGAAGACCAGGACAGACCTGGTCGATAGAGACCAAGAGGGGCGTTGCAGCGCCCCTCGGTGTCAGCCCCTCGGGCCTGACCGACGTGGTCCAAGTGGTAGCCCGGAGGGTCACCCCAGGAACAGTGAATCTGGGGCTTAGTCGAGATAGGTCGGCTGAGTCCTTCAGTTTTTCTGTCCCATGGTCTCGCCCCCGCTGACCCGGAGAGACCAATCATGACTGTAACACAAGGTGGTGTTCGCCACGACGTCTCCGTCGAGGTGAACACCCTAGAAGACCTGCTCGCGATGCGGGTACCGCTACAGGTGCCCGACTACCAGCGTCCCATCGTCTGGGACGCCGACATCGCTCAGCAGGTGTTCGACGACGCGGCATCGCTAACGAACAACACCCGGTTCTTCGGTGGCGTCCTGCTGGACCTCGAGGACACCAACGGGGCGCGCTCCGCGACGGTCTGGTGTACGGATGGCCAGCAGCGACTCTGCTGGGGCAACCTGGCGGCGGCCGCACTGGCCAAGAAGTTCGAGGAGCTGGGCGCCCAGGCACGCGCGGACACCATCCGACGTGACCTCCTGCAGTGTCCCTCGCGGACCGGTCACCAACGGATGCTCCGGCTCGGAGAGCTCGACGACGGCGCGTTCGAGAAGCTGGTCGCGGACATCCACGCCGACGTCGACAGGCCGAACCTCAACGAGATGGCGGACGCCATCGTCGAGGAGGTCGACCGGCGCGTCGATGACCTCGCCGACGCCGAAGACCTCTACGACAAGCTGTTCCGCCAGCACATCGTGTCGGTCACCCAGCTCGGAACCGACCAGGACGCGAACGAGGTGTTCGGCTCGGTCAACAGCGGCAAGCGCCGGAAGCAGCTGACCTCGCTGGACCTCGCCTGGAGCGACATCGTCCAACTCGCGAAGGACGATCCCTCGGTCGACTTCGACCGCGTCCAAGATGAGTGGAACCGGCTCCGGCGGGCAACCCAGGACATCGACGTGGAGGCCGCAGTCCGGGACTCAATCATGGCGGACAACATGGTCGAGACACGTCAGAAGCTGACGAAGCAGGACCTGCAGGCCCGCATCTGGACCATCGTTACCGACGAACTGCCGAGTGCGGGCATCGACCTCGAAGACTGGGTCGCTCACCTGGCCGACCTCGCCGAGATGTACACCGACATCGTCACGGCCAACATCGACTATGCGGGCGTCCAGCGTGTCGACGATGAACTATCCCGGCACGCGGAGAACTACAACCGCATCAACGCCACTCCGCCCCGCATCCTAATGCTGGGCGCGATGGTGCGGGACCGCCCGGCCGACGAAGTGCGTGAACTCGCAGCGCTCGGCGAGAAGCTCGCGTTCACGCGCCGGGTGACCGGCAAGAAGACGCCCCAGGAGATCCGGCAGTACCTGAAGGTGCTCCACGGCGCAAGCGGGATCACGAGCGCCTTCGACCAGTCGGACGTCGTCGACGCCGCGACGGACATCCTGCAGGAGAAGCTGCCGAACCAGGCGGCGTTCCGCGAAGAGTTCGAGCGGACCGACTGGGGTCGCGGCGAAAAGAGTCGCTACGTCCTCGCGGTGCTCGAGCACGAACACTTCCGTCCCCCGCGGACCCGGCACGACGGGTTCGGCGGGCCGCTACTCGGAGAGCCAGACCACATCGCCCCGCACGGTGCATACCGCTGTCTTAAGTACGCACGTTGGGCCCACCGGCTCGACGGGATGGAGGAGGAGTTCGAGCACCTCCGAGACCGCATCGGGAACCTCACGCTACTCGACGCTCCGGCGAACTACCGGGCAGGGACCGACCCGTACATCGAGAAGCGCGACAAGTACTACGATGGCCACCCGGACTACGCGATGACGGCGCAACTCGCCGCTGACTACGACTCGGAGTGGTCGCTCGAGAACATCCGGGAGCGCTCTCGGGGGATGGCCGACGTCGCTGCCGACGTCTGGTGGTTCTAGCCACCTAAGTCGGCCGCCAGTCGATCTCACTCGTTCGTCTATTCGGTATTTTGATACCGCCAGAGACGATCGATTCCGCAGAGCACCATTTAAGTAACAGAATCGCAAGAAGGTTCTGAACCCTTTTTCAGTAAGCCGGTGGGGGGATTTGAACCCTCGGCCTATTCCTTACGAAGGAATCGCTCTAGCCAGTCTGAGCTACACCGGCGCTGGTGCGCATTCTCTCGTTGTCCGATGAGTACAATAAGGGTTGCGAATCGCCCCGGCTGTCACCGTCGCGTCAGGCGAACGTCCAGGCAGACGTTGTACTCGTGGGGTGCGTACGAGCGGACGGTGTGGCGCTCCTCGACGGTCACCTCGTACTCGGGTTCTGCGGCCGCTCGAATCGCACGCTCACCCGGACCGAAGCGGTCGTCCTCGTGCTGGATGTCGTAGTAGTGGAGCACACAGTCGTCGCCGGCGACGGCGACCGCAGTGTCGAGGAACTCCTGGGCGCTGTGGGGGAGGTTCATCACGATGCGGTCGGCCCAGTCGTGGTAGTCGTCGCCCACGTCCCGGACGTCGCCGTGGATGGCCGTCAGCCGGTCCGTCACGTCGTTCCGACGGGCGTTCTCGCGCAGGTACTCGACGGCCGTCTCGTTCAGGTCGACCGCCACGACCTCGGCCCCGCGCGCCGCGGCCGGAATCGCGAACGGGCCGACCCCGGCGAACATGTCGAAGACGTGCTCGCCGGACTGGACCTGCTCGACGACCCGGTGGCGCTCCGTCGCGAGCCGCGGCGAGAAGTACACCGCGTCGAGGTCGAGCGCGAACTCGTGGCCGTACTCGCGGTGCACGGTCTCGGTGTCGTCGCCGACGAGCACGGTCCAGTCGCGCACCCGGAGCTCGCCCTGGATCTCGGACGCGCGGTCGACGACCGTCTCGACGGGCAGGTCGGAGTCGACGATGGCCCGGGCGATCTCCTGGGCCCGCTCCGGGTCGTCCTCGTCCACGATGGCGACGTCGCCGAGGCGCTCGTAGCTCGGGTCGTCACCGAGGATATCGGCGGGCGTCGTCGGTGTGCGCCGCGCCGGTGCGTCGTGGGTCACGACCGTCAGCTCCCCTGGGACCGCGTCGGTGTCGGTCACCGGGAGGTAGAGCCAGCCGTCGTCGCCGGTGATGGCGTACTCGTCGTCGAGCACGCCGACCTCGACGAGGACCTGCCGGGTCGCCTCGCCCTCTGACTGCTCGACGCGCACGCAGGGGACGTCCATGGTCGAACGTACCCCGCGGCCGTCCTAACGCCTTCGCTTTCCCTGGTCGGGGCGAACACGCCCAACTTATCGGCCCGGCACCCCGAACACTGGTATGCTCACGTTCATCGGCCTCGGCCTGTACGACGAACGCTCCATCACGGTCGAGGGGCAGGCGGCGCTCCGGGCCGCCGACGCGGCCTACGCGGAACTGTACACCAGCAAGCTCGTCGGGGCGTCCATCGAGGACGTCGCTGACTACCACGACGTCGACATCGAGGTGCGCGACCGCGCCGGCGTCGAACAGCACCCCGAGGACATCCTCGACGCCGCCGAGGACCGGGACGTCGCCTTCCTCACCGCTGGCGATACGATGATCTCGACGACCCACGTCGATCTCCGACTCCGGGCCCACGAGCGCGGCATCGAGACACGGGTCATCCACGGGACGACCGCCCAGACCGCGACCAGCTCGCTGACCGGCCTCCAGAACTACCGCTTCGGCAAGGCGACCACGCTCCCGTTCGCGTACGCCCACGGCGGCGACGGGGTCCCGCAAAGCGTCCTCGACACCGTCGCGGACAACCGCGAGCGCGGCCTCCACACCGTCGTCTACCTCGACATCAAGGTCGGCCGCGGTCCAGACGGCGACGACCCGGAACACGAGGAGTACATGACCGCCGACCACGCCGCAGGCCAGCTCGCCGAACACCTGCCCGACACGCTCGGCGTCGTCGTCGCTCGTGCCGGGAGCCCCGAACCGCTCGTCGCCGCGGACCGCCTCTCGGCGCTCGCCGACCGCGAGTTCGGCGACCCGCTGCACCTGCTCGTGATTCCCGGTGACCTCCACCCCATCGAGAGCGACGCGCTCCGCGAACTCGGCGGCGCGCCCGCCGAACTGGTCGAGTACTGAAACAGACTCCTTCTCCAATCGGACGACCTGACGAGTCGCGACACTCGCGAGAATCGACTGCTGTCGCTGATCGAAGTTGCGTCCGAAAGAAAGCGAAGTACCGCGAAGGACCGGACGAAGTCCGGTTAGTTAGCTAGTTTAGTTCTGACGGCGGAGCGCGAGGAGCGCTGCGCCCATCAGAGCGACGAGTGCGACACCGATGCCGAAGCCGGGCTGACCACCGTCATCGCCGTCGTCAGTCTCGGTCGGGTCGTCAGTCGGTGCGTCCGTCGGCGTCGCAGTCGCGGTTGCCGTCGGCGTCGCCGTCTGCGTTGCCGTCGGCGTTGCCGTCTGCGTCGGCGTCGCCGTGCCTGCGTTGATCGTTATCTCAGCGGTCTGGCTGGAGTCGCCGGCGGAGATACCGTGCGTGTAGGTACCTGCGTCGACGTCAGCCGTGATGCTGAATTCGACCGTGGTGGACTCGCCGGGTGCGAGCGTGACCTCCTGAGAGTCGACGACGTCACCGCCGAAGGTGAATTCGACAGTCGTCGTGCCTTCCTCGCCACCGGTGTTCGCGACGGTGGCCGTGGCGGTCACTTCGTCACCGACGGTTGCCGTACCGGGTGCGCTGAGGTCAGAGACCTCGAACGCGGCCGGTGCGGCGGCCTCGCCGACGATGCCGTCGGGGCTGGCCAGCGTCTGGCCGCCCGAGCGGACGGTGACGGTGAACGTGCTGTTGGCGGAGACGTCACTGAAGTCGACGGACGTGGACCAGGAGCCGTCCTCCTGGACCGTCGCGGACGTCGGCTTCAGGAACGAGACGCCCTCGTCCGTGCCCTGCACGCGGATGGTCAGCTGGGAGCCCGCCGCGAGAGTCGAGGAACCAGAGATGGTCTGGTTCTCGGCAGACTCGACGCGGACGACGTCGCCCTCACCGAGATCGACAGATCCGTCACGCGCTTCCATACCGAACTGCGCGGTCTGCGTCTCGGTCTCGAGTGCGAGGTAGCTGTCCGGACCGACGGAGACGTTCGCAAGGAAGTTGTCGCCGTCTGCGGGCGAAGCGGACGTACCAACCGGGAGACGGGTTGCCGTCAGGCTGCTCGTGTCGGTCACGAGGTAGTACGTGTCGTTCTCCGCGTCAGCGATGACTTCCGTGTTGCTCGGTGCGATGTTGAGGACCTTGGGGTCCTTGTTCTGATCAGGGTTCGTCTGTGCAACGAGGACGGACAGGTTGTCGGTCCCTGCAAGACCGAAGAACTGGTCCGTCGCGTTGCCTGCCTGACCGTTCGATGCGAGAGCGCCGGAGAGGCCCTCTGCGTCGAACTCGTGGATCAGGTAGTCGCCCAGGGCGATGGTGTCGTCCTGAGTGACGGTGCCTGCGTCCGCGGCGTCGATGACCTCACCTGCGGTCGCGCCGGAGAGGTCAGCGGCTGCCGGTGCGGTCCAGATGTTGAGCTCGTTCGTGCTGCGGTCGCCGATGTCGAGGGTCGCGACTGCCTGCGAGTTGAAGTCGTAGGAGCCGGTGCCCGCGATGGTCTGGATGTCGTACGTACCGGTGTCGATGAGGCCGGGACGGAGGTTCGTCTCGGCGCTACCGGTACCGTAGTCGGTGATCTGGTCGTCGCCGACTGCGGAGTAGGTCGTGGTGGCGTCACCGTCGCCCATGGCGAAGGTGTTGATGTTCACCATGACCTGACCGTCGCCGTCCTCGTCGGAGACGGTGAGGTTGGCCTGGTAGCCCGCTCCGGAGCTACCGACGGCGACGCGAGCAGTGCTGGTCGCGTCGAGGTCGACGGTGAAGGTCGAGACGTCGCCAATCTGCTGCGTGAACAGGTTGCTGGCGAAGCTCGCACTACCGGTCTCACCCTCGGTCACGTTGATCGTGTCGGATGTGGCGGTGATACCAGTCGCGGTCTGCTCGACGACGACGTAGTACTCGCCGGTCTGGCTCACGCCGAAGCTGACGTCAGCATTGCCATCCCCGTCGAAGGTACCCGACGTGGTCTGGATGGGCGAGTCGTCGTCACTCGCGTCGAACAGGTAGGCGGCGTAGGCGCCACCGGGGTTGTCCGACGTAACGTCGACCGAAACCCCCTCGTTGAGAGTCACGTTTGCGGGAGAGTCGACGTTAAGGTTGAGGTTGAAGATGCTGAAGTTGTACGAGTTGGCCGGGGTCGCTCCGCCGATTACGACCTGATACGTCGTACCGGCGTCGTAGCCGCTCGTATCGATGTTGACGACGTTCGAGAACAGGGTGTCCTTGTTCGCGACTCGGGTGTCGCGCGTGCCGTCACTGTCGAGCGCCCAGACAGCAACGCCCGTGTTCTCGCCGGTCGTGTTGACCGTGATAGTCTCGCCAGCGTACACTTCAGTGTCCTCGATGAACCCGACGGTTTCAACCACGTGGGTCGATCCCTCGTAGTAGGTCTTGTACGAGACCGTTGCCGAGTTACCGAAGGAATCTTCGATGTTGTGATCGACGCGGGACTCACTGGTAGTGTCATCAGTGACCTCGAGAGTCGCGTCGACCTGGACGGTCGCGGTCTTGTCGCCGCCGCTACCGTTGTTAGTGTCCTCGACACCGACCATGAGGTCGGTGCCACTCAGGCCTTCGTCAGTGACCGTGAGGTCAGCCGAGCCGGAGGCCTTCGAAACGGTGTAGCTGTCCAGAGCAAAGCCTGCATCCTGAACAGTTTCGCTGAGGTCGACCGTTACATTGTTGTACGGTGTGTCCTCAGCGACCGTCACGTCGAAAGTGAATGTGTGCGATACTGTTTCTCCAACTTCGTGGTTGCTCAGGTTGTGAGCTGCACCGGCCGGGGTTGTAACGTCACCGGCGGTGACATCGTCGTTCGCTGCCGCAGCCACACTTCCTGAGAACGCGACGACGCCCGCGAAAACGGACGTAATCATCAGCGCGGCCAGGAAGAGGCCACGGACCTTGTTTTTGGTTCCTGTCATAGTTTGTTTGGGTTCTGCTTGGATCGAGCACCTTTCTCGGTCGCAGTCTGTGGGGGGACGCGACCGGTAGTCAGTACTGTCACCGTGGGTAGGGGTACATCACAAACGCACGAACCATTGTTATAAATGCTTTGTGGTGAACCGACCAGTTGACAACGGTTCACACACCCTCTCAGACCCTATCTGAGCGGGAAATCGTCGTCTCGTTTCTCCGGAACGCTTCCGCAGAAAGTACTTAAGTGAACATCCGAACCAGCCCGGCTCACAATCAATTCGACGGACGATAGAGGACGGAAATCGCCGGTTCGCGCGGTCTCAGTCACGCGTGACGACTTCGACTTCCTGTCCGTCGGGCGTCTTGGTGAACGCGTAGCGGTCGTTGCAGGACGCGGGGTCGCGGTAGTCCTCGGCGCCACGCGCCATCAGCGTGTCCCACGTCTCGTGGAGGTCGTCACAGCGGACTGCGACGTGGCCCCAGGCGTCGCCCACGTCGTAGCTCCGGCCGTCGTAGTTGTAGGTGAGTTCGACGCTCATCGCTTCGTCGGCGGCGCCCTCGGGCTTGAGGAAGTAGAGCGCGAAGTCGTCGTGCTCCGAGCGCCGGAACAGGTCGTACTCGAGCTTCCGGGCGAACCAGCCGATGGCGGCGTCGGCGTCCTCGACGCGGAGCATCGTGTGGTCGAGGCTCCACTTCGCGCCGTGGTCGCGCTCGACGATCTCGACCTCGTGGCCGTCGGAGTCGCGGACGAACGCGTACGAGCCGCCACAGGAGTCGGGGTCGCGGTAGTCCTCGACGCCCTCGTCCATGAGCTCCTCGTAGGCGTCGTAGACGTCCTCGACGCGGACGGCGATGTGGCCCCAGGCGTCACCGTGGTCGTAGCTCCGGCCGTCGTGGTTGTAGGTGAGTTCGAGGAGCGCACCTTCCTCGTGGACGTCCTCGGGCCCGAGGAAGACGTTGGTGAACGTGTCGGCCTCCCAGCGACCCTTCTCCTCGTAGTCGAGGTGTGTGGTGTACCAGTCGAGACTGGCGTCGAGGTCCTCGACGCGCATCATGGTGTGGTCGAGTGTCGCCTGCATGGACGAATGTACGCCCAGCCGGTTGAAACCAGTAGCGGATGCGGAACCTCAGTCAGGCTGTAGCGACCGTCGATTCCCGTGCCCGCACACGCGGGAGAAGCCGAATTACTTCCGCAGAACGAGCTTCAGCACGTCCTCGTCCTCCAGGACGTGGTCCTCGCCGACCTGCTGGCCGTCGTGTTTCGCGCTCGGCCCGCGGATGCGCGCGAACCGGAACCGCTCCTCGAAGTCGCCGCCGAGCTTCGAGAGCGCGTCCTCGATGGTCGCCCCCTCGGAGACGACCAGCGGCTCCTCCCAGTCGACGCCGCGCCCGGGCTTGTCCATGTAGACGCGGATGAGTCCGAGATTGTTCCAGATGCGCTCTTTCAGCGCGTCGAGGCCCTTCTCCTCGACCGCGGAGATGAACGTCGCCTCCTCGGGGTCGATGTCCCGTTTTCGCAGTTCCTCGTCGACCTGCTCCTTGTAGGAGGGGTCGATGAGGTCGGCCTTGTTGACGACGACGATGGAGGGCGTGTACACCCGGTTGTCCATGATGCCGTCGATGAGCCGGTCGATGTCGAGTTCCTCGCCGAGGTTGATGTCGGCGTTGACGTAGCCGTGTTCGCGCAGGACCTGCTTGATGGTGTCGTCGTCCATCGGCTGGTCGACCGTCGACGTCACCTTGATGCCGTCTTTGATCTTCTTGCGGATGGTGACGCGGGGTTCCGTCTGGTCGATCCGGATCTTGTTTTTGTACAACTCCTTGCTGAGCCGGTCGTACTGGTCGATCTCGAACACGGAGAGCATGAACACGAGCAGGTCGGCGCTTCGAACGACCGAGAGGACCTCCTTCCCGCCACCGCGGCCGTCCGCCGCACCCTCGATGAGACCGGGCACGTCGAGCAACTGGATGTGCGCGCCGTTGATGTCGACCATCCCCGGGTTGACGGTCAGCGTCGTGAACTCGTACTCGCCGGTCTCCGAGTCGGCGTTCGTCATCGCGTTGATGAGCGTCGACTTGCCGACGCTGGGGAAGCCGACCAGCGCGACCGAGGCGTCGCCGTGCTTCTCGACCGCGTAGCCCTGCCCGCCGCCGCTGCCGGACTGGTTCTCCAGCTTCTCCTTCTTCTGGGCGAGCTTCGACTTCAGCCGCCCGATGTGGGCCTCGGTGGACTTGTTGTAAGGCGTGGTGGCTATCTCCTCCTCGATCGCCTCGATCTCCTCTTCGAGCCCCATCGTTCCACTCTCGGCCGTCGGTGCCGAAAAACCTGTCCACTCCGGCCCGCTGGCGGTGGTCCCCACGGCTGCTCGGTTTCGGCATGTTCATACTAATCCGAAAGAAACGCCAGCACAGAGGATGCCAAACCCGGCGCAGTTACGCGACAGCACGCAGATCGTCCTGCCAGCAGGAACGTCGCCCGAGTTGCGACGGGAGCTGGACGAGCGGTTCGTCCTCACGATGCGCGAGGCGGACGGCGCCTACCGGTTCGTCGGTAGCCCGGTCGAGATCGACCGCGCGACCGAGTTCCTCGTCCGACAGGGCGTCCCCGTCGCCTGAGTTGGCCACCGTCTCACTCCGCCCGGAGTCGAGCGAGCGTGTCGAGCGTCCCGTCGGCGTGGGCGCCCTCCAGCACCACGTCGGCAGCCGCCAGCGCACGCTCGTCGGCGTTCGCCGGCGCGAAGCTCCGCCCGGCACGCTCGAACGTGGACACGTCGTTCTCCGAGTCGCCGATGGCCACGAACGCCGACGGCTCGTACCCCATGCGCTCGGCGACGCGTTCGAGCATCAGTCCCTTCGACATATCCGGCTGTTTGAGGTGGAACGCGTAACCGGTATCGACGACTTCGAGCCCGTGCTCGGCGGCGACCTCGCGGAGCAGCTCCTCGTCCGCGTCGAGGCGGATGGCCACCTCGGTCTCGCGCCAGCGGTTCACGAGGTCGACGTCGCCCCAGCCGAGGTCGCCGCCGGCGTCCTGGAACGCCTCGATGGCGGCGGTCGTGCGCTGTCGGTCCCCGTGGACCAGCACCTCGTCGTTCACGTGGGCGATACCGCCGTTCTCGGCGATGACGCGCTCCTCGATAGGGATGAACGTACAGAGCGCGACGGGGTACGGGAACGCCTTCCCCGTCGCCAGCACGACGGGCGCTGGCCAGTCACGCACCGGCTCGAAGACGCGCGGGTCGATGCCGCCCTCGGGCCGCGTGAGCGTGCCGTCGATGTCGAGGACGAGCGGCGGAGCGTCGGTCATACCGTCTCTGGGAGCACCGACGGTAAATTACTCACGTTCCGATCTGTGTGGGTGGGTATCTTTCAGTGGCGTTCAGGCTAGTTCCCGATCGTCGATTCACGGTTCTCCGTCTTGACCGGAGCAAGTAGTATTGTTATGGTTGAACAATACTATTGGTGGGGTTCCTACTGCCGCAGGTGTCTGCAAATCAGGTCTCCTCGAGTCGTTTGCATATCCCGATCCGATTCGTCTGGTCTCGGATGTCGGTCATCGAAGGCGGGTGAGCCATCCCAGGCCACAATTTTCATAATCGCATAAACGGTAGCAGAACAGGTTATAGGGCCTTTGGAAGAATATGAGGCAGTAATAGCGTTTCATAATCGGGTGAAACATCCGGAAGAACAGTTGTGAGGAAGGTGGTGTGGGTCATCTAGGAAGCCGATATCGGGGTGCAACGAAACGGGAATATAGGAGATAGAAGGACTGTAGATTGCAAATTGAGCCGTATCAGAAAACACGGGTTCTGAGACAGATGGGATATCGAGCCTGCTCAAATCTTCATAATCGGATTGCGTCTTGCGGTTTTGTGTGGTTGGAATCCGGGTTGACGATTGCATTCGAATTTCGAATTCGGGCAGTAGCAGGCTCAGTACCTCAGTCGGCCGAATACGGGAAGTCGGGTCATCTCGGGGTCACCCTCACATCCTTCATAATCACACCACGGAATCCACGGGAGGGGTCTTCTACCGGACGTTTGAGCCGATTATGAAGATCACTTCGGGAACGCTGTGCAGCCTAGATTCGCTGTAGCCGGTTCTGTGGCCCGAACGCCGATTATGACTTTTCGAGCTGGTGGCGCAGCCACTCGACGGGGTACATCGCGGTCAATCCAGGCGTATCGATCCGGAACTGCTGGGGTGGAGTGCCAGTGGAGTACGTCTTCTCGACACGGGGCTCACCTTCTGGCGGATCGTTGAGTACGCCGAGGATATTGTGCGCATCGGACTGTTTCATGACGACCCAGATGGCTTCTTCAACATCGCAGTCAGCGATCTTGTCGAAGTCTTCGGGGGCGGCTCGAAGCACGTCGTTGTTCACGCGTTCGGCTTCGAGGGCGACGACGATCTCGCCGTCGTCGTCGACGCCGGCGAGGTCGAGTCGGCGTTGTTCGTCGATGTCGTAGTAGGGGACGGTCTCCGTGACGGGCGAGTCGGTGTTCGCGACGTAGTTCTGTTCGAGGTACTGCCGGCCGACTTCGACGGCGAGGACGTGGAGTGTGGACTCTTCGAGGTCGCCCGCACCGTGGCCGTAGTCGACGCCCTGGCGGTAGCTCTCTCCGATGACGTCACGGCCGTCAGGGGAGACAGAGTACAGACGATGTGGGTGTTCGCTGTCCTTGCGGAGCAGATCCGCGTCGATGAGGTCCTGGACGGCCCCGCTGTCGATGCCGACGTACTCCTGCAATCGGATCATCGAATCGTACAGCAAGTCGTACTCTAACGGGTCGTACCGAAGCTGCTGTGCGTTGTAGACGGACTGAAGGAACAACAGCTGTTCCGTAGACCACTCGGAGACGGCGCGCTCCTCGGGCGTGAGCTTCAGGTTGAGATTGCAGACAGGGATATCGTCCCTATCGACCTCCTCGAGCGAGGAACAGCACGAGATGGCGCGCTTCATTCCCGTAATATCGGGGTCGTACCGGTTCTCGCAGGTGGTGCACTGGAGTGCGTGGACCGACTGTTTGTACGTGACCGTGGGTGGCATGCGCTGGGTGTAGGGAAGCGCGGAGTCGACGCGCACGCTGTCGTCGACGGACTCCGTATCTTCTGCGTCGTCTGTGGTCTCCCCGTCGTCGCCCATCCGAACACTTGGCGAGCCGAGCACCAGCCCCGCAGTATCGAGCGTCCGCTCGTGGACGTCCAGCTTCGCGTCCTGGAACGCCCACTCCTCGGACCGGCTCGGCGTGTGGTCGTGGGCAGGGTGCCCCGCGGGCGGCGCGACGGACTCGACGGTGAACGGGCGCGGTTCGGGCTGTCCATATGCCGCGGGCAGCTTCACCATCCACTGGCCACGCTGGAGGGCGCGGAGACGATTTCCAACATCTCTCGCATCCATGTCGTCCGTCGCGAGTCGTGCGGCGAGTTCTCGATCCCGGGGGACGTTCCCCGTGACGACCGTGGAGACGTTGTTCAGCAGCTCGTCGTAGATTCGTCGATCCTCCTTGAGCTGGGCGGGGAACTGCATCGCGAGCGTGACCGAACAGCCGAAACTCCGTGCCTGCGCCAGCAGCTCCTGCAGGAGCTCGGAGTCGGCGACGCTGGCGGCCTCTTCGATGTAGAGGTTCGCCAGGGGTGGGTCGCCGTCACTCCTGTTCAGCCGACGCCTGAGCGCCGTCCAGAGGTTCGAAAGGACGAGCAGCGTGAGCACGCGCTGAGCGGCTGGACGGAGGGAGCCCGTGTCGAGGATGATGACGACGTTCTCGTCGAGGTAGTCGACGAGGTCGAAGTGCGGGTCATCGTCCTGGGGAACGTGATCGAAGATGGCCGCGAGGCGCTGGTCGATGGGAATCTTCTCGATGCGGTTCGCCACGCCCTGCATAATCTCGTCGAACGACCGGGCGCGGTTCGCCGTCACGCCGGCGAGCATCCTCTCTAAATCGGGGTCCGAGACCGCGGGTGCAGTCTGTCGTTCGTGCAGTTGGCGGACAGCCGCGTGCAGCTCTCGATGGGAGAACGCGTCGTCACCGCTCACCGGGTCGTACAGCGCCTTCACCATGTAGCGGATGATGTCCGGGGAACGGACCGCGCGTTCGAACCGTTCGGTGCCCATGACCTGTCCGAGGATCTCGAGGTAGTGGTCGACGCTGTCCTCGACCGCGGTCGTTCTCGGGATGCCGGCGTCGAGCTGGTCGCGGATGTCGAAGAACGAGAACGCGGGGAGGACCTTCGAACAGTCGTAGTACAGCACGTTGTTCAGGTGGCCGTACTTGGCGTAGTGCGCCCGCATGTAGTCCGTGGCCATCCCGTCTCCCTTCGGGAGGACGACGATGCTCGCGCCATCCGTCGCCTGATGGTTGTCAAGGATTCCGGCCGTGAGGCCCGTGGATTTTCCTGCGCCAGTCTTCCCGAACCACGCGACGTGTAGCGGCTGAAGTTCTTCCGGAAGCGCGATGGGGTCGGGTTCCGTTGTGGCGTCCTCGGTGAGCGGCCTGCCGAGCGTGAGCCCTCTCGTCGTGTACTCGTCGAGGATCGTCGGCGGCGGTCGTTGCAGCGTCTGTCGCTCTCCGGGTGTGGGTTCGACAGTACGGTCACCTGCGTCGGTGAGCGCCGCGCCGTCGACGACCGTGAGCGCGCCGAGCTCCTGGTAGTCCATGACGATGCCTCGACTCTCCGGGCGACGCCACGGTCGCTTTCGCAGGCGTCTGTAACTCGGTTCGTGCGCCGTCCGGTTTCGGATGTCCTCCAGGACTCGTTGCGCTTTGGAGTCGGTCCTGACGCGGCCTGCGACCTCGTAGCTCGTGTGGCTCACGTGACGGAACGCATCGGCGAGCTCGTGAGCGATCGCCTGTATCGGCGTCTGGTTTCTGGCGTCGGCAATCGCGAGCCTGGCCGTGACGTCGAACGATCGCCTCGGGAACCTCTCACCGAGTTCTTCGACTCTGGCCTCGTCAGCAACCGGGAGCGTGGGGTCTTCAGGGGGCCCGAACACCGCGGTCAGGACCTGGTCGCCGATCGTCTCGTGCTGTTCTTTCAACGCGAGAACCCGCTCGTCACGTTCACTGGCCCACTCCGCTCGGGGTCGGAACAACACCTGATACACCATCGGAACCTCCGCATCGGCCATCGTCTCGACGATCGTCGCGAGCGGGATCCTCGCGTGCTCGTCCGTGAGGAACGACTCGAAATCCGTGAGTTTCGTCTGCCAGTCACGCGCCCGTTCCACCTGGCCCAGGTACTCGACTGCTGCAAGGTGCTCGGTGTCGAGGAGCGTTCTGTCCGGTGCCCAGTCCTGCTGGGTGAACTCGTACGTGTCCGGATACAGACTCCGGAGGAGACGCCCTGTGGAGTCTGCGAGGTCGCTCTCGACACCAACGTAGTACGTGACGGTCGTCCCATCGCTGACGAGGAGCGTTTCGTACGTCGGTCTCGTCGACTGGAACGGCCGTCGATACCAGGCATCTGCCTTCGGGAGTTGTTTAGCGTGGAGTCGCGACAGCTGCGTGGCAACCGTCTGCGCGTTGATCGGGGTGTCCGTCGGTCTGATCCTGATGTACGTCCGGTCGTCATCGGTGGGAACCGGAAGGTCGGGGTTCGCTTCTTCTTTCGCCATATTTTACTGTAAATTCTATTCTCTAATCTAGGATTTAAGTGGCGCTATTCTTCCCGAGAGCTGGGCGATACTACCCAGAAAGCCCCCGAGCGGAGGACTCGCGCGGCTCGCTGCGCTCCTCGCTCCGCTGCGGTGCTTAGCTGGCGAGACTCCTCCGTCGTCTCGCTGCCTCCCGTTCACTCGCTAGCGCTCACTCACGGGAGCTTCGCCGGGGTTCGTCCTCCACTCGGCCCCTTTCAATCCCGCCCGGAGTGGAGGGTGGTCGTCCATCGAGGGAGTCAACAGAATCTGCTCGTGGAGAATGAACGATCGGCAACACCCGGACTATGGTACTGGTGTCTCTTTACGGCACGCCCCGCTCGCCGCGTGCCGCCCTCCGCGTCGCTCGCGACCGACCATTCCGGGCGTGCGGGCGCTCCCCGCACCGCGAGCGCCCGTTCCGGGCATCTGGTTTCGACGCCAGCGGGTAACCGCGGAGGGTTGTGCGCCGTGGGTGCTCACCCCCACACGGTTACTCCGCTGGACGCTCGCTCCGGACGGACGGCGCGCGGTGCTGGTTGTTCGTTCTCTACGGCGCGCTCTCGCTCGCGCCCAAGGGCGCTCGCGAAGGCGCGAGCGAGAGCGCGCAGACGTGTCTGGCCGGTCGGTGATGCAGAAAACCGCGAGTGATGATCGCGGTTGTGGACGCTCAGTGAGCGCCTTCGGAACCTGTGAGTTCCAATGTCTAGTAGAAACGCAACTCGTGATGTAGTTTCGGATGCCGAACAGACGACTGAACAGCTGACCATCGGGGAGGCCATCGAGGACGACGGCGGGCTTCTGGCGGAAGCGGAATGTGGGGAACACGCACCTGAGCTGCGACCCACGGTCGAACTCGAACGCCAGGGTCGGATCGACTACGACTGGAGCCGGACGGCCGGTCTGGACCACCCGTACGGGATGACGCTCGCAGACGAAGAGCGGCGGCTGGGTGAGGAGCAAGAGTTAGATCGGAACCGGGAACGTGCGCTGGCGGCTGAGGAGGCAGGCATCGACCGGGAGCGGTCGTGCAGGGCGCAGACGGAGCGGGAATCGAGCGAGCGCGTCCGTGACTTCAGAGACCGGGGCGTGCTCGGGAGCGGTGGCGACCCGGATGTCGACCCGCGTGAACACCTCGACGCGGAGACCCTGGGCGGAGTGAACCGATACGGGATGCATCTGGCGGAGCGCTTCCGTGGGCCGACTCGGGGAGCATACGCGAAGCAGCTCGCGGAGAAGGTCGCGTGCCAGGACATGGGGTTGACGGCGGCCGTGTTGAAGACGAACGAGGAGGTGGCGAAGGGGACGGATGCGATCCAGCCCATCGCGACCGTCGAGGAGTGGATGGGCCACCCGAGATACCCCATCCAGGCGAACGTCGAAGCCGAAGTCAGAACGCTCTACCAGCCAGCGGCGGTCAACCAGCAACAGGTCGGCGTGCTCGACGACGGCTCGGCGACGGCGAAGTTGACCATCTGGAAGCGTTCCCGAGTGGGGACGGTGCTCCGTGAGGGCGACTGGGTCCGGCTCCTGAACTGTGAGGTTGGCTGGTACGGCGGCCAGCCGACGTTGGCCTGCACGTCGGAGTCGGAGGTACGAGTGCTCGAACGCGGTGATGGACCGAGCCCACGAAACGGGACGGTGACCCACGCGGACTTCAGCGCCGGGAAGACGGGACAGAAGCTGGACGTGCTCAGGGACTGAGTCGGGAGTGGTCGCCTGCCCAATCTCGGCTCTCTTTTTTGCCATTGCTTCGCTGGTCAAGGGGCGGGTCGTCGTGGATCCGGTTTGACGGGTCATGTCGCCCTGGCACCGCGACCCCACCTCCCCACCCACCGCTCCGTGCTCACTCGCGAGACTCACTCCGTGCCTCCGTTCGTCTCGCTCGCTGTGCGCGCAGCCACGACCTTGATGGCGGAAGAGACTTCGTTCATTCGAGTTCGTTGTAGACGCATCTCGAGCTGCTGGTTTCGCGGGAGGGAGTAGTGGGATGTGAGTCTGCGAATGTGCCACGCTGCTTCCCCAAAAATATGGTATGGAAGTTCCTAAGGACCGCTCCCAGTTAGATTCAGCACGCCCGAGGATTCGGTCGTGTGGTCAACAGGCTCAGACTGAACCCCGTTACCACCGTCACTCCCGAACACCTCGTTCACTTGGATTGCCCGAATCTTGTCTTCCGGTGCGTCGGGAACTGGGGTCTGCCAGCCAATGACGAACTCGTAGGACTGTTGGTCAGATGATTCGGTCGCTTCGAACAGCCCCTGCACGTCTTCTTCGAGGTAGTCGGTCCGAGTGCCTCCCACATTTCGCCTGATGTAGCCACCCGCCGTTCCATCGCGCGTAGCTGCGTCTGCACCTCCCCAGCCGATGCGGAAGTCATCGGAGACGCCCGTATCGGGGTCGACAACGCCGATATTCGCCTCCATGACGTAGGAGGTGGGATTGTCGGGCCAGCGTCCGTAGACGCTTTCGTCCAGTTCGATGCTGACGACGGTTCGCTGTTTGGGAGTTACTTCGGCCGTAATCCACGGCGGGTCGTCATCAGTCGTCAACGTCACGGTTTGGTTTCGACCCTGTGCGGCTACTGTCGGCACACCGACTCCAATGGCAACTACCCCTGCTGCGGCGTACTTGAGCATGGAGCGACGCGATGTCTTTTGGTTTCCTTCCATCGTTCTCCTGCCCCCCGTGGGGGCCACTGAATCGACTACGGATTTCTATTTAGAGGCCTGAGTCCGTTTATGACATGGGAGGAGGGAAATTCAGCGTTAATCGGAAGAGGTCGCGAGATTCGCCGATGTCCAGCCTTCCAACCGTTAAGTGCGGAGCAGTATCGATTACTGGCTTCCGGTCATTAAGCGACTGAATATACTAATCACTACAGGTGAGGTTTTTTGTCGGTAAAATTTATACAAGTGAATATGAAACGCCGAACCTTTCTCTCATCGTTTGTTGCGGGATCGGCTTTACTGAGTGGCTGCTTAAGTGGAGGGTATGGCGGTACTAATCCAACACAATCTGAGCAAGGTACTCCGACACCTCAATCTGCTTCTGTGGAGGTCGTTAGTTCGGAATACATTTTGGCTGACTCGGTTGTTGCACCACGAGAATCGCAGACCCCGTGGGCGATCACCGAGGTTCGGAACCCCGCTCCTGTCGATCACGGTCAAGTCCGCACGGAACTCCGATTCTATGATTCCAGTGACAACCTGCTCGAAGTACGAGATGGATACACAGTGTATCTACCAACACAGACGACATGGCGGAACTACACTCGATATTACACTGAGACGCCTGATCAGCTGAATCGAGTAGAGTTACGTATTGTTGAGGCAGACTCGAATATCAATGGAACCCTGATTGAACAAGCATCGGCTGTAAATTCGGACATGGTTGTAGAGCCAGAGGCGGGCGTAGATGTGGTTGGCGAGATCGACTTGGGGAGGGCTAATCCTGACCAGGTGACCATTGTTGCACTTGTTTACGACTCTCAGGGGCTGCTCCGGGGGACAATGAGGGTGCAAGAGACAAATCCAGTTCAGACCGTAGCATTCAGCAGAGGCACGATTTCAATAAGAACACCACCGAATCTTCCCGAGGAGGCCCCCTCTTCGTTTGAGTTCGTGGTTCTGGATGGGTTTGTATAACTCCAGACGTTCTAATGTTTTGACACCCGTCTTCTTTAGCAATGAGTGACCCGGGGCTCCAGTGAATCTCGGTGACACGAGGTATCCATACTACATGCATCCTCTGTACGTACGATCCTCGAATTGGAGCCCCAACGAAGAGGCCTGGTGAATGAGTGTTGCTCGTCGTCAAGCAGTTTATTGCTCCCTCACGGGGTGAGGGAGACACCTCAGATGCCAACGGATCAAGACGCAGACCGACTCCAACAGGACTCCGAACTTCCTGCGGACTTCGACGCGACCGAGCACCTCACACAGACCAAAGAAGGAGCCTCAATCAAGATCTCGCTGACTCGCGGGACCGGAACTCGTGACCAGGACCGACTCGAATGCAGGGTGAACGCGCAGACGGTCGAACAGGCAAAGTCCGACATCGACGAACTGTTCCCGAAACTCTGCAGGCTCGCAGAAGCTGCTCGGGCGTTCGAACCCATCGTCGACGAGGGTGAGTGATTACTATGACCGACTACCCACCCGAACGCGAGGGCTACGAGCAGTTCGAACGACGCCAGCTCGCCAAGGACCGAGACTGCATCAGAACACTCCAGCTCGCAGAATCAGACGCACGGTACGTCGTGGATTCGCTCATCGACGCCGGCATCGTCGAACCACTTCCGCAGACGAAACGGTTCGTCCACCGCCCGACTGACCGAACCTTCCGTTCGTCGATCTGTCTCGCGTATTTCCATCGCGGCTGGCTCACTGGCCTCGACGATTGAACGACACAATAGTAATATTTTTGTCTGTTGCACAAAATTGTGTAGCTATAGGATGTACGAAGCTTGCGGGGAAAAGGAGCTTAAAGTCCTCCTCGGGCTCGACGCCGGGGACTCGATCTCGGCGGTCGCACGAAAAATCGACGAGAATCGGGAGACGATTCGACGTGTCGTGAACCGCCTCGAAGATGCGGGGTATGTCGCGTACGAGAACGGGCTCCAGCTCGTCGACGAGTCGATTCGCGAGGCCGGACTCACATTCCTCGCAACAGCAGCTGGTACATCTCCACCAACGATTCCAGAGGCGTACGTGCTACCCCAGTTCGCCGGCATGGACTACGCATTCACGTCGATCGATGCGGTCTACGTCTGGACCCGCGGCGGCTACCAGGTCGCGCGTACCCCAGACGACTATCCGCTGTTCATCGCGGTTGCCGAATCCGAACTCGAAGCGTGGACGACCTTCTTCTCCCAGTTCGGACTCCCAACAACACAGGAACGACTCCCAGCGGAAGAGGTCGACGGGACGATACAGATCGTCCTCGAGCCACGGGAAGACATCACGACTGACATGGTCGATGGCCGGCCCGTCATCCCGCTCGAAGAGACAGTCGAATTCGCCACCGACCACTACGCAACTTTCGAATCTGCACTCGACATGCTCGACCGGATGTACGACGACGTCGAGACCGACGCGAACTACCGAATGGAACCAGTCTGACTATGAGCCAAGAAGCCAGAAGCGAAGCCCTCATCGAAGTACTGGACGAACTGACCGCAGCCGATATCGGATTCGTCCTCGTCGGTGGGTACGCGATTAGCCAGTTCGAAACGCGATTTTCGACCGATCTGGATCTCGTCATTGCCCCTGACGACTACGAGTCCATCGTCGCGTTTCTCGAAAAACGCAACTTCGAACGAACTGCCGAGTTCGAGGTCCCACCAGAGGACACCATCTACAACCGGGAAATCGAACTCTACGAACGGGGCGAGGGACTACCGCACCCGGTCGGCGTGGACATTCTCGTGAACGGCCTCGGCTGTCGCCAGACAGATGCGGAATGGTCGTTCGAATACCTGCAAGACCACAGTACGGAGACGACAATCGCAGGTGGAACTCGCTCGACCACGGCACCGACAGCGAACGGAGAAATCCTCGTCGCCGCCAAACTCCACAGCGGTCGGAAGACAGACCTCGCCGATGTGCTTGCCGCGATCCCGTCCATCGACCTCGACGAAGTTGAGTCTCATCTGCACCGTGGAGATCCAGAAGCACTGCAGTCCCAACTGAGTGATGCTCAGGCCTTCATCGAAGAAGGTGGTCTTGACCACCGGTTCAAGAGTATGTTTGGCAAATCGGCGGCCTCGTCGGAAGACGTCGAGGTGCTCCTCGATTTCTTCAAAGAACAGCAGTAGCCAACTGATTCCAGTAGTCAGCCATCGAGAGCCCATTTATAACTCCCTAACCGGGTGAGGGAGAGCAACACCTCCCTCGGAGATTCTCGATGTCCTGCGAGACAACTCAGACCGATAGCACCGAGGCTGACGAACCCCAGTCAAGAATCGAGTTCGACGATTCAGATACCCGTCGTGACGAGATGCACGACTCGCTCGAAGCGTGGGTCGAGCAGTTCGCCGAACTCTCGGACGAAGCGAGGGCGAGCGCAGAATTACAAGAATGGCTGGATGTCCAGTCGCGGTTCCACGACTACTCCTACCGGAACACGCTCCTGATCAAACACCAGTGTCCCGAAGCGACGAAGGTCGCTGGCTACAACACGTGGCGGAACGAGTTCGACCGTCACGTCTCGAAGGGCGAGTCAGCCATCTGGATCTGGGCGCCCATCATCGCGAAGCGATGCCCCGGCTGTGGGAACTCGCAGTCCTACCACGCCAGCAGCGACTGTGAGTACGACGAGACGTCACCTGAGGAGTGGGAGAGGGGGCTGGTCGGGTTCAAGCCCGTTCCCGTGTTCGATGCCTCCCAGACAGAGGGTGAGCCACTGCCCGAGCTCGACACGGCGACGCGAGGTGAGGGAGCCAAACTCCTGGACGCGCTTCTCGACGCCGCTCCCGAGCTCGGCGTTCGCGCGGAACTCGTCTCACCCGAGAAGTGGCTTCACGGTGCGGCAGCTGGTGTCTGTACGAAGCGGAGTGCGTACGACTGCTCGCTGCTCGTTGAGGTTCGAGACGACGACAACGACGCGCAGGTCGCGAGCGTCCTCGCCCACGAGTACGCACACGCCCTGCTCCACTTCGATGTCGACGATCCTGACGAGCGTTCGAAGCGCGAGACTGAAGCCGAGAGTACGGCCTACGTGGTCTCGCAGTACTTGGGGCTCGACGCGTCCCGGAGTGCCCTCTATGTGGCCGCGTGGGACGGTGACCCCGTTGAGACGATTCAAGAGCGGCTGGAGCGGATCGTCGCGACGACTCGGGAGATCATCGGCGTGGTCGAGACTAGGGTGTGATCGTGGAGAATCCCCGAATGCTGGCCCACATTGTACACATGATGAGCTCCGATTAAAGCCGAGTCCAGTTCCATGTTCCGAACCGGTTGATAGACCGAACGGACGCGCTGGCGGCCGTGCTCGGCGGGGGTCGAACAGATATCCTCGTCACCGTACTTCGTGAGTACCTGCAAGACGCAGCCCCACAATGATGCGATTTCACAGGAGTTCGTAGCTGCGCACTACGACGACGAGATGAGTACGAACGTGGTGACGAGGCCGAGCGTGACGGCGACGATGGCGAGTTCGTACCACTCGTAGTCGCTGCCGTCCAGCTCGTTCGTCGCGAGGATCCAGCCGACACCCGAGGATCAAGATGAGCGCCACGGTGGTGAGCTCGAGTCTGGACCCGGAGTACAGCACGTTCGAGAACGAGAAGCTCCCGAGACGTACATCTGTAGTGCGATGGCTCCCAGGGCGATTTCGCCATGGACGAGACCTGAATCAATGACGTAACGTCGATTACGTCGATCTTGTTCTTTGCCATACTGCACGCAGAACCGACGAGGACCTGTACTTCGATGGGCGTACAGCGACGAATCGACCGAGAAAGCTGCTGCTAGCGGGTCAACGACCGAAAGAAGGGGAACCGAATGGTTGATTCCGAAGCGTTACGGAACCGTGGAGTCAGTGATTATCTGGCTGGTATCCCCAGAGCTGGAAGTCCACGTGATTTCGAGCGTGTCGCCCGAGGAGGCATCGTGGCTGCACGGTCCCCAGCTGCCAGTGCTGTTGTTGACAACTACGTCACCAGCACCGAGCCCACTAAGTTCCACAACACCACAATCACTCCCAGTCCACGCACCCGAGAGGTCAAGCTGGGTGGCGTCCAGAGTGCCGCCGCCACCGTGCGAGACTATGACATGATCTGAATTGTTGCTGTACTCGAAGTCGAACTGGTTCTGGGGTGCAGTCTCCTGATTTCCGCCGATATTCAGGACGAATGCGCCGATGACGGCCGCGAGGATGACCGTGATAGCAACCATGAGGATGACGCCGATGACCGGCGACACCGCGTTATCGTCCGTGAAGAGTTGTTTCAGGTCCATCATAGTATATCAGGGTACCGTGGAGTCGCCGACGATCTGGCTGGTGTCACCAGAGCTGGAAGTCCAAGTGATTTCGAGAGTGTCGCCAGAAGAAGCCCCGTGGAGGCAGGCATTCTGGGACGCGTTTCCGATAACCACGGTACCTGCGCTGAGGCCATCCGTGTCTACCACGGAACAACCGCCGCCCGACCAACCGCCGCCGAGGTCAAGCTGGGTCGCGTCGAGGCTGCCACCGCCACCGTGCGTAACGAGCACGTTGTCGTTCGTACCGCCTGCAGTGGCATTGTCGCTGTACTCCCAGTCGAACTGGGTCTGCGGTGCCGTTTCCTGGTTCCCGCCGATGTTCAGGACGAATGCCCCGATCACTGCGGCGAGGATGACCGTAATCGCGACCATCAGGATGACCCCGATGACCGGCGACACGGCGTCGTCGTCTGTGAAGAGTTGCTTAAGATCCATCATTGTTCTGTTATCCCACACCTGGCGAGGCTCCACCGTCGCGTCCCAGCGCGACGTCCGCCTTGCCGGTGTTACTCGACCGACTAGAATCGGACGACATAAAGCCATCGGCCTATGACGGGATTCTGAGTATAATACGGCATTACCTGCCTGCTTCAACCCCTCCTTGGGTCGCGTCAAGCCTCTATTGAAATGTATCGAGATAGTTCATAACTCCAGTAACCAAGTGATTATCAACATTGAAACCGCTACCCCATTCACACACCTACGAAACTGACACTTTCCAGCGGTGGCCAACAGGGTTATGTACCATTACCAATCGCGACACGTCTCACTGCTCGCGCGCGGTCAGTGGAGCCAGCCGGACACGGTACGCCACCCCCGACGCACCATGCCCGACCAGTGTGGGATAAACGCCAACGCACCAGGCTGGGATACGACCTGGTCACCCTCACCATTGAGACCTCCATAGTTAAACCCCGATAGGCGCTCTCACCACGTGAACAGACCCCTCACGAACGGTCCACCGCCCACCCAGTCGTCCAAACCTACCTTCAATCAATTAAGTCACCACCTGGAGCCGTATTCATGAATATCGGTGTGTCGTTGACTTCGCGGTCAAGGTGGACCGACCCGACAGCTATCACGATGAGTTCGCTAAGCTGTTCGAGCCCACCAGAGACGTCTCTTTGTGCTCGAACAACCCCCGGCTCCACAGCGAAGTCGTCGAGAGCTTCCTCGGCGACGCTTAACCTACGCCCGGGGTAACGTTGGTTAAGCCCCGGCGAGTCCAACGCCATAGTCTCCGAAGTGGGCCATTCATGATACACACGCGCAAGCAGTTTATTGACCCCTGACGGGTGAGGGGTGTCGTCGAGTCGGCGGCGCTCCCGGAGAACTACAGAGATGCCAGTTAGCGACATCTATCCACGAACGTTCGACGAAGACGTCCCGCTCGATCAACATACGAACGCCTGTCCGGAATGCGATGGCCGCATCACGGCTGATTCGAGCGAGCGGGCCTGCGAAGACTGTGGGCTCATCATCGGGGAACAGCGACTGAACCGTGGTCCGGATTGGAGTTCGTACGACGAAGACACGCGGCGACGCTCGGGTGCTCCGCTGACGGCGGCGCGGCACGACCGGGGGCTCTCGACGACGATCGGGTACGGAACCGATGGCAGTGGGAACGGGCTCTCAACCCGGAAGCGACGGCAACTTCACCGACTCCGTCGCGAGCACTCGCGTGGTCGGTATGAGACCAAAGCAGACCGGAACCTCATGCACGGCTTCACCGAAATCAGACGCATCACGGGGGCGCTCGGACTCGGTGATTCGATCCGGGACCAGGCGTGCTCGCTGTTCCGAACGGCCCAATCCAAGCGCCTGCTACACGGCCGGTCGATCGAAGGGGTCGCAGCGGCGTGTGTCTACGCGGTGGTGCGGTGCAACGGGCTGCCGCGGACCATCGACGAAGTGGCTGCCGTCGCCCGTGTCGAACAGGACCGCGTCCAGAGTTCGTACAAATCCCTCAACGTCGAGCTCAAACTCCCGACGAGACCCATGAACCCGAGCGAGTTCGTTCCACGACTCGCCTCGGAGTTGGACGTTCCTGATGCACTTCAACAGCGCGCCATTGCGCTCTCGCGAAGCGCCGAGGCGGCTGGTGTGACCAATGGTGTGCAACCCTCTGGTTTCGCAGCAGCCTGTCTGTACGTGGCCGGCAAGCGGTCGAAGTGGCTGACCCAGCGCGAAGTCGCGGAGGCAGCGAACACGTCGACGGTGACGGTTCGGAACCACAGCGAGCAGCTCGGTGCGCTCGCCGAGTGACCGTTTATTCTCACCTGCGGGGTGAGGTGAGTACTGATTTCCACCAACGAAACGCATCCACTGACGAGACTCGAGTTCACCAAGCGCGTGCGTCGCCGCGCCGAGTACGAAGCGTTCGGGTTCTTCATGTACCGGAGGGTGTGCTCGTGACCAACTGCAGCCATGCCGACCCGAGCGAGCATCGCTACCTGGTGCAGTCGTGGACGGACTCCTATTGTCGTGTAGTTGCCCTGCCGTCGAGCGATTCGACGGCGCGTATAAGCACCGAGTAGCGGTTGCGGTCCGTGATCCGGTCCTTGGTGCTGCACAAGATAATTCAGTCGATTACTCGGGTAGTGGCCTCATCGCCGGTGTCACGGGACAAAGGACCCGAATTGAATGGAATTGCCAAGTGTGCGAAGGACTTATTCATATACGGGCGTAAAGCATCTGTATATCATGTCTGACGCTGACTCTGGCGCGGGGGACAACGACCCCGAGACGGTGCAGATTAACATCCGTCTCACTCGATCTTTCCTCGAAGATATCGATGCA
Source organism: Haloarchaeobius litoreus (assembly GCF_024495425.1). Classification (NCBI taxonomy): domain Archaea; kingdom Methanobacteriati; phylum Methanobacteriota; class Halobacteria; order Halobacteriales; family Halorubellaceae; genus Haloarchaeobius; species Haloarchaeobius litoreus. The sequence goes on along the minus strand of NZ_JANHJR010000001.1, from coordinate 442,741 downwards.
ACGTGGAAGGAACAGGGATTCAACTCTCGGAGCGAGTTCCTCCGTCACATCGCACGAGATGCAGTAAAGAATCCTGACTTCTCCAGGGAGGGTTGGAAACAGGTTGCGACTAGTGAACACGGGCTTCGAACGGGAGAAACGGAGCTGGTCTCACGCGAAGAAATCATCGCGATGATTGACGAAGACGTGGATGACCGCTGAAGATGACAAGTGGACGTGGAAGTTCACTCAGTAAGCTGCTGCACAGTTTAACCGTCAGGATCCTCATATCCAGGATCGTATCGTTTCGAAGCTAGACGAAGTAGTTGACTCCGAGTGGCGTGAACCCGCGGATTACCTCGAACCACTCACAGGCGGACCCTTCGACAAACTGCGTGTCGGACAATATCGTCTTGCCTGTGTGTTGAATCACCAAGGACACGTTCTGGAAGTCCACCGAATCGAACATCGGAGTGGAGCCTACACTGCTGACGATTGAGGGCCTTATTTTCTCACCGAAATCATTGAACCATGGGCTTGACGGTCGCGTTGTATACTTCGCACCGACTGAGAGGTTCGTCGCAGCCCCGGTTTATGTTCACCTGCGGGGTGAGGTGAGTACTGATTTCCACCAACGAAACGCATCCACTGACGAGACTCGAGTTCACCAAGCGCGTACGTCGGCGTGCCGAGTACGAAGCGTTCGAGTTCGCACTCATCCCCGAGGGCGTGCTCGTGACCAACTGCAGCCACGCCGACCCGAGGAACCATCGCTATCTGGTTCGTGTTGTCGACGGACTCCCGAAGTCGTGTAGCTGCCCAGCCGACGAACGCTTCGACGGCGCGTGCAAGCACCGCGTCGCCATCGCGATCCGTGGCCCGGTCCTCGGAGCTGCACGACAGAATGCCGTCGCGACCGATGGCGGCCTGGTTCCGGCCGAGAACTCGGAGGCCGAGCTCGTCGACGAAGACGACTGCGACTGTAGTGCGCTCCCGGATGGCGTGCCATGTTGGCCGTGCTTCCGTGACGGTGAGCGAGAGTTCGAGAACGAGTCGCTGTTCGACTGAGCGACCGCAGCCAGTTTGTGGCGCTGGCACCGGGTGCCAGCGCGACTGATCGACCCTGTGGGTAGAGGGCGTGCTGGCGAGGTCCGACAATGCACCAGTTGATCTACGCACTCGTCGAGGCACCGACCGAAGATAGCGCGCTCGCGGAAGCGAGGATGACGTTCGACCGACTCGTGGGTGCGACCCCACACGACGCGGCCGTCTTCGACTACTACGTCACGTTCGACATGGACGGTCACTCGACTGCCGGCCGAGACCGGTGGGGCGACCTGCCCGTCGCGGCTCGAGTCGATTCAATGGAGGGTCAAGCGCTCCTCGAACGCGGCTGGAACGCGACCGTCGCCGAGTTCGAGCGGAACTTGGAGAAGATTCGAGAATCGATCTGTGAGTACAGCACTGCGGACGTCATGCGCGATAGGAACCTGATTCGCCACGCCTGCTACAACCTCGGCGCGTACCACGGACCCTCGCTGTACCTCTACGACCGACACGGGGACGGGATTCGCGATCCTGACCATCTGGAGCGGGTACTGGACACGCGCGAGCTGTGGATCGTGCCGGCCGACGTGCACTACTGACCACCCACGAAGTTTAATATGTGTAGGTTCTACACATGGATGATGGCCGAAGAGAAAACACGAGTCGATTTCAACGCCCCGAAATCGCTCGTCGAACGTGCCGATAGCGTCGTCGAAATCCTCGATATCTCTCGGACACGTCTGCTCATTGATGCCCTCGAAGACGAACTCGAGGAACTCGCGAACGACACAGAGTTCCGTCGCCGTCTCGGCGACGCCTACTATCAGGGCCGGGTCGACTACGAGACAGTTGAGGCAATCCTCGGACGCGAAGAAGCAATGCGAATGAAGCTTCTCCGGTCCTCAATCGACCGGACACCAACCGAGCCTCGGCTCGGTGACGGTCTTCCGAGCGATGAGGACTTCTACGACGGTGACGTTCCAGAATGGACGGATGAAGAGTCGAACGCCTGACGATGTCGGAGAAGGCGCTCGCTGTCGTCGACACCAACGTTCTGTTGAACCTCGCAACACCAGTCGTTGACGGCCGACCGAAGGCCCCTACCGGAGCAGACCCGCTCAAAGCACTTCTCACCGCGTACGACGTCCACATACCTGCGAGCGTTCTCGGAGAACTCGGCGAGGCGACAGGGAACGGTGATCTCCTGTCTGCAGCCGCCGACCTCGTCTTGCAGGCTGCACAGCACCTGACCACGCACGATGTCGACGAGCAGTACGACGATCCACTCGGATACGGGCTCGACCGTGGCGAATCCGAAGGTATCTGGCTGGCCAACGAACTGGCGGCCAACCTGTTCATCACCGACGAGTTCAACACGACGAACTACCTCTTCGTCGCCCTCGCCCTCGACGACCGGAATACGCTCTTTACGACGCCGCACGTTCTCTGTACGCTCGCTACCCACGGAATCCTTCCCTCGGAATACGTTGCGGCTGCACTCAGCTACTACGTCGAAACCAAGAGCTGGGATGCAGGGTATGTCGCTCAGCTTCGCCAGCAGTACCTCGTCGATTGACTCCGACGGCGAACTCGACTATCGATTCACCGTCGCCGATGAAGAACGCTACCGAAACGAGTGGAGAGACCGTGACACCACCCCGATTCCAGATTTGCCTCCATCCGTCGACTCCATTCCGGGACGCTAATGCTGGACTCTGATGGCGCAGGCTCCGTCGACGCGGGAGTCGTGACGTCGATGTGGAGCGATATCGAGTTCGGTGAGATTCAGGCGGACTCTGTACGCACATCGAAGCGCGCACCCCCATCGTCGCTCTCTGAGATTCGAACCGTCCAGTCGTGTGCGTCGACCATCTCCTTGACGATGTTCAGCCCGAAGCCGGTCCCTGCTTCCGCCGTCGAGTAGCCCGCCTCGAACACGTCGTCCCGTTCTGACGCCGGAATCCCCGGGCCATCGTCCGCGACGTAGAACCCGGCCTCGGTGTCGCCGACGGTCACGGTGATGTCTCGCCCACCGTGCTCGACGCTGTTTCGGATGAGGTTCTCGAACAGCTGCTGGAGCCGGTCCCTATCAGCATCCACGGAGCGTTCCGTCCCCACGATGAGCGTCGCGTCGGCCGTCTCGACTGTCGTCCAGCACGTTCGGACGAGCTCGGAGAGGTCCACGGGCTCGACCTCCATCGCCTCGTCACCGAAGCGAGCGAAGGCGAGCAGGTCATCGATGAGCGTGTCCATGCGGTCCAACGCGAATTCGATATCCTCGGTGTGCTCGCTGGTGCACTCTTCTTCGAGCAGTTCGAAGCGGCCCCGCGCGAGCTGGAGCGGGTTCCTGAGATCGTGACTGACGGCGCTCGTGAAGCGGTCGAGACGTTCGTTCTGGCGGACGAGCTCCTCCTCGTATGCCTTCTGCTCGCTGATGTCGCGGTCCATCGCGACGAACCGGTCCTTCCCATCGAGGTCGAGTCGAGTCAGGTGGACCTCGACCGGAATGGTCTCGCCGTCGGCCCGCTGGAGCTCGCCCTCGAAGCGGCGTGGACTGTTCGTCGGCAGGTCCTTCCAGAACGCATGTGCGCGCTCTCGGTCGGCTGTGACGTCGATCTCACACACCTTCTTCCCGACGAGTTCGGATTCTGTGTAGCCGAGTTTCTCGCACGACTGCTGGTTGACGTCGTGGATGACGCCGTCGGCGTCGTGGATCACGATCATGTCGGGCGAGCCCTCGAACACCGCTTCGAGTCGGGCCCTACTGGCGCGGAGTCGCTCTTCGGCGGTCTTTCGCTCCGTCACGTCGTCGTGGAAGCTGACGAAGTGAGCCAGCTCACCATCGGAATCGAACACCGGGGCGAGTCTGACCCGGTTCCAGAACGCCGCCCCGTCCGCACGATGGTTCCGCATCTCCACGGTCGTTCGACCGTGGTTCCGGATGGCGGATTCGAGTTCGGCCATGGCGTCGTCGCCCATGTCCTCGCCCTGCAGGAAGAGCCAGTCACGCCCGATGACGTCGGCTCGGTCGTAGCCGGTGAGCTCGGTGAACCAGTCGTTCGCGTACGTGATGGGGTTCCCCTCGGCGTCTGGGTCGAACAGGGCGATTCCGACGGGGGCTTCGTCCATCGTGCGCTCTCTGAGTGAGAGCGCCCGTTCTGTGGCGGGGTCGTCGAGCGGCGAGAACGTACAGACCAGCGAGCCGTCACCGCTGACCGTGAGCGTGTGATGGGTCTCGAGGACGCTCCCGTCCTTGCGCTCGAACGAGGTGTGCCCTTGCCACTGGCCCTGTCGTGCCTGCGGGAGGAGTACATCGTAGACCTCGGTGATGTCCTCATCGCGATAGAGGGTCTTCCAGTGCTCGCCGAGTAGCTGGTCACGCTCGTACCCGAGAAGGTCCGCAGCCGCCCTGTTGACGTACTGGATGTGGCCGTCCTCGTCGAGGATGTTGATACCCCCCTGTGCCGTCTCGATGGCCTGTCGTGCGCGATCGGTGTAGCGCTCGGCCCAGTACCGCTCGACGACCTGCTGGATTCGGTTGGCGAGCACGGTGTACTGCTCGCTGCCACCACCCTTCTGGAGGTACTCCGTGACACCTGCGGTGATCGCGTCGCTCGCAATCGCTTCCGAGCCGTGGCCGGTGAACAGGACGAACGGCAGGTCCGGGTGGTCAACTCGAATCTGCTCGAGGAGTTCGAGCCCGTCCAATCCGGGCATGTCGTAGTCGCTGACGATGCAGTCGAAGGCGGTCTCGCCGTCCTGAATCAGCGACAGCACCGTTTCTGGATCGGTCTCTGTGTGGACGCGAAACCGCTCCCCCCGTCGTTCGAGAAACGCCGAAACGAGCGCTGCAAATTGCGGATCGTCGTCGACGTGGAGGACGTCGATGGGTTCCGAGTCCAGGTGGACGAATCCGTTGCTGCTGTCCCCGGAATCAGTAGTCATGCACAGTGGTCACGGAGCGGGAAGTATGGATTTGTTGGTTGCTCAACCATGGTCTGTCGCGAGGTATCATCCCACAGTATACCCCACCTGTCGTCGTCGCTTGCTGCCGATCTCGACAGTCATCAGCCCGCAACTGACTCTCTAGGGACGCCACCTATTTTCCGAGCCCATCTAGATAGTTTTAATACTAATTGCTATAGGTTATAGGTAAGAAGCACGCCGCGCTGCTCGTTGTCTTCTCCGGGTTGACGACAGGCCGCGCAGAGACGTGTTTCACCAGAACACCATGTCCGCACCCGAGACACGGATAGTGACAAGTATCGACCGACTGACCACCGCTCTCAAGTGGACTGTCTTGGGAGGAATCGCAGTTGCCCTCTTCACCTCGCCCGCAATCGCCCAGGGCCCTGGTGCCGAGTTCTGCGCCAGCGACATGGCCGATACCATTCGAAACGTATTCTCGGTCATCCAGTTCGGCGGCCCGCTCATCGGAGGCGTGCTCGCACTCGGCGCGACCGTTTCGATGCCGATCATCCGTCGCTCCGACATGAAGAAGGAGCTCAAAGAGATGCGCACCCAGGGCATCATCTGGGGGATCATCGTCGCACCGCTGGCGACCGTGATCATCCAGTTCATCATGAACAACGTCGTCGCGGGGGGCACGAGTTGCGCGTTCTAGCGCTCAATACAGTCCTCGCGATGACCATGCTCGCACTCACCGTCACCGGAAGCAGTATCGCACCCACCGCTGGCCCGCCCACGCAGCCGGACCACGGTGTGAACGAGACCACGTTCGACAGGCTCTGGTCCGGCGACCCGGACAACGGGAGCATCCCCACGGACGCCTCGGCGATGGCAGAACTGGCCGCGTACGTCGATATCCCGTTCGACGCACCACCACGTGCGGTCGACCAGTGGAACGCCGGCGACCACGGGGAGTTCCCCGAGACCGACTGGCAAACGTCGGCGGTTCCCGAGAACACGCCGACCACGCGCGGCCTCTTCGTCAGGGATGCCTACGTCCGGACGTTCGCTATCTCGCCGTCGACGAGGGCGCACCTCTCCCCCAACGAGACGCCGCTGTTTGTCGCGCCCAAGGGGAGCGTGTTCGCGACTCTCGACTATCGGGTCGAGCTCCCGCCCTCGACGAACACGAGCGACGAGCGAACATCTTGGAGCGTGGTCGACACCGAGAGCGAAGTTCGACTCCGCGTCGACAACACGACAGTCGATACGGTCGAGGGGACAGCGACACCCACGCTCACGTACGCAGAACTAAACGAGTGGCCGGGGACCGAGCACACGCTCACGGTCGAGGCCGAGATCACCGTCACGGTGGAGGAACTGGTCGAGACCCGTGTCGAGCAGTGTTCCGACCCCGACAACGAGTCGACGTGTGAGGACGTCTGGGTTCCGAACGCCACCACGTTCGTCGAGACGATTACGGTGAGCGACTCGACCGACGTGACTGCGTACGAGCTGGTCGCGTCCGTCCGCGCCGTGGAGTACCCCAACGGCGACCTCGGCGTCGGGGTCACCTCGCCCCAGCCGTGGCAGGGCTTGGCGCTCGAGAACGGCTCAGTGAGCGGTTCGTGGGGCTATTACTCAGCACGAGACTCCGACTGGGACACATTGGAGCGTCGGCAGGCGTGGAACCACTCGGTAACCGTGGACTCGCCGTCGGTCCCACTGCAGGTCCATGCGTTCCCGTCACCGCAGTCCCGTGGTCCAGAAACAGCAACCAATGGATCGGTGGATGTTCTCGCGAGTGATGGCCAGACCGCGCCTGCGCCCTCGCTTCCCGACGAGATCGACCTCGACGTGGCAACGGGCACCTTCACGTCGAGCGACCGAATCGCCGTCCGTGACGACGAGTCCCCGGGAACGAGCGTCGTTGTCCACGGCCTCGTTCGTGGAGTGACCGTCGAGCGAGAGCTGAGTGAGGTCGACCGGGGAGATCTGGCACCTCGAAACCTGACCGTCGACATCGTCGAGGTGAGCGGGGACAACGTGACTCTCGAAGTCACGCTGGTCGACGCTGAGACGGGCGCACCGATCAGCACGGACTGGACAACCGGTATCGTTCGAGTGAACGGCCACCCCGTCCAGACCAACGAGCATGGACACGGGCAGGTGACGCTCCCCCGCCGTTCAGTCTACGACGCCCGGTACGACCCGGGAACCTGGTGGGACCACGAAGCCGAAGACCTCGGCGACCGCGACCAGGTCTTCGTCGCTGGCTCGGTCGCCGGATTCATCGACCTCATGTTCCACGCGGGCGTTCCACTCGTCCTCGTCCTCCTCGGTATCTTCCTCGTCGACCGAATCACCGGTTGGGGTGTCTGGCCACCCTGGAGGGGGATTCGATGACGCCGTCTCGTCGAGCGCTGCTCGCGAGTAGTGCAGGCCTCGTCGGGACGGTCTTTGCGGGCTGCCTCGGCGGGAGTGACGACGGGACGGCTAACAACTCGACGTCACCGGGGTCGGTTTCCGTTCCAGACGACTCGCCAGTGGCCGGTGTCGAGGTGACTGCAACCGACGTAGTGGTCTCGCTCGAGCCAGACAGTAATGTGTCACAGCTGAACCTCATCGCCCCCGATGGAACCGCGTTTGCGCGTAGGACTGTTACCGCGGGTACGACAACCGTTCGGATTCCGATACTCGACCCCGGTGTGCGACGGATTCAGGACCGGTATCAACCGGGCGAGCACGAGGTCGTTGTCGTCACGAATGGGGAAACCCATAGAATCCCCGTGGCGTTGGAGCCGGATCTCCGCCTCACCGATGCGAGAGCTACGATTGACGAAGAAACGACCGAAGCAACTGGACACATTACGGTCGAAGTCACGAATGATGGGTCTGGCCCATCTTGGGTTCATCATATCGTCTACGCCGATGCTCCCTATCCAGATGCGAACGAATCTCTCTTCGAACCAACATCGCTTCCACAACTAGAGGCTCCACAAAATCCAGAGGACGTAATTATTGCTCCTGGTGAATCCAAGAGCTATGTCGGATTCCGTCGACCTCTACAGTTCCCCGATCCACCGAATCAAGACTGTTCGTATGGACCAATTGAGTTTCAGGTTATCGGGGGAACAGCCTACGGACCGAATTTTCGAGGGAATCTCTCTGTCACCACGTCAGGAGAACCAATCGGGGTCTGGAATCGGCACATCTGTAGCGAAGCGACCGTGGAACTCGAAACCGTTCAGGAGGAGGAGGAGGACTGATGGGGCTAAAAGAAGTAATAATCGCTGCCCTCACCGACTTCGTTGAGGCTCTATTCCAGCCCCTCGAAGGACTCGTCGAAGAGCACGGCAACGAGGTCCTCCAGTTCGTCGTCGGTACGGATGCTCCGAACGCAATTTTCAGTCGGCCCACGAACGGCGTGTGGCCCAGTCTGTACGATTACTACTGGGAGTCGGTCGTCCCGCTCGCACTCGGCATCTGGGCACTGTCTATCGGTCTCGTCATCTTGCTGGAGTCGACGAGCAACCTCTTCAGCGGCTATCAGGGTGCACGCATGAAGCGGCGAGCGTTCGCCGGACTGCTCGCGGTCCTCTCATGGTGGTGGATCGCCGCGTTCTCCCTGCAGTTCGTGGACCATCTCGGAATCTACATCCTTCCGGATCTCTCGGACGTCGACCTGATCCAGAGTATCTCGTATGGTGTTCTCAGTGCGATAGCCTACGCGATCTCGGTGTCGGTGAACAACACGCTCCTCGTGTCCATCGCGACGGTCTATCTGGCCAGACGAATCGCGCTGTACATGTTCGTGCTCGTGATGCCGCTGCTGATAGTCATGTGGATACCGAGCGTGGGGCCGTTCGCGCTCGTGGCGCGGTTCATGAAACGGCTCGCGGGATTCTACGTGCCGTTCCTCTTCATGTCGCTACCGGCAGTCGTTCTCTTTCGACTCTCGGCGATCCTCGGTGGGAACTTCGGGCTCTCTGTAGAGGGCCTGCTTTCGTGGGTTCTCGGTCTCGTGACCCCGTTTCTCGCGCTCGTCGCGCCCTTCGTTCTGTTCTGGCAGGCCGGGGCGATATTCATGGCGAGCGAACGCATGGGGCGACAGGTCTCCACTGGCCGTCTCGGCCAGCAGCTGAGTTCGACGAAGCAGGCTGGACAGACCGCAGCCCACGGTGGCCGGAACTTCTCCCGAGGACTCCGCGGTGACGGTGCGATTCGTCGAGACGGACAGACGCTGCTGAATTCCGGTGACTCCCGGGCACACGCAGCAGGTCAGCGGGTTCGCGGAACTCGAGACTCATTGGCTGCCGCATTCTCGGGGCCCTCTCCGGAGTCGAGTACTGGCGTGGCCTCTGAAGCGAGCAGTTCTGGTCAGGATACGACACGGAACGACTCCTTCGACGCACTCCGTCCTGACCGGCCGAGCGCACTCCCACCAGCACGCACAGCGCAGACGACCGACGCCACAGACGCCAATCAGCCATGAGTACGGAACCAGCGAAACGAGTCCCGAAGTCGATCGGCACAGACGCGAAACTGTTCGGTAGCTACACCCTCACCGACCTGATGGTCGGCCTGTTCCCGGGGGTGGTCGTCGTGCTCGCGACGCAACTCCTTGTGCCGGCGACGACGACGGTCGCAGGGTATCGGGCACAGCAAATCGTCATCCCGCTTGCTGCACTCGCAACGGTGGTTGGTGGGGTGTTCGTCTACCTCACGCCGACGTACACCTCGAGCATCGACTGGGTGGCCTCGATGCTCGCGTACCTGCGGCGACCATCGCAGCTCGACCACGACGACGCGAAGGAGTACACACAGCTCGAACGAGTGCATCAGGAAGCCGGAGCCGTCGAGCGGACTGACGGTGCGTTCGTCGGCATCGTTCAGGTGACGCCACCGATGCTGGCGCTGGCGACCGACGATGAGTGGACACAGACGACGGAGGCGTTCCAGCGGTTTCTCAACACGACCGTCGAGTTCCCGCTGCAGTTCTACTCGACCACCCGTTCGTTTCCCGTGGAGGAATACCTCTCGCACTACGAGCGGCGGCTCACGGATTCGGACGTGAAGGCGAACCCGCAGCTGGCCGCGCTCATCGAGGAGTATATCGAGTGGTACGGCCGCGAGCTCGACTCGCGCCAGATGACCATCCGTGACCACTACGTCGTCGTCTCGGTACGTCCCGAGGAGGTCCAGTTCGAACGCGAGAGCATCACCCAGCAACTCGCCGGGCTTCCTGTATTGGGGCTGTTCATCCGCGCGATCGCCGCGCCCCCCATCGAGAAACAGCGTCTGGTTCTGCAGCAGCGGCTCGATGAACGGCTGCGCCGGGTCAGTGGTGGCCTCCGGGAGATCGACGGCTGTACTGCATATCGCGTCCCCGTCGAAGAGGCGACGGAACTCGTCGAGGAGTTCTGGGCTGGAACCGAGGCGTCACAGGGGCAGATGGAACAGCGACTGCGGACGACACCCGTCGTTGGAGGTGCGCGGTGATCCGGATTCTTCGTTCGTTCTTCGCCAACGACCCGGAGGGAGATGGCGAAGAGACGGACGCGACAGCCCCGGACGACGGTTCGGGCCGCGGGCTCGATTCGGTGGCCGAGAGCCACCAGTCGCTTGTGAGCGCCGACAGCATCGAAGAGTTCCCGAACGCCGTTCAGACAGGTGAGCAGTTGACGCGAACGCAGTGGATTGCGGAGTATCCGGACGCGCCCACGGACGGGCTGTTCGAACAGCTGTACTCGACCGGCGAGACACGCGAGACCGATATCGCGATCCACGTCGACCCGCGGGATACGGACCGGACGCTGAACGAACTGGAGAACAAGATCGAGACGCTCGAAGCCGACCACGAGTACCTGAATGAGCGGCATCGAGCCGGAGCGCGTGGCATCCGGAAGGACCTGGAGGACTATCAGGACCTCTACGACGTGCTTCGGAACACGCCGATGGAGGCGTTCGACGTCTCGATGTACCTCACCACGAGAGCCGACGAGCCCGACGCAGAGCGTGTCGACGTCGACGGCGTGCTCGGGGCGGCGAGGCGCGCGCCGGCGAACCTCACACCTGTGACACCGCGCTGGCAGCAGCTCGACAGCCTCGTCTCCTGTAGCCCCATCGGCGTGGACCGCCTCGACGACTCACTCGACTCGACGACACCCATGCTCGGGGGCGCGCTCGGTGCGATGTTCCCGTTCGTTTCCGGTGCGTTCGCAGAGCCTGGTATCGAGTACGGCACGTACGCGCTCAACGAGAGCCCGCTCATCCTCGACCGCTTCAATCGCGAGACCGGGTACTGTACGATGGTCATCGGGAAACTCGGCGCAGGGAAGTCGTTCTCGACGAAACTCCAGCTTCTCCGACGCGCGATGTACGACCCTGACACCATCATCGTGATGCTCGATCCACTCGAGGGCTTCGCGGGCGTGAACGACGCGCTCGGCGGGGAACGCGTCACGGTGGGTGGGACGCGTGGGTTCAACCCGCTCGAGATTCGGGCGACGCCCAGCGAGGTGCTGGAGTCGACGCCCGACATCGACCCGTGGGGCGAGCAGATCGCGTGGGTCCTCACGTTCTTCAAGACGTTCTTCACGCACGTCGCGTCGAACCCGCTCGGCGACCGGACACAGACGCTACGCCGTGCGGTGCAGGAGACGTACGAGCAGGCGGGCATCACGCGGGACCCCGCAACCCATGGCAAGGAGTCGCCGACGATTACGGACCTCATGCGGGTCCTCGAGTCGATGCTGGAGAATCCGGGAGCATTCGGCTACCCGAACGAGGGCGTTCAGGAACGGGTCCGGGAGGATGCGGAAGCACTGCTCACCGACCTTCAACCATCCTTCCGTCCGGACGGTGACTTCGCGAACCTCGCCCAGCCCACCGAGTTCGACCTCGACTCCTCTGTGGTGTATCTCGACCTCCACCAGGAGGAAGGCGTCCGTGGCCAGGCGGAGACGAGCCTGATGATGCAGGTCCTTTTTAACGCGGTCTACGAGCGCGCGAAGGGGACCGACAAGCGCGTCGTGTTCGTCATCGACGAAGCCCACTACCTGTTGCACGACTCGACCTCGCTGGGATTCCTCGAGACGGCGGTGCGGCACAGCAGGCACTACGACCTCTCGCTGCACTTCATCACCCAGACCGGTGGCGAGTTCGCACTCACTCCCGAAGCGAAGACCATCGCGAGTCTCTGCTCGATGACGCTGATCCACCGCGTCGACGAGGAGGCCGACAAACTCGCGGAGTGGTTCGGGTTGAGCGAGCGCGAGGTGAACTGGGTCCGCACCGCGAAAGCAGGCAACGACGAGGACGGCTTCTCCGAGGCACTGCTGGGTATCGACGAGGAAGGCTGGTTCCCACTCCGAGTTCGGGCGAGTCCGTACGAGCGACAGGTGCTCGATGGTTCTCACGAACGTCCGACCGGGTCCGATCTCGATAGCGACGTCAGTGCAGGGGTTCGACTGAGCCCGGATGGAGGTGAGCACCGTGAATAGGGGTGTCGAGCCGGACGCGATTCCAGCTGCGCTCCGTGAGTACCCACAGTGGGTGTGCTGGCGCGCGAAGGAGCGTGATGGGAAGCTGACGAAGATTCCAATCGACCCGCAGACTGGCTCGTTCGCCTCCGTTTCGGACCCGGACACGTGGGCGCTATACGAGGTCGCTCTGGGTGCAGCCGAGGCGGAGGATGGCCTCGGCTTCGTGTTCACCGAGGACGACCCCTTTGTGGGTGTGGACCTCGACGACTGTCGCGAGGACGGCGAGCTCACCGACTGGGCCGCCGACATCGTCGACAGACTGGATTCCTACACCGAGGTCAGTCCTTCCGGAACAGGTGTGCATGTACTCATCGAGGGGATGATTCCGAGTACGAAATCCCGTTCAGGGTCGGTCGAGTGCTACGATTCGAATCGATTCTTCACCATGACCGGCGACCACGTCGATGAAACGCCGACTGGAATCGAGGAACGACAGGACGCGTTCGCGCCCGTGTACGACCAGTACGTCTACGGTGACGATGAACGGTCGACCGAGGGGCGAGCACAAGAACGTCGTACTTCGTCAACGCCGACCTCACTTTCGGATGCCGAGCTCATCGAGAAAGCGACGAATGCGAAGAACGGCGCGAAGTTCGAGCGCCTCTGGAACGGAAGTACGGCAGGCTACGAGAGCCAGTCCGAGGCCGACATGGCCCTGTGCTGTCTGCTGGCGTTCTGGACCGGAAACGACGAGACACAGATGGATCGACTGTTCAGTGATTCGGGACTCTACCGAGAGAAGTGGGACGAAGTCCACTACTCCGACGGGTCGACGTACGGGGAGCAGACTGTCGCGAACGCTGTCCAGGTGTCGAATGAGACGTACGAGCGAGAGACAGACGAAGCGGACGTTGCTGGCAGCGGCTCCCCTGTCTCGGTTTCGAATCAGGAAGCCACGATGCTCCGAGAGCGTGTCGACCTGCTCCGGGGTCGAGTTGACAGCCTCGAACGAGAACTCGCACGGACACGAGACGAGATTGCCGGCCTCCGGCAGTCCCAACAGGGTCTTACTGAACATTCTAGGCGTGAGCCCGTTTCCGGAGCACCAGTGGAGCCCGCCAGCGTCCGACTATCATCACGGTTGCAACGCCTGATTCAGGTATTCCGTTAAACTGCCTCGGAGTCGAGCCCCGGGGTACTCGCCTTACATATCGGGAGATATGGGCAGAGTTCACTGCCCACATGCGGAGCAGGATATATCACACGAGGGTCTGTATTGCTGAATATGCCAACCGATGAGCCCTCCAAAGAAACGAAGGTCAGCGATCGTGGGAGGGTCACGATTCCGGTCGACCTCCGGCGGCGACTCGGTATCGAGGCCGGTGACAGGCTCCGGTGGGCCACCGACGACGAGGACAATCTCTCCGTCGAAGTAGTCAAGCAGCGCTACGGTGCGTTCGACGATTTCGAACCGGTCTCGATGGGTGGTAACGGGTCTGAAACGCACGACGGTGCTGGTCACGAAGGAGATCATACACTCTCGGAGAACAACTGATAGAGGAACTTCGGCCCACAGACAGCCTGATGCCGAACTGATCCTGGTCGAAAATGTTTAGCAGTCACTGCCCGATGGATGTTTCAACTGGGTCTGCCATCGGATTTAGGAGCCTGAGGATGGCTCCTCAGCGAGAACGAACGATTCATCGCTGCCGTGCCACTCGTCAACGAGATCGTCTTCCTCTCTGGCGTCCGTTTGTGCTGTCAGTGAAAGCGACGAGTCATCGAGGTCGTCGAGAACGGTAAAGGCTGCATCGTTCGGATCTGCCTGTTGCTGACGTTCGACCCACGCTATCAGCGCCTCATGACTGGCTTCTTTGAGCGACAGTCCGTGTTCCTCGGCAAACTTTCGAAATCGCTCGTACTCCTCCTCGTTCAATTCAGTCTGGACGTGTTTCGTATCGTTGCTACTCATACTGACTGCTCCTCATTCTGTATTAAAGTACGTACTCATGAAGTATAATTCGTCCGCGCCTGGAAAGGGAATATAGAACTTTACCAAAGAACTATATTACTCTGAACGTTGAGTCTCTATATGAACGACCGAGGCCCACCAGAGGAGTTTTCGGACATCAACGAGGTGGTCGGAGAGGAGTGGGAGTCCGAAACAACGCCCTACGAGCGCATTCGACACGTCGTTGCGCATACGTACAGTCCCGTCTCAGCCGCAGAAGTCGCTGAGGATGCACGGACGGCCCCGAAGACCGCTCGAAAGCACCTGAACACACTCGCTGACGAGGGGTTCGTCGAGACGACCACGGGCGAGCACGGCGGCACGCTCTATCGCCGCTCACCCGAATCGCTCGTCGTCGAGCAGGCTGCCGACATCCTCGACCACGTCTCGACCGACGAACTCGTCACACGAATCCAGGAGATGCGTGCGCAACTCACCGAGTATCAGTCTGAGTTCGGTGTCGATTCGCCAGCAGAATTGGTCGTCGATCAGACGAATCAGATACTCACCGAGTCGGATTCTCCGACGGAGGAGATTGATCCAGAGACGATTCGTGAGTGGAAGACGCTCCGCCGAAATCTCGCGTTCGCGAACGCAGCGCTCTCGATCGGAAACGCCGAGCAGTTCGTCGACGGTGACCGTCGCTCGACTGACGATAGCGTTCCGGCCTGAACGATGCAGGAGTCATCTGACCGGACGGAAACACACAGTCTTCGTGGAGCGACGGACCGGCCGGCACTACTGACGATTCGCGATGTTGTCGAGGAAACAGAACCACTTGCAACACCCGAACTCGACGAGTATCTCAATCCATCCGTCCTCGAAGTTTCGCTTGACGACGGGTTGTGTGAGGCTGACGAGGCCCGAATCGACGTCCAGTGGACGACACGGGATGACTACAAGTTCCATTACTCGGACAGCGAAGCGGTGAATCTTCGCTGGGGAAAGCATCCACACGGGGGAAACTATATCCAGACTAGTGGGTTCGAACACTATCACCCACCGCCCGATGCGAGCTCAGACCCAGCCGAGGTCGAGGAATCCTGTATCATGCAGTCTCCCGAAGAATTGGTTACCCGCGCTGTCCTCAAGCTCTGGCGGGTAGCGTATCACACCGATTCGTATGAACCACTAAACGCAGGACGGAACCCACCGTAGACACCATCACGACAGGTGCCGCCACACGTCTGTCGGCTCAGTGTCGTTCAACTCGGCGTTCGTCTGCATCTTCCGGAGTTCGGTGATACACCGCTTGGCCACCAGCGGGTAGACCTCGGCCGGGGTGAACGAGACGTGCAGCTCCATCAGTTCCGGCCAGTTCTCGGCCCACATGTCCTCGACGACCCGGGGATACAGCTCGTCGTTCAGGTGGAGCCCGAACTCGTGGTCCTCTTCGAGCATCATCTTCCGAACCTGCTTGCGAATCCGGGGGGGTGTACAGAACGAGGCGACCACGTACTCGGCACCGGATTCGGCGTCTTCCGGTTGCTGTCCGAACTGCTCCCGGTTGAGCTCTCTGAACTCGTCCCGGACGAGCTTCACGCGGCGTTCGTGTTCGTCGCTCCGGGCGACGACCCCCTCGACGCGGACGTCGGGCGCGAGCGACGACGTGGGAAACGTGTACGCCTCGGGGTCGAAGCCGTCAGTCGGCCGGTCGAGCACCGTCGCCGGGACGAAGGACTCGGACGTCCGTGCGTCCTCTACCCGGATTCGCTCGAAGATGTCCCATGCAGTTTCTAGTGGGAGGAACCCGTCGAACGTCTCCTCGTACGGGTTCCCCGGAGGTGTCATCGTCTCGACGGCCGAGTACGGGAGCACGTCGAATCCCACGAGTGCCGGAAGCTCCCGTTCGGTGTACCCGTAGTCCAGCGTCGAGTAGACGAGGTTCTCTGCATAAATCGCTAGCGGGCTGTCGTACTCTCGATGGAGTCGACGAAGCGCCGTTGTCTCTATCCCGTTCCGGAGCGTGCGGACAGCACGGTGGAGCGCACCGTCGATCGTGTCGAGTGAATCGCAATGGCTGCCTCGGATGGCTCGCCGTGTCCCGAAGACGATGCTCCCATCGCCGTCTGCTGCCGTCGAGACCTGTTGTGGGTAGGACTCGCTGTAGCGTTCGTCGTACAGCGTGAACCGAAAGCTGCTCCCGTCGAACTTCTCGATGAGGGTCAGGTCGTCGGCGTCGAATATCGAGGGCGAGACGACCGGATGGTCGTATCGGGGAATCTTCGGGTACACCTTCATTCGTCGTCACCTGTCCACTGGATTGGATGGACGACAGGTGTGGAAAAGCTACTGGGGCCATGTGACGCTGACCCACGATGTTCTGCATCGGGGAGACACCGTGGGAAATTAACCAACAAACTCCCCGTTGGTTAATTGGCGGTAGTGGCTCAAGGGCATCCCAGTCAGTCTCCCACGACCGTCACTGCGTATCGGTACTGTGGCTGCGTTATCTCGTTGGGTGCGTTCGGGAGTACACCGGACCCCACGAAGGGTGGACGCTCTCTGTCAATGTATCCGCACTCCAGCGTCAACCCCTGTAAGTCGGTGTCATACTGGATGTTTCCGGAAACATGTGCGTTTCCGAAATCAAAACCGCACGACTGCGACCGGATTGAACAGTCAGTTTCAACGACGAATACGTGTTTCTGGAAACGACCCAGTCACGCTTTTGGTACGTGCCACGATACATGCTGGTAGCACCAGATGATTCGCGATGCTCGCGTGCTCCGAGCTGGGTTCGTCCCGAGTGAAATCGAGCATCGTGACGCCGAACTCAACCACCTCTCCAGCGTCCTCGAACCGATCACGAACGGCGAACCCGCTGACACCGCAATCGTGACTGGCCCCAGTGGAACCGGAAAGACGTGTCTCTCGAAGTTCGTCACTGAACGCCTGCAGGAGGAGGTATTGGACGTCAAGTCGACGCACGTCAACTGCTGGCGGAACTACACCCGCTTCAGAGTGCTCTACCAGATTCTCGACGACCTCGGGAAGACCATCGACATCCATCGGCAGTCGACGCCCCGTGACGAGCTGGTCGACCGCCTCCAGCAGTACGACGACTCCCGGACGGTGGTCATCCTCGACGAGGTCGACCAGCTCGAGGACCCGAGCGTGCTCTACGACCTGCACTCCATCGAGAACATCGCGATCATCTGTATCGCGAACGAGGAGGAGCAGTTGTTCAGTCGCGTCGACGACCGTCTCGTGAGCCGACTGCGCTCCAGTGAGCACGTTCGGATGGACCGGTACCACAACGACCAGCTCTACGATATTCTGCAGGCACGTGCGAAGCGCGGCCTCGACCCCGGCACGGTTACCGAGCACCAGCTCTACCGGATTGCCGACGCGGCAGCCGGTGATGCACGACTCGGAATCGGTATCCTCCGCTCTGCGGCGGGGAAGGCCGACCGCGAGGAGTACGAGGAGATTACGGACGACCTCCTGCTCGATGCGGCGACGGACGCCCGCGCCCAGATCAAACAGCGGAGTCTCGACTCGCTCACCCCGCACCAGCGAGCAGTCTACGATATCGTTCGAAAACACGGGCCAGTCGGGCCGAGTGAGATTCACGACCGCTACACGGACGAGGTCGACGACCCGCGGACGAAGCGTACGGTTCGGACGTATCTCTCGAAAATGGAGCAGTACAACCTCCTCGACGCCGAGGGAACGAGTCGCGACCGAGAGTACTCTATCGTCGACCCGTCGAACACGTCACCGATTCAGTAACGCTGAGATGTCTATGTGGTGTGGCGGTTCGTTCGAATCTCGTGGGCTGCCAATTCGTTACTAGGATTCAATCAACGAAATATCACCCGTACGTGTGTTCAGCGACGAGCTCACCATCGGTGTCGAAGACGAATACCGTGTCACCGTTGTTGTTCCAGACGGGTGCATCTCGGCCCCAGTACAGCTCCGTGTCTGTGTCCGTGCCGTGCCCAGTGTAGAGAGTGACGCTCTCCCCTGGCGCGAGTGTGACGCTGCGTGGGATGGTATAGGTGTGGTCGGCAATGTCCTTGATCTGCCACATAGACAGGTCGAGCGTCGACTCACCCGTGTTTGTGAGGGTAACGTACTCGTCGTCCAGGTTGTCGTACTCGTCGCCGATGGCGTCCTCGTGGACTGAGATCGACAACTGGCTGTCGTCACTCCCTCCACCTGCAATGGTCGTCGCGGCCGTGGTTGTGGTCGGGGTCGGAGTTGGCGTCTGTGTTGGTACTGCCGTCGTGGTCGGCGTTGGAGAAGGAGTTGGTACTGCCGTCGTAGTCGGCGTCGACGCTGTTCGTACGGTCGTGCGTGTCGGCGTCGGCGTCGGGGTCGAGGGTGTAGTGGCGGTCGTCGCGGGAGGGTCGCTGGTTGTCTCCTCCTGAGCTGGAGTGTTCGTGTCTGTTTCGGCGAGCGCACTCTGTGTCGTCGCAGCGGGTGCTACGGTGGTGGCCGCTGGTTGGTTCGACGCGGTTGTTTCGGGGCTATCGCCGAGATTTAGAACGGCTCCGAAGACGCTGAGCGCAATGAACGTGTACACGAACGCGACGACTCCGGAGACCACTCCTCCGGTCTCCGAAATCCCCGGGAGGAAACTCAGACGATGTGCAGCCTCCCGGTAGTTGGTCGCGATGGCACCAGCCACCATGAACGGAAGCAGGAAAAGCACGACCGGAAGTAGTACGAATACGATGATTAGGTAGAGAAGGAACCTCCACCGGCTATTTCGGGCGGAATTGAGTTTATCCGAGAAGGAATCCAATCGTGACATGGGTCGTGCCACCCGCATCCCGCGACCGGTGAATCACCGTGTCAATTCGGACTTTGAGGAAATAGCTTTGTGGACGACTACCAAACGCCCTCGTTCCCGAATTCGGAATCATGTACGATATTCACTGCCCATGTAGCATCCGTTCCTTTGAAATTATATTTGGGATGTATCTCAGCCGAAGTTGTTTCAGCGGAGTGGAAACCTCTCTAACCGGATTCCAATAGCCGCCGTAGCTGCGATTCCGTGAAACCGCCCAGGAAACACGCTTCGTGGCCAAGGTACCCCATCAACACCGGAGAGATTGGCAGTTTCCCCTGTTTTCCTGAAATGCGGAAGTCACACGCCGTCGCTTTTCGGTACATCCGTCATCCGTTCGGGTATGACTGAAAATTCCAAGCGAGGTCGGCTCGCGGTTGACAAACCGGTTCGCGGGGCAGACCGCAATCGGGAGCTCGTCGACCGGGCAGACCCGGGAACGGAGAGTCTCCTGCTTCCCTCGCTCGACGACGGAATCACGCTGCTGGATTTCGATGAAGGGCGCGGTGTGTCGAGTCTGCAGTCACTCGTGCTCGACCACCTCCTCATGCACGACGGGCCAGCCTTCTGGGTGGATGCCAGCGGTCACGCGACGACGACCACACTCGCACAGCTCACACCCAGCCAGCGGCTCCTCGATCGGATACACGTCGCCCGTGGCTTCACCGCCTACCAGCACTACGGCATCGTCTCCGACCTTCCCGCAGCCGTGAACCAGTCGATCAAGGACGCGACCACAGACGCCGACCGGTCGCGTCGACAGCAAGCCGGAGAGGAGAACAGATCGTCTCGATTCACGCCGTCGCTCATCGTCGTCCCGGCCGTTGACGCGCAGTACCGAGCTGACGACACGCTCGGGGAGACTCACGCGGAGACACTACAGATGCGTGTTCTTGCACGGCTTGCGACCTACGCGAAATCCTACGACGTGCCGGTCCTCGTCACGCGCAGCGAGCAGGACGAGTTCACGGAACCGGTCGCGACGGTGGCGGACCATCATCTCGAGTGCGAGCAGACCCGGATGGGCCCTCGATTCGTCGGCGACGACTTCGAGACGCTCGTCTATCCGGTCGACGACGGCGCGTACTACCAGACGACGCTTACCTACTGGAGAGAGCTCCTCAACGCTCGTGCGGCGCAGGTCGGGGTGGAGCCGGGCACGCCCTCGGCCTCGATGGAATCTGGTGGCGTCGGAATGGGTGTCACTGCCGACGGCGAAACGACGAGGCTCGGTGCGAATCCCTTGCTCGATGTGTGAACGAGTGGCGGTGGAGGAGGTCGATAGCGATGGGTCGGACGAACCCGACCTACCGTGATGCGCTGCGAGCCATCGAGGAACGCTGGGCGGACTACAGGCGAGCGCTTCGGCTCCGTGACCAGACCCGGTTCGACCAGCTGTTCGCCTACGCGAAGGAGCACGCCGACGCGAGCGGCTTCCTCAACCATCAGAATCCACTCATCCCCGCGCGGTTCAGCATCGACATCGAGCAGGAGCGCCGACTCGACGAGCACGACGAGCGCCTCGCGGAACTCGAAGCGGCGCTCGACTCCTCTCAGGAAGAACCCACCAATCACGAGACGGACGGCTAACGATGCCGTTCACGATCGACTTTCTCGACGACGGCCGGGTGCTCGAATGGGAGTCGACGGCTGACGGTGCGGTCGTGACCGAACGCGACGACTACACCCCACGCTTCTACGTGGCTCCGCGCTCACCCGACGCAGACATTGACCTCACGAGATTGCGCACGCTCTACGAGCGTCACCCGGACATCGTCGCGACGGAATACGTGTCTCGACGGCCCGGCTTTCGCCGCGACGACGAAGAGGTGCTCGCGGTCCACGTGGACCACATCGACCGGGTCGCCCCACTCGCACAGCAGGCCAGACAGCTATCTGCATATCCTGTCGGCAATCTCGCCTGTTTCAACGTCGACCTCTCGCGGGAGTTCCGCTACTGTCTGGAGACAGGCGTCGACCCGGTACCCGAATCGGAATTGTCGACACTCCGCCTCAGCGTTCCGGTCACCGAGACGGCTGGGGACGAGTACGGCGAACTGTCCATCGCTGGCGAGACGGTTTCAGGTGCCTCCGAGGAGATCCTGGCCGCGGTTCAACGGGCGGTCGAGGAACGTGACCCCGACGTCCTTGTCTGCTCGACGAGCGAGATTATCCCGACGCTGTTCGAGATGGCGACGGGCGCGGATGTCGACGAGTTCACGCTGAGTCGCTGGCCAGGTGCAAAATACCAGCAGCTCGCGAGTCGGTCGACGTATTCGAGCTATGGTCGCGTCGGCCATTCGCCAGCGCGGTACAACGTCCCCGGGCGAGCAATCGTCGACGAGTCGAACACGTTCTTCCACGGCGAGACGAACCTCGACGGTGTCCTCGACCTCGTCTCGCGCTCGAAGAAGCCCCTTCGGGAGGTCGCGTGGGCGTCGATAGGGAACGTGCTCACGGCGATTCAGATCTGCGAGGCCCACGACCGCGGCGTGCTGGTGCCGTGGAACTCCTGGCGACACGAGTTCTACAAGCCGATGGGCACGCTCCACGAGGCCGACCGTGGCGGATTCATCTTCGCACCAGAGGTCGGCTTCCACGAAGACGTTCACGAGCTCGACTTCTCGAGCCTCTATCCGAACATCATCTGCACCCGGAACGTCTCGCCGGACGTGATTCGGTGTGAATGCCATCGCCATCGCGACGATGTCCCCGGACTCGGCTACGCCATCTGTGACGAGCGTGGATACCTCGTCGACGTTCTCCAGCCCATCATCGACGCCCGCGACGAGATCAAGAGCGAAATCCGTCGTGAGGAACAGCGTGACGACCCGAACCAGGAGCGCCTCGCAGAACTCAGAGGACGGTCGGGTGCCCTCAAATGGATACTCGTCGCGTGCTTTGGCTATCAGGGTTTCTCGAACGCCAAGTACGGACGAATCGAGTGCCACGAGGCGATTAACGCGTTCGCCCGCGAGATTCTGCTGGACGCGAAACAACGGCTGGAGGAAGGCGGGTGGCGTGTCGTCCACGGCATCGTCGACTCCATCTGGGTGACCCCTGACTCCGATGTGGGCGACAGCCAACGCGAGGACCTCGGGAGGCTCGCAGACGAGATTACGGAGACTGTCGAGATTCGACTCGAACACGAGGCCCACTACGACTGGGTCGCGTTCGTCCCCCAGCGGAACAGCGACACTGGGGCGTTGACGAAGTACTTTGGGAAGGTTGCTGGCAAAGACGAGTACAAGCTTCGGGGAATCGAAGCGCGGCAGCGTTCGACGCCGAAGTTCATCGAATCCGTTCAGCGACATTGTATTGAGAAGCTCGATACGACGAGGTCACCTGAGGCGGTGCTGGGGTGTCTCAGGACTGCGATTGGGAGGCTCCACGCTGGGAAGGTCTCGACTGACCAGCTCATCCATCGGAACCGTGTTTCGAAGCCACTCGAAGGGTACAAGCAGAACACCCGGAACGTGGCTGCGCTCAAACGTGCCCGTGATCAGAAATTGGCTGTGCATCCCGGACAGAGTATCGAGTACGTCGTTGTCGACGACTCGAATTCCTCACGGGAACGTGTCGCACTCGCGCACGAGGAGGTCGGGGCCTACGACGCCTCGTACTATGAGACACAGCTCGTTCGTGCTGTAGAGAGCATTCTTTCGCCACTTGGATGGGACCAAGCGGATATTCAGAGAGAGCTTGTTGAGACACGTGAAACCGATCTGGCCGATTTCATAACTCTTGAGCCAGATTAGGAGACGTCGATGAATTCCAAGATAGAGGGTGGCTGGACGCACAAGGGATTTGAGTTGGTCTCTTTGGGAGCGTCAACAACGTCTCTGTGGTCGGCCAGGCGTCGATAGAGACAGCTTCCTAACTGATTAGTTGGGCTCGTCTACCACTAGTGCTTCGTCAGAATCCAGTTGGAAATCAAGACTAAGTTACTGGTGACGCTTCGTGGCGTACTGAGACTCAGCCGTAAAGTGTGTGTCAGTACGCTTCGAATCCAGACCCGTCGTGATAGTACATCGCAGGCACAGTCGTGTCCTCGACGTTGAGCCCTTCGTAGCCGTTTCCGTTCCATTGGCCGGTGCTCGATGGGTCACCCGAATTGATGCCCTTTCCGTTGACAACGATACGAGCTGCGTTCGCGCCACGATTGACGGTTACATCACTTCCACGGGCGTCGATGCCACAATCGAACATGTTGGAGTTGACGCCCACGTCGATGGTCCAAGACAGGTCGGTTCCACCAATATTGAGCGCGGGGCAACCCTGCAGCCAATCAAGTGAGGCAACTGTCTCGTTGTTCCCGACCGCCAGTCGCTCACAGGAAATTTCACGCATTCTCGACGCCGACCCTCTAGTCGTATCACCGGTATCGAGCGCCGCGACGCCACTCGTGAATACGGCTACGTCTTCGACCTTTACGTTGTCAGGTCGGCCGTCTGAGGTTGCTTCCAAGCGCACGCCCGATCTGGTCGGCATGTTCGTTGCAGTTTGTCGAACACGCTCGATGTCGCCCTGTTCTGATTGTCCGCGCCCTACGACGACATCCTGATTCCCAGACCCACGAACACCTTCGACGTGGAAGTTGATGACGCTGTTTGAGGTTCCGTCGAGCACGACGGTTGAGTTGTCGAAGACTGCGCCCTGTAACGTATTGACTTGAAGACCTCCTATCGGATGGTCGTCGGCGACGGCATAGACACCACGTTGGAAGTTCCCGCTTGAAGTTGCCCCCCCCTTGAGCCCGTGGAGCCTGAGACGGCTCGCCCCTGTGGTTTTCACGAGGTTCGTGACGCCACCATTGCATCTCCATATCCCGCCTTGGATGTCGATATTTTCAGGTTTGTTGGACCCGTCGATTACCTCTATGTAGTTGGTGAAACTGTTCGCAGGGTCGTGGCTGATGTTGCTCCTCCAGGCTTTGATGACGACGTTGTCGCGGTCGTTGTCGATAGTGATCGCACCGTCCATCTCCCAGCAGACGATACCGTTGCCGAGTGTGACGGTGTCGTCTCGGCTGCCGTCGTTGTCTTGGTCTGGAGGCGGGATGATTACAGCGTGGGACTCGCCGTCCCTCCATCCAGACGTAAGCGTGTCCCACTTGGCGTTAAGGGTGCCACCGTTGACTTCGGGCAGGTAGTGGATGTTTCCCACGTCCTCTGCATGCACCGATTCGTGATTCGCACGTGTGGTCCCATCCCCAACCGTGTTTGTGTCCGCATCGTACACGGTGGTCCCGTCGCTCGTGATGTCGCCAACCATCAAATCAGGCTCCCGGTTCAGCTCCGTACTGGTGCCGTTGGCGGTGTCGATCTCACCGATTTTCAACGACGGATTCGAGGGTGAACTGTCGTCGCCAACGATGTGAATTGAAACCGCATCCCGCGTACTCGGGTCTATCGTGAGATACACGTAGTTCGCACCGCTCGTAATTGGAAGCGAGATGTTCTGGCGCTGCTCGGTGAGCACGACATAGGCCCGGTTCGTCGACGAATCCGCGACCACAGCCATCCCGTTCCCGATGGTGAGCGTGTTGTCCCGATAGTCCGCGCTGAATCTGAGACCACGCTCGACGTAGTCACTGCTGTTGCTGCGTGCGAGCAGTCGCGCAAGGTTCGACTCAGTGAGGTCGTCCCCGTTCTGGAAGAGCACGGTGTCGGGCAGAGATTCGGATACTGT
Source organism: Haloarchaeobius litoreus (assembly GCF_024495425.1). Lineage (NCBI taxonomy): Archaea > Methanobacteriati > Methanobacteriota > Halobacteria > Halobacteriales > Halorubellaceae > Haloarchaeobius > Haloarchaeobius litoreus. The sequence goes on along the minus strand of NZ_JANHJR010000001.1, from coordinate 417,819 downwards.
TTTACGAAACTCGGCGGTCGAGCGTGGGCTGGATGTCGCCGCCAACCCGGCTGCTGCGAGGATACCAAGTGCCCGCCGACGAGAGAAATCCATACTGCGGTTTGGGGCCATCAGTCGGGTTTGTTATCGACGAGTTACCCGGTCGGGTCACAGTTTATGCATAGCGTGACGAAGCCGTCCCAGAGAGACAGCGGAGCGGGTCCGACAGCGGCGACCATCGCGATGGTTTTATTCCACTCATCGCGGAGTATCACGGTATGGACGACGTTCGGTCCGCGACTGAGTCTCTGATCGCGGACAAACCCGCCCTCGAAGACGACCTGGAGGCGGTCCTCGATGTCGACGCGGACGCCGACGGCTGGACGTTCGACGATATCCCGGTCGATTCGGGGGTGTTCGGCGAACTGGTGTCTCGCGGCATCGTCGGGAAGGCTGACGACGGCGACTACCGTGTCGCGGACCGCACGGCGGTGCGTGCCGCGCTCGACGGCGACGACACCATGGTTGCGGACGACGGCTCGGCAGTTTCGATTCCTTCTCTCTCGCTTCCCTCGGTCGACCGTCGCGCTGCGCTCGCACTCGTGGGTGCCCTCCTGCTCGTCGTGGCGATGCGCGCGTTCCCGAGTCCGTCGGTGTTCCGCGGCGACGCGGTCGTGCTCTCCTCGAACGACCCCTATCTGTACCGCTACTGGGTGGACCAGCTGCTCGCGAAGTCGAGTGGCCCGCTCGATTTCGCCGTGCTCGGAGAGATGGCGCAGATGGCGAACGGCGAACCGCTGCTCGTCGCGGTGCTCTGGTTCATTTCGGCGCTGCTGGGCGGCGGCCAGCATACCGCGGGTGTCGTACTCGCTGTGTATCCCGTCGTCGCTGCCGTCGTCGCCGCTGTCCTGCTGTACCTGCTCGCGGTGCGGCTGACCGGCGACCGTCGCGCCGGGCTGGCTGCGGTCGTCATGCTCGCGGTGACGCCGGACCACGCACTCCGTACCGCGATTGGCTTCGCAGACCACCACGCGTTCGACTACCCGTGGCTCTTGCTCACCGCATACGGGCTGGTGGGCGCGCTCGACCGCCCGGACCTCCGTGACGGCGAGGGCTGGCTCGCGACGGTGTGTCTCGGGGTCGGTATCGCCGGGCAGGTCCTCGCGTGGGAGGCTGGGCCGCTGCTGATACTGCCCGTCAGTATCGCCGTCGCCGCCTCCGCCCTCGCGCTGGTCGCCGTCGACGAGAGCGTGCTCGCCGCCCATCGCTCGCTGCTTGTCGGGACCGCTATCGGGGCAGGTCTCGTCGGACTGGTCCACGTGACGTTGGGATGGCACGCGACGGTCGTCGTCGCGACGCCAGCGCTGCTGTTCGCGGGCGTCGCTGGTGTGACGCTGCTCGGTGAGGCGTTCGTTCGGTCCGCCGTCGCTGGCGAACGGACGACTGAGGCATTCGTCGGCGTGCAGACTGCCGTCGGTGCTGGCGTCCTCGTCGTCGCGTTCGTGGTCCTTCCGGAGTTCGGGGACACGCTCACCAGACGCCTCGACTTCCTGCTGAACACGCCGGGCGTCGCCGAGACGGGCTCCCTGTTCAAGAGCGACCTCGGGCTGTTTCTCGCACCGCTGTTCTCGTTCGGGCTGGTGCTGTTCTTCGCGCTGCCGTACCTCGGGTGGGTGACGTGGCGTGCGGCCCGCGTCCCGAGTCGTCGGTGGTTCGTCCCCGTCAGCTACGCCTGGTGGTTCCTCCTGCTCTCGGCGATTCAGGTCCGCTTCAGCGGGGAACTCGCTGCCTTCGCGGCGCTCTTCGCTGGCGTGGGATTCGTCCACGTCGTGGCACTCGTTGATCTCACCGAACGGGTTCCCGCCATCCTCGCGAGCGAACGGCAACTCGCGGATGGCGTTCCATCTCTCCGGCCGCTCCCGCGTCCCGACCGGACGACCGTGCAGTACGTGGCAGTCATCCTCGTCGTCGTCGCCGGGGTCGGCATGCTGTTCTCCCCGTTGAAGATCGGACTTACCACCATCGACGGTGGGGAGTACGAGACGGCGACGGCCATCGACGCACACGCCGCCGAACACGACATCGACTATCCCGAGAACTACGTGTTCAGCGAGTGGGACCGCAACCGGATGTACAACTACTTCGTCAGCGGCGAGTCACGCTCGTACGGATACGCCCAGTCGAACTACGAGGAGTTCCTGTCTGCTGACAACGGGAGTCGCTGGTACGAACGGTTGACGGCTGACGAGCGCGCCGGATACATCATCACTACCGACGAGTTCTCGGGGCGAGGGCTCCGGGCCGATTCGCTCCATATCCGTCTCCACGAGCACGTCGGGAGCACGAACGGGAGCGTCGACGGACTCGGGCACTACCAGCTCGTCCAGGTCAGGGACGGTGGGTCCGTCAAGATATTCTCGACGGTCACAGGTGCCCGGCTCGTCGGAAACGTCCCGGCGGGCGACACCGTAGAGACCACGTTCACCGTCGACGGGGAGACGTACACGTACGAGCGGACGGTCGAGCGAAACGGCGCGGGCGTGTACGAACTCACTGTCCCGTACGCTGGCGACTACACCCTCGGGGACGAGACGATCGCCGTCTCTGAATCGGCAGTCGCAGAGGGCGGGACGACCAGTCGATTCGAGGGTCCGGGAGCCGCCCACTGGTCCTTCGACTCGAACGAGGGGCGGAGCGTCTACGACCTCTCCAGCGGACAGCACGCCAGCATCGACGGTGCGACGTGGGCCGACGGTTCCTCCGGGTCCGCACTCTCGTTCGACGGCGAGGACGACGTCGCGACCGTCCCAAATCCCGACGAGATCGCGATCGGTCCGAACGAGTCACTGACCGTCTCTGTCGTCCTCAGGGGAGACCTGACAGCGAGCGGTGAGCGCCTCCCGCGTGTGCTCGAGTACGGCTCCGGCGACACCGGTCGCTTCGGTATCTGGGCACGCACATCGTTGAACGACTTCGGGGTCCGGTTCGACGATGTGGAGGGCGACCAGGTCAAGAACTTCGGTATCAACGGCACGTCGTTCGACGACTGGACCCGCATCACCGTCGTCCTTGACCGGGAGGTCGACGAGGTCCGACTGTACCGGAACGACACTCTCGTTTCGACCCGGGACGCTTCACAACTCGACGCGATTCGAACGGACGGTGAACTCCGTTTCGGCGGCAGACCGGGAAGTCAGTACGCCTCGATGACGCTCGATGACGTGCGAGTGTACCATGACGTCGTCCTGCCCGAGGACATCCCAGCGGGTGGCTCGAATCGGTCGGTCGCGGTGGCGTGACGGCATCCGTCGAATCCGGCTGCGGCCGTCGGATTCGGATCGACTGAACCGAAGTACTTATTCGCGTCAAATGGGCTGGTTGAACCGATGGAACACGGTCGAGCGCTGTACCTGCTGTGGCTCGTCGGTGCGGTGTGTCTCGGGCTGGTCGCGACGGGTGTCGCCCTCGCGATTCGAGGCGCTCCGCTGGGGCCGCCAGTTGCCCTGTTCTGTTCCGTGTCCGTTCTCGCTGCGACAGTCGTCCTCGCGCCGCTCGCGAAGACGGTCGGTCGACGGACCGTCGCCGTCGTCGGACTCGGGGTGCGGGGAACTGCGGTCGCTGCGCTCGTGCTGTTCACCGGCTGGACCCTCGCGACGCCGTCGCTCGCGACGCTCCCGGCCGTGGCCGGTGCGGTCTCTGTGTTCGCCCTCCTCGTCCCCGCACTCGGACTCGGCTACCAGTCGCTGGTGGCACGGAGGCGCGAGGGGGCGGTCGTCGTGGGTTCCGACCTCGACGACATCGCCACGGCTGCCGAGCGGCTCGATGGCTCCGTCACGGGCTTCGTCCGACTCGCGGACGGGGTCTCGACGGAACCGGTTCATCTGACAGATGGGGCGATCGAACTCAGACGGGAGACGCTCGAATCGTTGCCCACCGAGCTCGCGAGCAGCGGCACACGATTCGGAGCCACGCTGGACTCGGCTACGCCCGAGCGCGTCGTCCTCGCGTTCTCCGACGTGACCCGCGACGGTGCGTTCTCCGTCCTCGACGCCTGTCACGCGCGCAACCTGCCGGTCGCCACGACAGAGCCAGCCAGCGACCGACTGCTCACTGGATCGAGGACCGACGACGGATTCGTCGAGGTCCACACTTCGCCACTCACCCCGTGGCAAGAACTCGAGAAACGGGCGTTCGACATCGCGTTCGCCGTCGCCGGGCTCGTCTTCGTCACGCCGTTCGTGCCGCTCATCGCGCTCGCCGTCCGACTCGATAGCCCGGGCCCGATACTCTACCGACAAGTCCGAACGGAACGGTTCGGCAACCGGTTCGTCCTCCCGAAATTCCGGACGATGGTCGAGAACGCCGAGTCGGAGACGGGGGCTGTCATCATGGACGACAACGAGGACTCACGAATCACCCGTGTCGGTGCCGTGCTGCGCACCACGTACCTGGACGAGATTCCACAGCTCGTCTCGGTACTCGTCGGCCGGATGAGCGCCGTCGGACCGCGTCCCGAACGACCGGAGCTCGATGCGGAGTGGACGGACGATGTCCCGGCGTGGCCACGACGGTGGCACGTCAAACCCGGCCTCACCGGTTTTGCACAGGTCGACTTCGAGGGATTCGACGAGGGGCAGTACGCCGCCGACAACCTGCGGGCCGACGACCGGTACATGTCGGAGTGGTCGCTCTGGCTGGACTGCAAGCTCGTTGCCATGCAGTTCGGGAAACTCTTCGAGAAGCTAAATGGCGACTAGTTCTCGGCGACCTTCCGCAGTGCGGTCACCAAGTCGTCCACGTCCGCGTCGGTCATCTCCGGGTGCAGCGGGAGACAGAGCAGTCGTGCGGCCACGTCGTCAACGGTCGAGAGGTCGGTCCTGTCGAGGTCGGCGAACGCGGTGTGACGGTGGATGGGAATGTAGTGGACGCTCGTGCCGAACCCCTCGGCGGTGAGTGCCCGGTCGAACGCGTCGCGGTCCCGTCCGATCTGTTCGGGGTCCACCGTAATCGGATAGAGGTGCCGTGCGTGCTCGTCGGCGTCGCGGACCGCGAGCGGCTCGACGCCGTCGACGTCCGCGAGCCGGGCGTCGAGTTCGTCGGCGACCGCCCGCCGCCGCTCGATAAACCCATCGAGTCGGTCGAGCTGTGCGATGCCGATGGACGCCTGCACGTCCGTCATGTTGTACTTGCCCGACACCGCCTGCACGTCGTAGTGCCAGCTCGGTCTGTTGGTGTCCTCGCGCTCCCAGGCATCCTTGTTGACGCCCGCGAGTCGGAGCTTGCGCGCCGTCTCCGCGAGTTCGTCGTCGTCGGTCACCAGCATCCCGCCCTCGCTCGTCGTAATCGACTTGGTCGCGTAGAACGAGTAGCAGCCAGCGTCGCCGAGCGTGCCCTGCGCCTCGCCCTCGAACGACCCGCCGAGGCCGTGAGCCGCGTCCTCGATGAGCGCGAGGTCGTGATCCTCGGCGAGGTCGCGGTACACGTCCATGTCAGTCGCCTGTCCCGCGTAGTGAACCGGGACGATAGCGTCCGTCTCGTCGGTGATGGCTTCCTTCACCGACTCGGGGTCCAGCGTGAGCGTGTCCGGCCGAACGTCGGCGAGCACCGGTGTCGCGCCAGCCTGCATCGCGCTGGAGACGGTCGTCGCGAACGTCAGCGGCGTCGTGATGACCTCACCCTCGACGTCGAGTGCGCGGTACGAGAGGTACAGCGCACTCGTGCAGTTCGTCGTGCCGATGGCGTGGCCAGCGTCGGTCCGGTCGGCGACTGCGGACTCGAACTCGTCGACGCGACCACCGGTGGTCAGCCAGCCGGAGCGCAGCGCGTCAGCGACGTTCTCGACCTCGTCGTCACCCAGCACCGGGGTCGCGAAGTCGAGCGGCTCCTCGCGGACCGACTCGCCCCCCTCGATCGCGAGTTCGTCGCCTGCCATCACTCGACCTCCTTCCCGCCCGAGGCGTGGTTCAGATGGAGCGGCGAGTCCGGGTCCTCGATGGCCTCCGTTTCGAGTGCGTCGCGTATCTCGTCGATACCCTGGGGGAGCCGAATCTCGGGGACGAAGCCGGTCGCCTCGCGGAGCTTCTCGAACGTGACGCGGTAGGTCCGGTCGTCGCTCACCGTCTCGTCGACGGTGACGTCGGCCTCGGGGACGGCGTCGTCGATCAGCTTGCCGACCTCGGCCATCGTGTAGTTCTCGTCGTCGCGACCGACGTTGAACACCTCGCCGCCCACGTCCTCGGCGGGGGCGTCGAGTACCGCCCGAATACCTCGTGCCACGTCGCGCGTGTGGATGAACGGTCGCCACTGGTCGCCGCCGAAGATTGTCCCCGTTCCCTGCTCGACCGCCATCTTCGTGAGGAGGTTCACGACCAGGTCGAACCGTGGGCGCGGCGAGAGTCCGTAGACGGTTGCCAGCCGGAGCGCCGTCACGTCGAGGCCCATCGGCTCCTCCAGCAGAGAGGTCTCGGCGAGCTGTTTCGTCTGCGCGTAGACGGAGACGGGGTTGACCGGCGATGTCTCGTCGAGCATCGACCCGGTCTCGGAGTTCCCGTAGACGCTGCACGTCGAGACGAAGACGAACTGCGAGACGTCGTGCTCGGCTGCCAGCTGCTTGGTCCGCACCGTGGCGTCGAGGTTGGTCTCGATTGCTTCGTCGACGGCGTCCGAACAGGCCGGGTCACCGACGATGGCGGCCATGTGGACGATATCGTCCGCGCGGGAGACGGCGTCTTCGAGCACGTCCTCGTCACGGACGTCGCCCTCGATTATGGTCAGGCTGTCGTCGTCGCGCAGTTCGGCGAGCGCATTGTCGCCGAAGAGAAAGCGGTCCAGAACGACGACATCGTGTCCATCGTCGAGAAGCTGTCGGGTGAGAATCGAACCGAGGTAGCCGGCCCCGCCGGTTACGAGGACCGTCGAATCACTCATGGTATGAAGGGGTTACGTCGTACATTAAACGGTTGCTATTCGTGTCAGGCGAGGATGTTGAGTCGGGACGACCCAGAACAGGTTTAGTGTACTCCACCACAACAGGCGAGTGATGGAAATATATCTATTTAAGCTGAATGGCTGGTCGAGTAACTTCGACGAGCGCATCGTCGCGCTCTCGAAGTCAGTCGACTCGCTAGTTATCTTTCGTTCTCGGCCCGACGGTGAAAGCAACGTATCGTCGCTTGAGGGTGTCTCTGTCGTCGACATCCCACCGACGCGGGGGACGTTTGTGACTCCCGGCTGGGTGAAGCCATTCGTCTTCTTCTTGCATGTGTTCTTCGCTGTCGTTGCCGCGCTTGCGATGATGCTCAAAAAGCGACGACGGCCCGACGCGGTACACGCACTCGACTACATCCTTGGAGGGTTCTCCGCGATGCTGACGGCGACGGCGAGCCGCGTCCCACTGGTCGTGAGCGTTCGGGGACTCAAGGAGCCTGCGTACAGGAACATGGTTTCCGAGAGCGGAACCCGGCGTGCACGGGTGAACTATCGGATTTTGGTGACCCTCTCGCGCCTGATTATCCCACGCGCAGCCCACATCGTGACCAAGGCCGAGTATCAACGCGAGTTCGTCAGGGAGACCTACGGCGTAACCTGCGGGTTCACCACGGCACCTACCGGCGTCGACTTCGAAACGTTCGACCCTGCACGCGTCCCGCCAGGAAATCCCTACGAAGCGCTGTTTTCAGATGTCCCCGTCGACCTCGACGACTCGACTATCGTCCTCTATCTCGGCAAGTTTCTCCCACGGAAAGGGTTCGACAGGCTGGTGGAGTTCGTCGAGGAGCTCGACGACGACCTCCCCGAGGATGTGGTATTCATCGCTGTCGGTGGGTTCCGTGACGAGAGCTTCGAACGTCGGTTGTCGGGCCGTCTCGATGCACTCGGAACGCGCTTTCTCGTCCATTCGGAGCGGGTCGATTTCGAAGACGTTCCAGCACTGCTCGCCACCGCCGATGCGACCACACTCCTCTCCGAGCCTGCGAACGAGGGAGTGCCACGTGTGCTGCAGGAGTCGTGTGCGATGCAGACTCCCATCGTCGCAGCCGATGTGACGGGTATCGCTCGCGCATTCGATGGGTTGCCGGGCTGTACTCTGGTCGACCGGGACGATTCGACGGCGTTCGAAGCTGCCATATACGACGTTCGAGAGTCGCGCCCGGAGATGCCACGCAACGTGTTCCGCGAGCGGTTCGACATCACCAGTAACTACGCGAAGTACGCAGATGCCTACGCAGCCGTGCAGTGAGTGACCACGTGCTCAAAGGCAAGACTTAGAACAGGAATCCGACAAGGAGTACGCACATGGCGACAGGAGATGGAACCGACACCAGACTGACGCTCGTGTCGCAGTTCTTCCACCCGGATACATCTGCGAATGCGAGTGTACTCTCAGAGCTTGCCGTCGGTCTCGAAGCACGTGGGTTCGACATCGCAGTCGTCACGGGCCAGCCCGCATACGCTTCCGAGGACCGCACAGAGAAGCAACCAACGCGGGAGACGTACGAGGGCGTCGGCATCCGTCGCATCTTCTCGACCCGATTCGACAAGAACGAGAGCACGGCAAAACGGATGGTGAACGATGCCGTCTTCTTCTTCTCCGCGTTCGTGCATCTCCTGTTCAGGCGGGACGAGACGGGCGTACTTCTGCTGCCGACCGCGCCACCGTTCCTGCCGATTCTGGGATGGGTACTCTCGCGCGTTCGCGGCTACGAGTACGTCCCAATCGTTCTGGACCTGTACCCGGATTTGGCCGTCGAGCTCGACTACCTCTCCGAGGGCGGGGTGGTGTATCGCGTCTGGGACTGGTTGAACAGACGTGCCTATCGGAACGCTACTCTGACGGTCACCATCGGGGAGACGATGGAGGAGACGCTTGAGCGGAAGTACGGGCCCTGTGAGACGGCGGTTGTCCACAACTGGGAAGACGGCTCCGTCATCCAGCCGAAGGCGAAGGCGGACAACGAGTTCTCCGAGGAACACGGCCTCGTCGAACCGACGACGGTCCTCTACTCGGGGAATCACGGGATGCACCACGACCTGGAGAGTGTCGTGGAAGCTGCCGCAACGCTGGAGGAAAAACGTGACGACGAGCTTCGTTTTCAGTTCATCGGAGAGGGCGGTCGGAAGGCGACCTTGGTGGGGATGGCCGACGAACAGAATCTCGACTCGGTTTCGTTCCTTCCGTACCAGCCGGTCGAGCGGCTTCCGGAGTCGCTCACTTCGGGTGATATCGCGGTCGTCTCCATGCAGGAAGGCGTCGAAGGTCTGTGCGTGTCGTCGAAATTCTACACGGCCATCGCGAGCGGGCAGGCGATACTGGCCATCGCGAACGAGGAGACCGAAATCGCGCGGATCGTCGCCGAATCAGACTGTGGCATCCGGGTCGACCCGAAGCACCCGGACCAGATCGTCTCAGCCATCGAATACTGGCTCGACAACCCTGACGAGATGCGGACGATGGGCGAGCGCGCTCGCTCGGTCTTCGAGGAACGCTACGAGAGGGAGGAGGCAATCGACCGATACGCGTCTGTGCTGAACCTCGTCTCCGGGTGAGCCAGCTACTCGACGTACCCGAGACTCTTGAGGTGTTCCCGAACTTCCGTCGATGTCTCGACGGCATCGTCGCCGAGTTCGAGCGCCGGGCCGTGTGCCTCGACCGCCTTGAGTAGATCATCCCACCGTTCGGCTGCCTCGCCGCTTCTCGGGCCTGTCGTGTCCATCGACCGATGAACTAGCTCCTCGTCCTCTGGGTCCTCGGTGCTGTACTTCGTCAGGAGAATCTCGTCTGCCCCGTCGACCTGTCGGCCGAACAGCTTCCACCCGTCGTCAGCCCGAACACCACGGTAGGTCTGTATCTCGCCGTCGTCGGGTGAGAGCCACTGCGAGACGAAGGTCGTGTGACTGACCGGCATCTCCTCGGGCTCGGCACTCGGCTCGCCGTCGATGTCTTCTGGAACGGGTGCGTCTACAGCATCGAGCACCGTCGGCATCATGTCGATGAGGTTCACCTGTCCATCCACCGTTCTCGGCTCCCAGTCCGGGCGGCTGATGGCCAGTGGGACGTTCATGATCTCCTCCCAGAACGTCGGCGGTGTGTGACCGAGCACGTCCTTCTCGCGGTTGAGGCACTGCCCGTGGTCGGACGTAAGAACGAGGACGTCCTCGTCGGGGTCGAAGTGACCCTTCTCGGTAAGTTCGTCGATGAATCGGGTCATCTCGTCGTGGAGATACGCACAGCAGGCGTCGTACGCGGTGTCGACGTCTTCGAGTTCGGCCTCCGAGAGCCCCTTGCCGTTCGACTTGCACGCCTTGCGTGTGAACTCGCCGAGCTCCGAGCGCGAGCGCTCCTCGTTGAACTCGAACTGCTCCATGTACTCCTGTGGTGGCTCGAACGGATGATGGGTGTCCATGTAGTGGACCCAGCAGAGGAACGTCTCCGGCTGTTCACTGTCCAGCCAATTCATCGCGTTGGCGTTCAGGGCCTCGGCGGAGCGATAGAACGTCTCGTCGCCCGGCATCGCGTCACGGACCGGCTTGAAGAGGTTGAAGTACGTCCACTCGCCCAGCTTGAACAGTGGTTTCGTCGCATCGCGTTCCTTGAGCTTGACCGCGAGACGCTTCTTCAGCGTTGGACGGCCGAGGTTACCTGACGTGAAGCCCAGGTCGTGGTTGTACTGCACCCCGAACAGGTAGTTATCGGTGAACAGGGCAGTCTCGTACCCCTCGTTCTGGAGGACTTCGGCCATGTTCGTCCGAGAGCCGTCGTCCGGGAACCCCCACGTCGGGAACGAGTCGTGATAGAGGCTAGCACTAAGTCCGGGCATCGCCGAGATGGTCTGTGAGGCCGAGGAGACGGTGTTCGGGAAGACGACTGGGTCGATGGAATCTGCGATGTCCGCCATCGCTTCCTCGAACCGGTCCCGCCGCAGAGAGTCGATAGAGAGAATGAAGACGCTGGGTCTATCAGACATGGATAGTAGTTCACCTACTCCGGGGTATCAATATTGTGGTTTTATGGTCTCTGCTGTGGGATTATCGGGCAGCATTGCAGCTGCACCTATCCTGTTCTCTCGCTGGTCCGGGGTTCCAGACTGAATCGCCCGTCGGGGGGTGTCGAGACGGACAATGACGACGGACGCATCGCTGGCTCGCGCCGAACGTGCGACGGTGTCCTATCTGGGTGGCGGGGGTCAGGCAGCCCTCTTCTGGAAGGGACGGGTCGCACTCTATGCTCTGCTTGCGGCGCTTGATGTCGGTGACGGCGACGAGATCATCGTCCCTGGCTTCACCTGCGTCGCTGTTCCCAACGCCATCATGTATCGCGGGGCGACACCGGTCTACGTGGACATCGACCCGGAGACGTACACAATCACGGCGGCGGCGGTCGAGGAGGCGCTGACGCCGAACACCGAGGTCGTCCTCGTCCAGAACTCGTTCGGGCTCGCCCCGGACCTCGACGCCATCAACGCGGTGGTCCCGGACGACGTGGCGCTCGTGGAGGACTGTGCCCACGGCCTCGGCGGTGCGTATCGTGGACAGCCGAATGGGACGGTCGCCGACGCCGCCTTCTTCTCGACGCAGTGGTCGAAGCCAGTCTCGACAGGGCTCGGCGGTATCGCATACACTACGGACGACGTGATTGCAGACGCTCTCCGTGAAGTGTGGCAGTCCTCCCCTGCACCGACGGCTCGGGAGCGAACCGTCGTGCGGGCACAACTCCTCGCATACGACCTGCTGTTCCGTCCATCGCTGTACTGGCCTCTCGCGAAGGCCTATCGGTTCCTCACCCAGCGAACCGGTTTCATGGAGGGTTCCTCTACCAGCTCCGAACTGTCGTCACCGAGTCAGCCTCCCGGCTTCGAGAAACGGATGGGCCCAGCACAGGCCGATCGGCTCGTGTCGGAGCTGGCGGTACTGGACGAACGAGTCGCGCGGCGACGAGCACACGCCTCGACGTACGACCAGTGGGTCGCCCAGTTTGGTCTTGACCCGGCCCCGCGTGCGGAGTACGCGACTCACTCGTTCCTTCGGTATCCGGTCGAAGTCGAGGACAAGGAAGCCGCGATTTCGCGGGCGAAGGAGCGTCGCGTCAGGCTCGGGACGTGGTTCTCGACGCCCATCGACCCGGTAGAGGACGGTCTGGCGCGGTGGGACTACGAGATGGGGTCCTGTCCGGTCGCCGAGTCGGTCTGTCGTCGTATCGTGAACCTGCCGACAGAGCAACTGGTCGACCGTGACGACGCCCGGTTCGTTCTGATGGGGGAGTGAACTGTCACGAAATCGGTTCGACAAGTATTATCCACGTTGCCGGTAATCAGTCGACAACGCATGTCTACTGACTTGGCGGAGTCCCTCTCAGCCCTCGACGTAGACAACGTCTTCGTCTACGTCGCCGATGCCGTGCGCTGGGACGCGCTCCCCTCAGCTGTCGCCAACCGTGGCGTGACAGCCAAAGGTGTAGCCGCGTCGATTCACAGCCCGACCTCGTTCGCAGCTCTCGTCTCGGGGCTCTCGCCGCCGACGAACGGCGTGTTCTCGTTCACGAACCGTCTCGACGTTCCGACGCTGTTCGACGTTCCGGACCACGAGACTCGTTACGACAGCTCGATGCTGGACGCCGGTGGTGCGGACGATTCATTGTTCTCGGTGTTCGGCCTCAACCCTGGTGAGTCCCACGGCGAACTGGACACGGTAAAGGCACCGTTCGTGCTCCTCGAACGCGGAAACGGTGGCCATGCTCCGTACGGAGACAGCGACCTCACCGCGTGGGAGTACTTCCGGGCGAATCCGGACCTGAGTGCAGCTCAGTTCAGAGAGGCGTACGAGCAGCGCGTCGCCAGCGACGCCGAACGCTTCGCAGCCCGGATGGAGACGCTCGAATCCCGTGGGTTGCTAGAGAACACCCTCGTCGTGTACACGTCGGACCACGGTGAGCTGCTCGGTGAGGGTGGTAGCCTCGGACACAACGGGCCGATGCGGGCAGAACTCGTCCACGTCCCGGTCGTGTTCTCGCACCCGGACTTGCCGGGCGACGCCACGTCGCCGGACCTCGTTCGACATGTCGACCTCCTCCCGACCCTTCTGGATATTCTCGGCGTCGACGAGTGGCCGGTCGAACTCGACGGACGGTCGCTGGTCCACGAAGAGCCCGCCGACCATGGCCTCAGCTTCTACGATAGCAGCTTCTTCACCGATCGTGTTCCGGGCCTCTCGGGTCGATTGCGGTACGAAGGGGCCTGGGACCGGGATGGTGGCTGGGTTATCCCCCGTTCGCCGCGGCGAGACCGGACAGCGATACTCGCTGGTAAACTGCTCAAGAGCGCAAAACGCGGGTACCTCCAGCGACACGCCCTCCCGGCGTTCCGTGCCTACCTCCGTGGGACCACGAGGTATGGAATACCGGGGTTCGACCGGGACCAGGCGCTGGACTGGTTGGCGGCGGCGAACGAACGGAGCGTCACCCGGACCGAAGTCGAACTGAGCGAGGACGCTGGCGAACAACTACGCGACCTTGGTTATCTATGATTGCGCTGAAGATTCGGGCCTGGCGCACCCTCGCGAAACTCGACGCGGCCCTTCACGTCTCCTCGCTGTTCTCGGACACCCGTGATGCAGTACTGATGTACCACGCTGTGGGCGAACCGGAGGCCTACGGGAACGTCTCTGTCGAGCGGTTCCGAGCAGACCTTCGGTATCTTACCGACCGGTACGAGGTTGTGGACCTAGACACGCTCGTCGAGACGACGGCTGACGAGAAGCGCGTCGCCATCACGTTCGACGATGCGTTCGAGAACGTTCACGAGCATGCACTCCCTGTCCTTCGGGAGTTCTCAGTCCCGGCAACCGTCTACGCGGTCGCTGATTTCGTCGGAACGAATCAGGGGTACAACGACTGTTCCATCATGTCTGCCGACCAGCTCCACGAACTGGTTGGCGAGCCACTCGTTACTGTGGGAAATCACACACACACGCACCCGCATCTGGCGGAAGTGGACGACGAGACCGAGCTTCGAGAGGAGATTCGCGGCGCACAGGAGTCGCTTGAGAATCTCCTCGGAGTATCTGTCGACCGGTTCAGCTACCCCTACGGGAGCTACGACGAGCGCACTCCTCGTGTGGTCGCGGAGACGCACGACACCGCGGTCACGACGGTTCCTCGACTCTGTGAGGACTCTGTCAATGAGTACCTCGTGCCACGAATCACTGCACACAATCCCGTCTCCCACGTTCGCTGGGAGCTCACCGACCTCGGTGACCGGGTTCGGGGACTCATCACCTGAGAACGACAAACCTCTTATTCCGCCCGAAGAACTGCGGGATATGGATGTCGCATGGCTCATCGTGGACTCCCTCTCGTACTCGGCGACGCCGTTCGCGTCGGACGCCCCGGACACGATGCCGCGGTTCGCCGAGCTCGCTGACTCCCGTGGCGTCGTGTTCGACGAAGCGTACGTCCCCGGGCCGTCGAGCCCCTCCTCTCATTCCGCATTCTTCACGGGCAAGCTCCCCTCGGAGACGGGGATGCACGAGGCGCGCCCCTACTTCGATAGCGACCTCCGGACTATCGCGGGGGCGCTCTCCGACCACCGTTCGTTCATGATCTCCTCGAACCCGTTCATCTTCAACGGGCTCGACCGCGACTTCGACGAGACGGACGACCTCAGGCGTGGCCAGTACAAGGTATTCGAGGACGCTGGCGACCCCGAGATGTTCGCCAAGCAGCACGACTTCGATTCCAGTTTGCGACAGATGCTCGCATTCCTCCGGTCGAGCGGCAAGCCGGTTCGCTCGCTCGCCAACGGCATCAGCTTCAAGCGTTGGCAGCGCCGCGAGACGGCCGAAATCCCGAAACACGCGGCAGGTGACACGACCACGTACCAGTACGCCAACACCATCAACGAGGGCGTACGGTCGTTCCGCGACCGGGCTGACGGCGACAGCTTCGTCGTCGCCAACTACATGGACGTCCACCCGCCGCTCGACGCGAGCGATGAGGCGCTGGAACGCTTCTGTCCCGACACACCTCGCTCCGAACTCCCGATTGGGGTCCGTGGACAGGACGTCTACGAGCGATTCCACGCCGAGGACGACTACGATGCGAGCGACATGTACGACCTTTACAAAGCGACGATATACGACGTCGACCGGAAGCTCACGCCGCTCGTCGAGGAGCTGCTCGACGACGGCACGTTCGTCGTCGTCACCGCCGACCACGGTATCTGGTTCCGCCGCCAGCGGGAGTTCGACGACGAACGAGTCCACGTGCCGCTCGTCGTCTTCGCACCCGGCGAGGACCCCCGACGAGTGGGGCACACGGTCAACCTCCTCGCGCTTCCCCAGACGACGATGCGCGCCGTGGCAGGCAACGACGGTGGTTTCGACGGCTACGACCTCTTCGATGTCTCGTCCGACCAGACCTCGGTCACCGAGTTCATCCACGACGAGGACGTCGAGGGCACCCCGGTCAATCCCGAGGGAACCGACGCCGGACGCACCCTCTACGACATCGCAGCCATCCGGGGCGATGCCCGGGTGGAGTACACGGGCGGACGATTCAGCACCGTCGACGGGAAGTCGGACACGACCGACGACCTGAAACGGCACGTCGAGACCCTGCTGAGTGAGCATCCGGAACTCGGGAGCGGTGGCGGCATCGAGTACGACGACGAGGTTCGGGAGCGACTGGAGGACTTCGGCTACCTCTAAGCTGTAGCCGGAGTATCACGAAACGTTGAAACAGGAGGTTCGCCAAGGGGTGTCCAGATGCAGTCCATAGCCAGTACGTTTGAGGACCGCGATATCCCGACGCAGTTCCTCGTGGCTGTCGTTCTCCTGTTTCTCCCACTCGATGCACTCCTCTACGCTCTCGACGGACTCCCGGAGGGTTCGATCTACTCTCCCTCCGCACTCACGATCAGTTTCATCCTCTCGCTCGCGCTGCTCTGTCTTTACCCGTTGCTCCGTAGCTTCGTCGAGGACGGCGACCCACTCGAACCGGCAGCCGTCGTCGGTGGCGTCATGTTCCTCTACCTGCCGGTGAGTGCTGCAGGACTGACAATCCTGAAAATGGAACCAGCGTACCCTTCCGTGGTTCGAAACGTGGATATCCTTCTCGAACCGATGACGGTCGCACTCGGACTGATGAATCTCGGCGTCCTCTGTTTCTATCTCGGCTACTACCGATTCCCCGATGTCTCTTTTCCCGGTCCAGTCATTCCTACGTGGAATGGCTGGTCCTCAAAGGCTATCCTCCTCGCCTGGGCAGTCGGTGCCGCTGCCTATCTGGCGATCGAGTACGGATATATCTCCAGAAACGCGTTCGTCCTTTTGCTCACGACGTGGATTTACTACGCGCCGCCGTGTCTCCTTTATTTGGGTCTTCAGCGACAGTCACCGGGGTGGTGGCGCCCCCTGTTGGCGGTGACGCTCGTCGGGAACCTCGTTCTGCTCACCGTCGTCGACTTTGCGCTGTACTCGCTTCTGCAGCAGTTCTTCCCGTTGCTCTTGGTGTATCACTACGCCGGCCCTGGCATCTCGTTCCGGACGATTCCGGCACTCGGCGCGGGCTTATTTGTGCTGTTCCCCCTCGAACTCCTCTTTGGATACGTTCAGGACGGAAAGTTAAACACAGGCATTTTGGAGCACTTCGTCACACGGATGATTGGAACTGAGAGCCTGACGATGGTGATCCATCGAGTTCCCGAGGAGGTTCCTTACCAGCATGGAGAGACCATTCTGTTGACGTTCTACTCGTTTATTCCGCGGGTACTCTGGGAAGGAAAACCGCTCATTACGATGTCGCCTCGAACCGCGTATTACTTCGCTGGACGGACCTGGGAGAATGGGGGGGCACAGATGATACTCCCGGCCGAATTTTACTGGAATTTTGGCGCGCTAGGTGTCATAGTTGGCATGCTAATACTGGGCGTATCGTTGTGCCTCATCCGCCAATGGTTCGCTGCTCGTCGTGCGCAGCGAAAGGTAGGGTTTGTGACTATCTTATTCTTCAATATCGGGTTTTTCAACTTTGTTCTGTTTGAGGGGAGTGTCGCCGACACCTACTCCAGCCTGGGCAAAGAGCTGGTTT
The DNA here is from genome assembly GCF_024495425.1 of Haloarchaeobius litoreus. Lineage (NCBI taxonomy): Archaea > Methanobacteriati > Methanobacteriota > Halobacteria > Halobacteriales > Halorubellaceae > Haloarchaeobius > Haloarchaeobius litoreus. The sequence continues at coordinate 400,760 of NZ_JANHJR010000001.1, read as the reverse complement.
TTGCGTACGGATTCGTGCTCCTTGCTGGCGGGGCCATTACGGGTTTGCTTTCGAGCACCGTCGAACGTGTTGTTCCATGATTGTTACCGGCGAAGCAATCGTACCCAATATCGAATATTGGAGAGGTCTCGGCCCAGCCGCGCCTCAATGTCATCGAGATAAGCCAGTTCTACTTCGGTGATACCACCGTATCTGACGATGGTGACGAGATAGGAGACGGCGAACACCGGTAGTGTGAGAACCATATTCCTGGTGGACGCGCCTGCAGTCGCTCCAAGCGTCAGATAGATTGTAGCCGTGACGATACTGCTCATCGTGGCGACCATAAGTGTTTGTTTTGTCACCGGAACAATGTCCGTACGTTTGTGTAGCTGGTAGCTGCACAGGAGGTTCAGTACGACAAAGGAGCCTACAGTGGCGATGGCTGCACCGAGAGCCCCGTATCGGGGCACCAGTAGAACGTTAAGGTATAGGTTTGCAACGGCCGTTGCGAGGGCGTCGTACATCAACAGCCGTGTCTCCCCGACGGCTGTGAGTGCGTGGCCGTTGAGACCGACGAGCCCCTGTGTCAAGTAAGCAATTCCAAGGACGGAGAGTGTGAGGCTGCCAGTGACGTACTCGGGCCCGAAGGTAAGCGAGACGACTACCTCAGGAGCGAGCAAGAACGCGAGGAAGGGGGGGAGTGAGATGATGAGGACCCACTTCTGCGCGACCGCAAACACCTCTCTCATGTCGTTCTGTCGCCCGTCGGACTCTGCCTCTGAGAACACTGGGAGGAAGATGAACCCGAACGCAGAGAGCCCAAGTCCCATCAGTGTGGCGAGGGTGTAGACGACATCGTAGACGCCGACTACATCTATGGATGCGTAGTACCCGACGACAAGTATGTCGATATTCCGGTGAATGAGGAGCATTGAGGCCGTGACCATTGCCGGGAGGGAGAAGGCGACGAGTTCGCGGTGCATTGACGTTGGCTCAGCCTCGCCGGTTAACAGTGAGGATTGACGGAGAATATAACCCATACCGACGGCTCCACCGAGGACGTAAGCTAGTCCGTACGCGCCAGCAACTCCGACGACCTCGGCTCCGAGAACGAGTGCGACGATGACGAACGCGAACCTGGAAACCGGGAAAAGGATGTTCTGGATGAGTACCTTCGCCGTTGAGCGCTTGAGTCCCTGCATCGCACCGATTGCGTACCTCATCATTGCTGCGAACGGAAGTACTACCCCGAATATAGCCAGAGTAGTTGCTGATTCAGGTGAATCGAACACCCGAGTCGCTAGGGGTTCGGCGAGCACAAACAGGGCGATGCCGACGACGAGAGAGATTGGAAGGACGATCTGTAGTGCCGAGACTGCGACTCCGCGCTTGAACGACTGATCGTCCTGCCGAGGCAAGTATCGACCAACAGCCGTGTTCATACCGAGTAGCACGAACGATGTGGCGAACGCAAGGATTGTGACGCCGAGTGCAATCTCTCCGATGCCACGCTGTCCGAGTATCCGAGCGATAACGACCTTGGCGACGAACGTCGTTAAGTTCTGGAGTATCAGACCGAGGAAGACGATAGAACCACCAGAGAGGAGCGTCTCTAGGGCGGTCTCGTTATCACTCATTGCTCTTCTCGCCATCCTGTACTGCAACATAGACCACGTGGGTGTTCGGAATCGGGAACGCAGGAGTTGAGGGTCCAGTCATTGAAGATTTACTATTATTGTCTGGTTGAGGCTGGGTCTATAGGGCATTCCAGTACTATTTGTATAGTCGGGCATCCAGTAATTCAAAACATTCAATTAGTTCGTTCTATTTGATTTGAGCTGTTCGAACCGATATAGCTGATAGTCTTCTGTGTTCAGTACTGGTTCAGCGTCGTTCGGTTTGAGGCTACCTTCGGGGTACGAGCGTCCGAGTTCAAAGATGACCCAGTCAGGATCAAACGTCTCTTCTAACCATCGCACATCGTCGGTAATAATCCCGTACATTTCGGGACAGAGGGAATCGATTTCATCCGTTGAATCTCCTGCGTTCATAACAGGGTCAACTACTATATGATGGGTTTCCCAAGCCAGTTGTCGACCTCGTCCCTTAGGCTGGAGTAGTACGACGCCTTGGTCTTGTGATTCAAGATACTCGCGGACTTTTCCCCAATCATCACCCTCATCTGAGTCGTACAGGAACAGTTGATACCCTTTGAAATAGAGCGGGATAACGACTGCACCAAAGCCCATCGTCGCCACAGTCACGACCGTGAACCACGGGCCAATCGTTTTCAGACCATCGGCGATTACTAGGACTGCAGGAAGGAACACGTATTCGAGATACCGCTCTCCCTCTCCTATGAATCGTAGGTATGGGAGAGATGTGAGCACGAACGTGATAATTCCTGTGAAAAGCCATACGGTGAACACGGTCGGGGTTCCAAAACCTGTCCCCCAACGGGCTGCGACAATCAATGGGAGTAACAAAATAAATGGATTGTCTGAGATGACCCGGACTATCAAATTGTCGAATCCACGTCTGGCGACTGCTTTTATATCACCCGACCGAAGGTTGTTGATAATTTTGTGGAGTGATTGGAGTACGCTCCGACGCTGGATTGCCCGTAGTCTGAACTGTCCTTTCAATGCAAGGTGTTTGAGATGGCTGACGTGTCCCCTGAGGATATCCCAATAGGCTCCGAGCGATAGTAGCACCGCTAATCCGAGCGACAACGGGATGGCGAGTAAGAACAATGAATCCACCACTAAACCCATCCCGAAGAGGATGAATACCAATGATTGAACGCTGAACTTGCTGGTCAAGCAAATTAATGCGCCTCCGAACACACCGGCGACGAACAACCAGTTGGCACCGCCGATTGACCAGAGACTGAACAGCAAGAGGCTAATTGTGGTGAGAAGTTGTCCGGGCTTGCGACTACTGAGCCCAATCCCATGTGCCATATCGAATCGCATGAACTGGGGTGTGACGAGGAACAGCGTGATAGCAAATACCGTCTGCCAGGTGCTCAGTAATCCCAGTGGGTATAACGATAAAAGTACAGCGGCGAATAACAAGTCCATAAGAGGACTGAAATATCTCTCGATTATCGGAAGCCACCGAGAAGGAAAGAACGAGAGAACCCAGTGGAGGAAGTACGGGTACACGGACCTGCCAGACAATGCAGAAACACTGAGATACTCTGGAATTCGATGACCAGCTGTTCTTATTTCGGCAATGAAGAGCAGGTGTGCGTATCCGTCCCGGTTCGTGCCATGGGGATCGAGTAGACGATATGATGCGCGAGTGACTGCGATTAGCGAAAGCACCAGTCCGGCAAACAGCACCAGCAAGATTCCGTCTTCGACAGACATTGAGATGTTGTAAACCAGTTTCCCCGGCCATCTGATTAGTGATTCGGTTCTTGAGCCGTGAGTTGTTTCTTGGAAGACAAACCAGTGATGTGCCTGTTGTAGACAACAGATTTAGATACCGCGATTGGCTTTGATGTCCCAACACAATGACCTCAGACAGGGACCCAAGTCTTGTCGCTCGGATGCGAGAGATAGAGATACGCCGGTCTTGGCAGTCGCCAGATTCGTTCACGGACACAGAGGAGGTCGTAGCGCTCAGTCAGGAATTCATGGAAGTCGCGTTCCAAGATGACGATTTCCGGTTTCTGAACACAGCGCTGAAACTCAACGACTGGATTCGCTCCTACGGGACGGACCCAGAACTGGTTTCGGAGATTGAAGTGGCTGAGGAAAAATCACTTCGAAAGCTCCGGGAACGACGGGGAATCGAACTGTGAAGTACTGCCTTCTGGCCTCGTCGAGTACAGCGGCAATGCACCTCCTCTATCACGCACAGACGCGAGGTGTTTTCTTCTCACACGTGGTACTCGTGGGTGATGGTGCGGGAGAGTACGACATCTTCCGATCCTACAGAAACAAGAATGGCTTCGAGTTACATTTCGTTCCTGATGCGAACAGTGTCGAGTGTGAAACCGTTCTACGGGGTATCCAGCCAGATATCATGGCAATCAAGACAGGTGGAACGATTCTGGAGGAGAGGATAATTGAGATACCCTCGGTGGCGACTATCAACGTACACCCAAGTCTCCTCCCGAACTACCGAGGAATTGACGCTGAGTACTGGGCGCTCCTACATGACGATGCCGTGGGGTCGAGTGCCCATGTCGTTGATATTGGCGTTGACACAGGCGACCTGATTGCCCAACGGAAGTTAGATGAAGACTCAGCCGATTCTGCGGGAGAGATTATCGAGCAAAATTACTACGAAACCACGCACCAAGTCATGGTTGACGCAATTCTGAGATACGAAGACGAGTCTGCGGAACCAGAACCACAAGATACGACTGAGGGAAAGCAGTACTTCAGCATGCACGAGAAACTACGTGATATCGTCGACGAACTCGTCCAACAAAAGAGGTAAATACGACACCCGGGTGACTCTAAGACATCCGTGTGTCCCAGCGAGCAGGCCCAGAAGACCGTAGTGATTGTCCAACCGCTCTATCTACCGTGGATGGGCTACTTCGGCTATTTCTCGAGTGCCGACACGATGGTTCTCTACGACGACATCCAGTTCAACCGTCGCTCTTGGCAGCGACGTAACCGGATTAAAGTTCCTGACGGGGATTTCACTTACCTCACACTCCCTGTAGTCAAGAACCACGGTCAAGAGATACGGGATGTCGAGCTCAACAACGACGAGAACTGGCAGGAGAGCCACTGGAAGAGTATTCATCACTCATACGCGGGCGCACCTTACTTCGACGAGTACTCGGAGCGGCTTGAGACGGTGTACCATCAGGAGTGGAACCGACTGGTCGACCTCAACACTCGAATTATCGAAATCCTCGCAGACGAGCTTGTGCCGTCAGATACTGAAGTGATGTTGTCTTCCGAGCTCGACGTTACCGGCTCGAAGACCGAACGCCTGATTAACATCCTTGATGCGGTCGATGGGGACGCCTACATCTCGGGGCCTGCAGCACGTGATTACCTCGATACGGAGCCCTTCGCAGACGCGGGAATTTCGCTGTACTGGCATGAATTTGACCATCCAGAATACCCACAGCCTCATGGAGAGTTCGTCTCTCATCTCTCGGCTATCGATGTCTTGTTCAACATGGGCCCAGAAGCACGCAATCTGGTTCAGGAAGGGGAGGAGGATGCACTCGTCCGAGATCCGGACACATAACCGCAATTCTTGGCGTATTACTGGAACGATTCAGTCCGTAATCAAACCTGCCCGTCTCCGCAATCCTCATCAGTCGCGCGTTCGTCTCCCGAACCGAACGATGGCCCGGTTGCGCTTCCCGTTGCTCCCGAAGTCGGTTCGCTGGTTCGGTGTCCTCGGCGCCGTTTCGGTGGTCGTCTACTACTCGCTCGTCACGGTGCCACCGGCACCACCGACGGGGACGACGCCGTTTTGGGACAAGCGGCTTCACTTCGCCGCCTACGCTACCCTCGCGTTGACACTCGCCTACGCGACGGCACGACAGCGAGACAGCCCGTACCGACGCGCGGCACTCGTCATTGGTGGGACGGTCGCCTTCGGAGCCGTAATCGAACTCGCCCAGGGAACGCTCTCGTACCGGTACTTCGGTTGGGGCGACCTGCTCGCGAACACGCTGGGCGCGGTCCTTGTGAGCGTCTGGTTCGTGGCCGAACGCAGAATCAGGTACGTCCGGGCACGCAAGCTCGCCGCCGAACTCCGGGAGAACTGATTACTCGACGGTGACGCTCTTCGCGAGGTTCCGGGGCTTGTCGATGCTCCGGCCGAGCAGGTTTGCACTCCGGTACGCGATCAACTGTAGCACGACGTTCGCGAGCAAAGGCGCGACGTGGGGATGCGTCTCTGGTATCTGGATACACTCGTCGACGAACGATGCGACCTCGACACGACCATCGGTCACCGCAATCACGGGCGCGTCCCGCGACTCCACTTCCTTGATGTTCCCGATGGTCTTGCGTGTCTCCTCGTCGTCGCCGGTCAACACGGCCACGACGGGCGTATCCTCCGTCACCAACGCCAACGACCCGTGTTTCAGTTCGCCGGCGGGGAAGCCCTCGGCGTGGACGTAGGTGATCTCCTTGAACTTCAGTGCGCCCTCCAGCGCGACAGGGTGGTTCAGCCCACGGCCGACGAAGAAACAGCGGTCCGCAGCAGCCAGCTGCGCCGCGGCAGACCGAACGTTCACGCGGTCGAGCACGGACTGCAGGTCGCCAGCCAGATCACGAAGTCCCGTCAACACGCCGGCGTCGTTCCCGTTCATCGCTTCCACCAGCAGATTAACCGCAACGAGCTGCGAGGTGAACGTCTTCGACGCCGCGACCCCGATTTCGGGGCCGGCGCGGATGTACATGGTGTGGTCGCACTCCCGGGTCACCGAGGAGCCGACAACATTGGTCAACGCGAGCGTTTCCGCGCCCCGAGCTTTCGCCTCCCGCAACGCCGAGAGCGTGTCGGCGGTCTCGCCGCTCTGGGTGATGGCGACGACGAGTTCGTCCTCTCCCACAGGCGGTGGACTCGTCGCGTACTCACTCGCAATAAACGTCTGTGCCGGAACGCCCATTTCTCGGAACAGATGCGCGGCGTAGAGGCCCGCGTGGTACGACGTGCCGCAGGCGATGAACTGCACACGCTTCGGCGTACTCAACCCATCAAGCTCCTCCAGCTCGACCCGCCCGTGCAGCTCGTCGACGCGGCCGCTGAGGCACTGACGGATGGCGTGGGGCTGCTCGTGGATCTCCTTGAGCATGTAGTGGTCGTAGCCGCCCTTGCCGGTGTCCTCGGTGTCCCAGTCCACCGTCTCGATGGGTTTCTCGATGGGAACCCCCTCGGCGTCCATGACAGTCAACCCACCGGGCCGCAGCGTGGCGAACTCGCCGTCGTCGAGGTAGACGACGCGGTCGGTGTAGTCGAGGAAGGCGGGGACGTCACTGGCAAGGTGGAACTCGTCGTCGGCGACGCCGATGACGAGTGGGGAGTCCTCGCGCGCGGCGAAGATGGCGTCGACGCCAGCGACGACGACGCCGACGGCGTAGCTCCCCTCCAGGCGGTCGACGGCACCTCGAACGGCCGACTCGGGGTCGGTGCCGGCTTCGAGGCGCTCCTCGACGAGGTGGGCGACGACCTCGGTGTCGGTCTCGCTCTCGAACGTGTGGCCACGGCTCTGGAGCTCCTGCTTCAGGACGTCGTAGTTCTCGATGATGCCGTTGTGGACCACGCCGACGCGCTCGCTGCAGTCGGTGTGCGGGTGCGCGTTCGCGTCCGTGGGTGCGCCGTGGGTGCTCCAGCGGGTGTGTCCGACGCCGACGTTCCCGTGCAGCGAGGTGGTGCGGACCGCGTTCTCGAGCTCGGAGAGCTCGCCGGCGCGCTTCTCGACCGACAGCGCCTCGTTCGAGAGCGCGACGCCCGCTGAGTCGTACCCACGATATTCGAGGTTGGACAGGCCGGTCATCAGCACGTCGAGGGTCTCGTCGGGGCGGCCGACGCAGCCGACGATGCCGCACATCAGCGCATCACCCTCCCGTTCTCGGGGATCACTCCAGAGACGGTCGTCCCCGCATCGAGTTCGGCGTTCGGGCCGACGAGCGTACCGGGGGCGAAGGTCACCCCTCCCCGGGCGGTCGCGCGGTCGGCGAGCAGCGCGCCGAGGCGGCGGTCCTCGTGGACCGTCGTGCCGATGGCCACGTCGGCGGGCCCACCGGGAGCGACGCAGCCCGCTCCCAGCGAGACGCCCTGTCCCGTGACGCAGTCGACGAGCGTCGAGCCCGCGCCGACGCGCGTGTCCGCGTCGAGCACGGAGCGTTCGACGGTCGCGTTCGAGCCCACGGTGACGTTCTGGCCGAGCGCGACGTGGGGGCCGACGACCGCGTTCGCGCCGATCTCGGAGTCTGCGCTGACGACGACGGGCGGCCGCAACACCGCGTCCTCGTGGACGCGGACACGCTCGGCGCACCAGACGCCCTCGCGGACCTCCGTGGCGTCGATGTCGCCGCGGTCGAGGAGCTGCTGGCTCACGTCGAGCAGATCCCAGGGGTAGGTCGCGTCGGTCCACAGGCCCGAGGTACGCGTGGCGTGGACCTCGAAGCCCGAGTCGACGAGCGAGCTGATGATGTTTGGCAGGGTCAGCTCGTCGCCCTGCTCGATTGCGTACTCGACAGCGTCGAACAGCGACGCGTCGCAGGCGTAGACGCCGGCGTTCAGTAGTCGGTACTCGTCGCCGCCCGGGCGCTCGATGATGCGGGTGACGCGGTCGCCGTTCGCCTCGACCGCGCCGTACATCGACGCCTCGTCGCTCTCGATGACCGCGAGGGTGACCGCGCTCTCTTCGTCGTGAGCGGCCATCACGTCGCTGACGAGGTCGCCCTGGATTATCTGGTCGCCGTTGACGACGAGGAAGTCGTCGTCGAGCGCGTCGCGCGCCTGGAGGGCGGCGTGGGCGCTGCCGAGCTGTTTCTCCTGTACGTGGTACGTGACTGGGACGCCCCGATACGTGGAGCCTACGTGGCCCCGCACGCGGTCGCGCTTGTAGCCGACGACGACGTGCAGCTCCTCGATGCCGGCGTCGACGAGCGCGTCGAAGACGTACTCGATGATGGGTCGGTTCGCGGCGGGGAGCATCGGTTTCGGCCGGTTCCGCGTCAGCGGACGCAGCCGTTCACCCTCCCCTGCGGCGAGGACCACGGCCGCAGTAATACTCATTGGAGGAAGAACCCCTCTCGTCAGTAATATATCTTCTTGTCGACGCGAAATCGCGAGCAGTCGTCGGGAGTCGGTAACTGGCCGACGTGAGTGAGATTGCCCGCTTCAATCTGACCAGAACGCCCGTTGTCGGTCCTCGATCTCGGCGTAGTGCCATCGAGAGCACATCACGCCAGTCGGCTGGATGTGACATAAAATCAAGCGCATGCGCCCGCCTTCAGGCGGGGGTCGAGCGACCACAGATCGACACAATCCCCCGACGACACTCACTCCGGGGTCTGTTCTAGAACACGCTTCTCTCCTTCGAGGAGCAATCCCTTCCACGTCAGACTACGGTATTTTCCAGTTCATTCAACCGCTCGTACTGCTCATCGTCGTCAAACTCGATTCGAACTTCTGCCAGACAGTCACACATGAGTCCTCATTTATACCTGATTGGGAACAACCAGTAGTTGATGAGGCGCACCAACACATTCGTTGTCCGACCCCGCTCCGACCAGGACGCGGAGTTGCTACACGAACTGTTGGACGCTTCAGCCAGTCTCTGGAACGAACTCACCTACGAACGCCGCCAGAACTACTTCGACGGCGAATCCATCTGGGACACCGCCGACTACCGCAAACAGTACGTCGGCGTCCTCGGAAGCGCCACCGCCCAACAACTCATTCGCAAGAACAAGAGCGCGTGGAATTCGTTCTTCTCGCTCACAGAGAAGGGCAAACACTGTTCCCCACCCGGCTACTGGGGGAACGAAGACGATGGTCGAACACTCCGGACGTACATCCGCAACGACCAGTACACCCTGGAGCTGGGCGACCGCTCCCGCCTCGAAATTCCCGTCGGGAAGGAACTCAAGGATAAGTACGACCTCGGCTACACCGAACGCCTTCGTCTCGAAGTCGCGGGCGTTCCGAAGTGGGGCGGGAAACAGGGTCGGTTGGAACTGTACTACGACGAGTCCTCGAACCAATTCAGGGCCTTTCAGCCAGTCACCGTGGACGATTCTCGACTGGATGCACCACTGGCTTCGGAAGAAGCCGCTCTGGATATTGGGGCGAACAGCCTCGTCGCCTGTACGACCACGACCGGCCAACAGTACCTGTACCACGGACGCGATCTGTTCGAGAAGTTCCGCGACACCACGCGGGAAATTTCCCGGCTCCAGTCGAAGCTCCGTGAGGGGCGCTACTCCTCGAACCGGATTCGGCAACTGTACCGTGGTCGAAGGCGACGACGCGACCACGCACAGAACGCGCTGGTGCGCGACCTTCTCGACCGTCTTTACGAGGAAGGTGTTTCGACGGTGTACGTCGGGGACTTAACCGACGTGCTGGAGACGCACTGGTCGATTCGAGCGAACGCGAAGACGCACAACTTCTGGGCGTTCCGGGCGTTCATCGACCGGCTGGCGTGTACCGCCGAAGAATACGGCATCACGGTCGAACTCCGGTCGGAGGCGTGGACGACCCGGACGTGTCCGAACTGCGGTTCGACGACGGACACGATTCGGCATCAGGACACGCTCACGTGTTCGTGCGGGTTCGAGGGTCACGCCGACCTCGTAGCAAGCGAGTCCTTCCTGAGACGTCACCAGAACTCGGAGAGTTCTGGCTGGCGAACGAGACACACCGTGTCTCGTCAACGGCACACAGGCGTCCCAAGGCCGATGGCACGGCCCGTGCGATTCGAGTGGGACAGCCACGAGTGGCTGGAGTCACCACGCTCTCACCGTCCCAAAGAAGCGCGCACAGACCAGAGTATCCACGTATAGGAGAAAGTCGCTCACGTCGGGGGTGGCGTTACTGCCAGACCCCGAGCGCGAGGATTCCCGCGCCTTAAGGCGCGTGGAGGATGTCAATCGGTGACCTGAACGACGATGCCGGCTGCTCGAACCACTCCAGGTACTCCCGCGCTGCGTCCACACCGTGGCCTGCGAGTTCCGCGACATCGCTGACCGTCGTCGGCGCGTCCAGCGCCAGCACTGCATCGAAGAAGTCGTCGCGGGTACGGTCACCACGGACAAGCTCTTCGGGCGGCGTCAACGTATCGAAATCCGGTGGTTCCGTCCCGCTCTCGCCGGCCGTTTTTAGTTCGTCGTCCGGTTCCTTCATGTTCGTATTTTCTGCCCCAGACGGAATAAATCTATAGAGGAACGGATTATTCTGCGAACCCCGTGCTCTGAGAGCGCGCGCACGACCTCATCGACGGTGAACAACTGGAGATTCTCCCGTTCAGCGGCTGCCTCTTCGACGGACGGCTTGAAGCCGCTCCGTGAGAAGAGCGCGTACTCTACGACCCGGTCACGCCCATCCTGCGGCGACCATCGAAGTTCGCCGACGTGCTCCTGAAGCCCCGCGAGTGCGTCGTATCCGAGCGGTGACTGCTGGAATTTGCACTCACCGACGAGCAGCGTCTCCCCCGCCGTGAGACCGACGACATCGATCTCGTGCTCACCGTACCACCACTGTCCTGTGTTCGTGATCGTGTGTTCCGGATAGAGCGGCCGAAGTGCAGAACAGCAGAATTCTTCGAACGAGTGACTCACGAAGTCAGCGAGCTCCGGTTCGACCAGGGCGTCGTAGGCATCTCGTCCCAACTCGTCGTACTGGTCACCGGACCCGTACACGTAGCGGAACCAGAAACGGAAGAAGGGGTCACGAATGCGGTACCGGCTGCGCTTGCTCCGTTCTTTCTGCTCCGTAATCGGGACGTGGCGGTCGACGAGGCGCAATCGAGCCAGTCGGTCGAGGTACTTCGACAGCTGGTTGTACTCGATACCGGTCGTCCCGGCAATCTCGTTTCGGCTGGTACTTCCGCCGGCGATAGCTTCCAGAATCGAGAAGTACCGCGTGGGTTCGGTTAGCTCCATTCTCAGGACGTAGTCCGGTTCGTTGTGAAGCGTGCCGTGCCGGGAGAGGATCGTCCGCAGGATGTTCTCCGCGAGGGTCGCGTCCGGTGAGACCTCCTCCAGATAGTACGGAACCCCCCCGAACACACCCCACGTGAGCACCTGCTCCTCAGCAGTGTACTCGTCATCGAAGAACTCCATTGCGGCGTCGAACGGCAGTTGTCTGATGTCCAGTTTCAACGACGAGCGACCGTAGAGCGGGCTGTTCCCGAGCAACGCCGCTTCTTCCATCATGCTGATCGACGACCCGACGAGGACGAACGTCGCAGCCGAGTCAGCGAGTTCGTGGTCGAACATCGCCTGCAGCACGGACGGCAGACTCTCATCCTGTGCGACGAGGTACGGGAACTGGTCGAGCACAACGGTCGCATCCTGTTCGGCGAGAAAGCCGAGAATCTCGTCCCACTCTTCCCGGATGCGTCCGACGCCCGGATACGACGCTGCGGCCGTCTCGATGAACTGCTGGAGTTGGAGTTCGCTCGTCTTCTGCTTCGCCTGATAGATGATTGCGTCTTCGTCCGCCCGAAGCGACTCCCGTACGAGCGCGGTCTTTCCGAGTCGTCGCCGTCCGTATACGACCGCGAGTTCGGCGTCGTCCGAGTCGTAGAGCTCGTGGAGCCGAGCGAGTTCCTCCGTCCGATTGACGAACGCTGGCATAGTCCACCTTTCGCCGGGAGGAAGAAATACTTCTGATAATCATACTTCAGAGTATCATACTCTGAAGTACGATACTTGTGGTAGCCGGCCTCGGTCGATGGTCGTCCCTCGACATCGAGCAACCGCCCGCACTGGGACACACCTCGTCGACCATGGTCACCTGCGCGTCGCAGTCCTGGCAGAAGTCGGCGCCGAAGTCCGTGGTACCTGGACGCGAAACTGGCTGGTCCTCGAAGCAGCCAGCGGTAGATTGACATCCTCCTGCGTCGACAGACGCGGGCATCCACGAAGTGGATATTCAGGTTGCGCGTTTCCTCGGAGTTCAAGTACGCTTTCGCGTGACCCGTCGAAGGTTGCCACCGAGTTGTGACCAACGGTGTGCGTTACAGCGCGTACAGCCCTGTCAATGGGGCCTTCCTCCCCGCATACAGCGGGCGTCGAAGACGGCTGGCTGTTCAACCAGCGAGGTAGCACGGTTCGCGTCAGCTGAACTGTTACGCCGTGCATGGTTCTCCCTCCCGTTGTGCGATATTTTCCGAAGCGTTCAGGTCAGAATGGCGTCCACGGCCGCATTCCGAACACGAGAAGTGGTCACCATCACGGGTTCCGATCGACCCACATTCCGAACACCGCTGGCTGGTCTGGTACGCATCGACCGTCTCAACGCGGATACCAGCGCGTTCGGCTTTGTACGTGATGAACTGTTGGAGTTGATGGAAGTGCCACGAGTGGACACCGGACCACGAACTGTTCACGCGGATGCCTTCGAGGTCTTCTATCCGAATGACAGGACTCTCGAACTGTTCCGCGAACGTGATGAGACGGCGGGAGAGTTTGTGATTCAGGTCTTTGATCCGGCACTGTTCTTTGTCACCCACACGGTTACGTGCGCGAAGCGCACCCGCTTCCGATAGCGTATCGCGTAGGGAACGATATTTGCGCCGAACGTACTTCGCCTCACCACCAGACACCAGCATTGACTCGTCTTCACCGGAGGCCGTCACAGCGAGGATATGACGTTCACCAATATCGACACCGATGGGCGTCTCACCCGACGTGTCGGCGTCGTATTCGATGTTGAACGTGCAGAACCAGTCGTCTCCCCGACGGTAGACCTGTAGACGGGTCTTGTCGACATCTCCGTCTACGAGTCGGTGAACCTCGTTTGCAATGTCGGCGTACACTTCGATAGGTGTGTACCACCATTGGGAGACACACGGGAAGCCGACGATGACCGTCCCGTTTTCGGTCATGTCGAGTTCCCAGTTCTGGTTGTTGACCGCGAACGGTTGACTCTCTCGGTATCGAACCTCTCCGTCCTTGCTATGGTCGGATTTCGCCTCTCGGATGGCTTGGTTCTGGATGGCCGAGTAGAGGTCGTTGTCGATGCTGGCTGTGGTCACGGACTTGTCGAAGTCGCTGTTCTCCCACCCGTCGATACAGAACTGTTTGGTGTCACGGTAAAGGCGAGTGGCGTGTTGCCACTCTTTGCGCCGTGAGAGGGATGAATTGTGTAGCTTCGCGGTGACAGTCACCGTGGCCATTATTATTGTAATTAAATTCGATACAGTAAGAAACTATTGGAATATCGGATCGTGTTATCGGCGGTAGGTTGTGTAGCGATTGTCGGATTTATCCTGACGCTAAAGAGTCAGGCGTTCTCCTTGAATCTCAGTGAGAGGGATGGGTTGTGGAACTTCGTGGTGACAGTCACCCCAACCATCACAAGTGTAATGCGCCTTGGTTGCGTACTGAAGTCAAACATGGCCGAGGCCGGACACGACACCCGGACCGGGTCGCACCTGACGTTGAGCATCTGGCACCCCGACTGCTGGACGCTCCAGGTCACCGAGAACGCCGACGGGGGGATCTTCGGGCACGGCGTCTACACGGTCGATGACTCGGCGAAGGGGCGGTTCACCGCCTACGGGGACTCCACCGAGGCACTCGAAACGCTGGTCGGGGATATCGAGTCGTCGCCGCTGGTCGACTCCGTCTGGCGGCTCGACAACAGCTTCGACCTGGACAAGCGGATACCGACGCCGGGCAACGTCTCCCAGAGTCTCGTCGTGATGTACGGGCACGACCGCAGCATCAACGACTCACTCGTCTCGAACGGGTTCATCCCGGACAAGGCTGTCTGGATCCACGACGGTCGCGAGTACTGGGACGTCGTCATCGAGGGTGACCGCGCGAGCATCCAGGAACGCCTCGACGCTGTCCGCGACGAGATGGACGCCGAGATAGACGTCCAGCACATTACGTCGGACGACCGCGAGGCGGGCGGGCTCCTCCGGAAGGGCATCCTCTCCGAGCGCCAGCGGGAGGTGTTCGAACTCGCCCGGGAGCGCGGCTACTACACGTGGCCGCGCGAGGTGAGTGCGACGGAGATCGCCGAGGAGCTCGGCGTCTCGAAGGCGACCACGCTGGAGCACCTCCGGAAGGCCGAGGCGAAGGTCATCGATGCGCTGCCTTAGGGTATCGGGCCCGACTCGACCGCGCTGTCACCCGCTGTTCTGAATCCGAGGAGGAGGGCGACTTTCGTGTCGATAGCTCTTCATGATATACGGTAGCATCACCCCTGTCTCCACCTGTCATGAGAGGGGCGGTGATTAGGGTCGTTCCGGGGGTTGGCTAGGCCGTGACAGGGCCCGTCGAACCGGACGACTCCGACGGCCCAGTACGCGGAGAGTGAGTATGAACGACGACGAATCCACGACACAGTCCGAGAGTTCCACGGACGCCGCGAGGCGGGTGGCAGCAGCCGTCGACGCGGACGAGACAGTCGACCTGGTCCAGTCGCTCGTGCGGATCGAGAGCCCCTACTTCCACGAGGACGAGATCGGCGAGTTCGTCCACGGCTGGCTCGACGACCGGGGGCTCGACCCCGAGTACCACGCCGTCAGCGAACCCGCGATTACCGGCTACGAGGGACGGAACGTCCTCGTGCGGCTGCCTGGCTCGGACCCGGACGCGCCGACGCTCATGCTGAACGGGCACATGGACACGGTCGAACTCGTCGACGAGTGGACCGAGGACCCCCTCTCGGGTCGCATCGAGGACGGTCGTCTCTACGGGCAGGGGGCGGCGGACATGAAGGCGGGGCTGGCGGCGGCGATGGTCGCCGTCGCCGCGCTCGCCGAGGCCGACGTCGACCTCGCCGGCGACGTCGTCCTCGCGGCGGTCGTCGACGAGGAAGGACCCTACGGGCTTGGCACCGACCAGCTGCTCCGCGACGGCGTCGTCGACGACTGCGACATGGCGGTCGTCACCGAACCGGGCCCCATCCTCGACGGCGAGGGGCGGGAGAACCCGACGCTCTACCTCGGTGCACGGGGGCGCTTCCTCTACGACATCGAGGTCCGGGGCACCGCTGCACACGCCTCCACACCGGACGCCGGGCGGAACGCCGTCGTCGCGGCGGGCCTGCTCGCCGACGCCCTCTCTGAGATGCCGGTGGGCTCTCACCCACTGCTCGGCGAGGGGTCGGTCTGCCCGCTCTCCATCGAGGGCGGGGGCGAGACGCTGTCGGTCCCGGAGTCGTGCCGGCTCCTCGTCGACCGCCACGTCGTCCCCGGCGAGACCCGGGAGTCCGTGCTCGCGGACGCCGAGGAGGTCGTCGCGGAGCTCGGAATCGACGCCGACGTCTCGGTGGGCCTCCGCGAGGTGCCCCACGCCGACGCCCGATACGGGCCGTACGTCTTCGACGAGCACGAGCCGCTCGTCGAGGGGCTCGCCGCCGCGACCCGAACGGTCACCGGTGAGTCGCCGTCGCTCGGCTACTTCCGGAGCGTCGGCGACTTCAACTACCTCGGCCACCGCGCCGACGTGCCGACCGTCATCTTCGGGCCGGACGGCGACCGCATCCACGGGGCGGGCGAGTGGGTCGACCTCGACGAGACCGTCGACGTGGCGCGTGTCCTCGCCGCGGGCGCGGTCGAGCTGCTCTCGTGAGCATGGCACCCCCAGATACCCGCGGCGTCGACGCGCCGACCGTTCACGTCGACCTCGACGTCGTCCGGGAGAACGCGCGGGCGGTCTGTGCGCGCTTCGACGGCCGCGTCGTCGGCGTCACGAAGGCCGTCACCGGCGACCCGGCGGTCGCGCGGGCGATGCTCGACGGGGGCGTCGACGGGGTCGGCGACTCCCGGATTCTGAACCTCTCACGCCTCGCGGAGCACGTCGACGCCGAGCGGACGCTGCTCGTGTCGTCGCTGCGCGACCGCGACCGCGTCGTCACCGCCGCGGACCGCTCGTTGCACAGCGAGGTGGCGGTGCTCGAGGCCGTCGCGACAGCCGCCCGCGAGCGCGGTGTCGAACACGACGTGCTCGTGATGGTGGACACGGGGGACCGACGCGAGGGCGTGCTCCCCGAGGACCTCCGGCCGACGCTCCACCGCGCGGTCGAACTGGACGGCGTCCGCGTCGTCGGTGTCGGAACCAACGTCGGCTGCTTCGGCGGCGTGCTCCCGACGGCGGCGTCGATGGGGGAGTTCGTCTCGCTCGTCGAGGAGAGCGAGGCGGCCCTCGGTCGGCGGTTTCCCGTCATCTCGGGCGGGAGCAGCGTCACCCTCCCGCTCGTCGAGGCGGGGACGCTCCCCGACCGCGTGAACGAGCTCCGCGTCGGGGAGGCCATCCTCCTCGGGACCGACGTCACGCGGGACCGGACGGTCCCCTACCTCCGGAATGATGCGTTCACCCTGCGTGCGGAGGTCATCGAGTGCAAGCGCAAGCCCTCGACGCCGGCGGGACCACGAGGCCGCGACGTCGACGGCGACCGTCCCGGGTTCGAGGACCGGGGCGTCCGCGAGCGGGCCATCGTCGCGGTCGGCGAGCAGGACGTCGTCACGGACGAGCTCGTCCCCCTCGCCGACGGCGTCGAGGTGGTCGGCGCGAGCAGCGACCACACCGTCTGCGACATCACGGACGCGACCGCCCGAATCACGGTCGGGGACACCCTCTCGTTCCGCCCCGGGTACCGTGCGCTCGTCCAGGCGTTCACCTCGGAGTACGTCGGTCGCACGTACCACGGCGGGACGCCGAGCGCCGGGGAGGCGGCGACAGAGCGATGACCGACACCGACCGGGTCGTCGTCGTTGGTGCCGGTATCGCGGGGGCGAGCGCGGCCGACCACCTCGCCCGGGGGACGGACGCCGAGGTTCTCGTCCTCGAACGCGGTACGGAGCCGGCCGACGAGACGACCGCGAGGTCCGGCGCATTCGTCGGGTTCTGGGGCCACGAGTCCGCCGCCTGCGTCCCGCTGCTCCGGTACGGCATCCGGTACTACGGGCGGCTGCTGTCGGCGGCCGGGACCACGGCACGGTTCGTCCACGGCGGACGCCTCCGACTGGCCACGACGGCGGCCGGCGACGACGCCATCCGCACGGCGTTCGAGTCCGACTTCGACCGGACGCTTCGTGAGTCGACGGCGAGCGCGACGGCGACGAAGGGCGCGCCCGTGCAGTACCTCTCCGGGGAGACACTCGACGAGACGCTTGTCCTGCCGGGACTCGCGACGGACACGGTCACCGGCGCGCTCTACAGCCCCGGCGTCGGCTACGTCGACGACCCGGCCGCGCTCGCACGAGCGGTGCTCGACCGGGCACGGGAAAGTGGTGCGACGGTCGAGACGAACACGACCGTGACCGGCCTCCAGACCGAGGGCGGCCGGGTGACCGGCGTCCGCACCACCGATGGTCGGCGACGGGCGGACGCGGTCGTCGCGGCCGCGGGCCCCTGGAACCGCCGGCTGCTCGACACGGCGGGCGTGACGCTCCCCGTCCGGAACACCCGTGGGCCGATGCTGGCCCTCGACACCGACGAGCACGGCCTCCCAGCGCTCTACCACGAGGAGAGCGGCGTCTACACCCGGCAGAACCGGGACGGGAGCCTGTTCGTCGGCCACTTCCCCGGCCAGTACGACGACGCGAGCGTGCTCGACCCCGACGCCATCGGGGACGACGTACAGGACGCACGCCACGAGCGCTCGCTCGACGTAATCAGACGACTCTGTCCGGGCACTCGAGGGGCGTCAGTCGTGGACGAATGGGTCGGCGTCCGGACGGTGACGCCCGACGGCGACCCCATCCTCGGCCCGACCGACGTTGACGGGCTCTCCGTGCTCGCTTTCAACGCGAACGGCATCCAGTACGCGCCCGCCGCGGGTCGACTCGTCGCCGCGGAGGTCGGCGGGTTCGACCCGGGATTCCCCACAGCGGGCGTCGCGTTCGACCGACTCCGGTGAGTCGGCTCTCATCATCAACGAACGAGATGGCAACAGACCCGGGGACGGTCGGTGGTTCCCCGAGAGGAGGGCTCAGTTCTGCAGCAGGTACCGCCGAATCCCGAGGACGACCAGCGGGATGGCGATGGTGATGACGAGCATCACCGTCGCGAGCGCGTCGATCTGCGGGCTGATGCTCGTCCGGAGCATCGAGAAGATGACGACCGGGACGGTCGTCGTCGTCCGTTTCACCCAGAACTGCGTCGCCGTGAACTCGCCGAACGAGATGACGAAGACGATGACCATCGCGGTGAGGATGGACGGCGAGATGAGCGGGAATGTGACCTCGCGGAACGTCGTCACCGGGTTGGCACCGAGGGTCTTCGCGGCCTCCTCCAGGGTCTCGTCGAACAGGTAGAGCTGGCTGCGGATGATGAGGAACGCGTAGGGCAGTCCCAGCAGCGTGTGCATCACGATGAGCCAGGCGATCGACCGCTCGAGACCGATCTGGCCGAAGAAGATGGTCGAGGCGACGCCGACGATGATGGGCGGGATGAGCAGCGGCGACAGCATGACGATGACGAGGGCGTCCTGCGCGGGGAAGTCGTTGCGGACGAACCCCATCGCCGTGAGCGTCCCGACGAGACCGGCCCCGAGCGCGGCGGCGACCCCGACCTGGAAGCTGTTCCAGAGCGCACGCAGCATCCGGGTGTCCGCGAGCAGCGCCTCGTACCACTTGAGGCTGAGCGACGACGGCGGGAAGTTGCCGAGCCGCGACGGGTTGAACGAGTTGATGACGATGACCGCCAGCGGCAGCAGCATCAGCACGTAGACGAAAACCGTCACCGCGCGGATGAGGTTCCACTTGGTCCGCGTCGAGACGGTGATTCCGAAGTAGCCCCGTTCGGCGTCGACGTCCGTCTCGCCCTGCGTGACGGCTTCGGTGTCCGTCGCCACGTCAGGCCACCCCCGTCTCCAGCGCCTCTTCGAGGTCGACGCGTCGCGTGAACAGGTACAGCAGGACGCCGATGATGCCGAAGTAGATGAGCGACAGTGCGGCGGCGAACGGCCAGTTGAAGTCGAGGATGAACACCGTCTCGATGACCGGCGCGATCATCCGCGTGCTGGGGCCGCCCAGGAGCGTCGGCGCGAGGAACGCGCCCGCAGAGATGATGAACA
This sequence comes from Haloarchaeobius litoreus, assembly GCF_024495425.1. Classification (NCBI taxonomy): domain Archaea; kingdom Methanobacteriati; phylum Methanobacteriota; class Halobacteria; order Halobacteriales; family Halorubellaceae; genus Haloarchaeobius; species Haloarchaeobius litoreus. The sequence continues at coordinate 381,071 of NZ_JANHJR010000001.1, read as the reverse complement.
CGAACAGTATCCCCGAGACGATGCCGGGAAGCGACTGCGGGAGCGTGATCTCGCGGAACGCACGGAAGTCCGTCGCCCCGAGCGTCTTCGCGGCGTGTATCTGGTCCTCCTCGATGGTACTGACGGAGACGTAGACGGGCAGTATCATGAACGGCAGCAGGCTCACGGTCAGCCCGAGGATCATGCTGTAGTCCGTGTACATGATGTCGAGCGGCGACCCGATGACGCCGATGTCGAGGAGGAGCTGGTTCAGGACGCCGTTGTTCGAGAGGACGATGATCCACGCGTACGTCCTGATGATGAAGGGCACCCAGTACTGGAGGACGACGAGGCCGAGCAGCACCCACTTCCAGTCGGTCTTCGACCGGCCGAGGAAGTAGCCGACGGTGTAGCCCAGCGGGAGCGCCAGGAGCGTCACGACGACGCCGTAGACGAGCGACTCGAAGATGATGTTCTTGTAGACGTCGGCCTCCCAGAACCGCTCGTAGTTCGCGAGCGTGAACTCGTAGATGACGTTCCCGAAGTCGCCCGGGACGGAGAAGCTGATGACGACGATGACGGTCATCGGGAGGAACAGGAACAGGAGGACCCAGCCGATCCCCAGCCCCGGGGCGAGCAGGAGTCTGACCAGGTCGCTCTCCATCACGCGGTCTCGCACCCGCCCGAAGCGTGCGCGCTCCGTGCTCATGGCTCGCCCTGCTCGGCGACGGGTGCGTCCCCGGCCGGCAGACACGTGACGTTCTCGGGCTCGATGTGCATCGACACGGTGTCACCGAGTTCGTGGAAGGTCTCCTCGCTGTGGTCGGCGATGTGGCTCACCTGGAGCGTCTGGTCCAGCTCGGGCACGCGGATGAAGTAGTTGATGTCGCGGCCCCGGTAGTCGACGGACTCGACGGTTCCCTGGATGACGTTGCTCGTCGGTTCGGTGCCGTCGACGAGCTTCAGCTTCTCGTCGCGGAGGAACAGGGAGACCGTGTCCCCGGCGGCGAGTGTCTCGTCGGCGGGGACCTCCAGTTCGATGCCGTCCGCGAGTTCGGCCACGGCGCGTCCGTTCTCCCGGCGGTACGTCCCGACGACCTCCGTCGACCGGCCGAGGAAGTCCGCGACGAACCGCGTCTCCGGCTCCCGATAGACGGTTTCGGGGGCGTCGAACTGCTCCAGTCGGCCGTCGTTCATCACGGCGATCTTGTCGCCGAGCGACAGCGCCTCGTTCTGGTTGTGCGTGACGTAGACCGTCGTGACGCCCGTCTCCTCCTGGATGCGCCGCAGCTCGCTCCGGATGCTCGTCCGGAGGTTCTTGTCGAGGTTCGACAGCGGCTCGTCCATCAGGACGAGGTCCGGGTCGAACGCGATGGCACGCGCGACCGCGATGCGCTGTTGCTCACCGCCGCTGCACTCCTCCGGGTACTTCTCCTCGTAGCCCTCCAGGTTCACCATCCGGAGCATCTCCTCGACGCGCTCGCGCTGTTCGGCCTCGGGGGCGTTGCGCATCTTCAGGCCGAACGCGACGTTCTCGAACACGGTCTTGTGCGGGAACAGCGCGTAGTCCTGGAACACCAGCCCGATGTTGCGTCGGTACGGCGGCAGGTCCGTGATGTCCTCGCCTTCGAGCCGTATCTCGCCGTCTGTCAGCGTCTCCAGCCCCGTGATCGACCGGAGGATCGTCGACTTCCCACAGCCCGACGGGCCGACGATGGTCACGAACTGTCCCTCCTCGATGTCCAGCGACACGTCGTCCACCGCGACGAGGTCGCCGAACTCCTTCCGTATCTCGTCTAGCTCCAGAAATGCCATGTCGTGTCACCCTCTGATTTCGGGGTCGGCTCAGTTCCCACGCACTTCTTCCCACCGCTGGGACCACTCGTCGTTGTGCTCGTTGATGTACTCCACGTCGGGGAACTTCAGCCCCTCGCCGCCGGACGGGTCGTAGTCGTAGAGACCCGTGATGGTGTCGGAGGTGACGCTGGTCGACGGCGGCAGTCCGAGCTTCTCGACGACCGGCTGGAGGATCTCGTCCCGCAGGAGGAAGTTGATGAACTCCAGGCACGCCTCACGGCGGTCGTCCTCGATTCCCTGGACGAGCGCGTGGTTCTGCGTGTAGCCGTACGCCCCCTCGTCGGGGATGACGTAGCTGAGGTGGTCGTTCCCGTCCTGCACCGCCCCGTAGATGACGTTCCCCCAGGCCTCGCCGACCCAGGCGTCGGTCGACGTGAACAGCCGTCCCAGCTCGTCGCCGCTCGTCCAGTTCGTGACGACCAGCTCCTGCTGTTCGTCGACGCGCTGCCAGATCTGTTCGATGGCCTCCTCGTAGGAGCTCTCAGCCCCGATGTTGTTGGGGTCCATCCCCATCTCGAGGGCGGTCGTGAACACGCGGATGAAGCCGAACCCCTCCGGGGCGACGTGGCCCGCGTACGCCTCGTCCCACATCGCGCTCCACGACGTCGGGTCGTCGAGCTCCTCGTTGTTGTACGCCATCCCGACGGTACCGTAGGCGTGCGGGACGCCGTGGATCTGCTCGCCCGGGTCGAAGATCGGGTTCTTCAGCGGGTCGAGCACGTTGCTCTCGTAGTTCGGTATCTCGGACGGGTCGATCGGCTCCCAGACCTCGTCCATGGTCCCGTTGTAGAGCGTGAACGGCGGGACACTCGCCATGTCGACCTCGGCCTGGCCCGCCTTGATCTGTGCGTACCCGCTCTGCTGGCTGCTCCGGAGGGCGACATTCACGGTCGTCCCGAACTCCTCCTCGAACGGTTCGAACGCCTCCGACTCCAGCGCGTCCAGCATGGTCCCGCCCTCCATCTGGAGGACGATCTCGTCCGCGCCACCGCCGCCTCCCCCACCGAACGCGTTGATGCAGCCGGCCAGCGATGCGGTTCCCGCACCGGCGACGAACCCGAGCAGCTGCCGCCGACTTGTCGTGCCGCGACTGGACCCACCATTGTTCACGTGTGACATGGGAAGTCAATACGTATCCCTCGGTATAACCATGTGACCTCTCATGAGAGGGGGTCCCGCTCGGCACCTACAGACGCATAAATAGTGTCCCGCCGTCGCCGTCGAACTCAGTCCCGTCGACGCGGGACGCGAGGTCGGAGCTCCCCCGAGCTCACTCGTGCTGCAGGTCGTACAGCCGGCTGAACACGAGCGTCGGGAACCGCGGTTCGAGCCGGCTCGGCGGGCGGCCCGCGCTGTCGACCTTGCGTTCCGCCGTCACGCGCTCCGTGATACCCTCCTCGGCCAGCTCGTACAGGTACCGCTTGACCGTCGACGGCGAGAGCTCGATACCCGGTGCCGCCGCGACGGACTCGGCCGCCTCCCCGACCGACGTCGTCTCAGCCTCTGGCAGGTCGACCAGCGTCCGCAGCACCAGCTGGCGGTTCTCGGGCAGCGTCAGCACCCGGCCGAGCGCGACCGTCGGCCGCGGGACGGCGTCGAGTCCGGCCTCGAGGTCGCGCTCGTGGATGCGCCCGTGCCCCTCGCTCGTCGCGACCTCCGCCGCGCCGAACAGCGCGGTGAGCGCGTCGTGAGCGTCGCCCTCCGCCCACTCCGCGATGCGTCTGATCTGTTCGTGGTCGAACGCCTGCCGAGCGAGCCCGTCCGAGGCCCTGCCCGTCAGCAGGTCGACGAGCGCGTGCTGCTGGTACGGGGGCACGTGGATATGCTCCGGCGGCAACAGCTCGCTCGAGAGCTCCTCGGGCGACGTTCGTCCGACCGCGATCCAGCTGAGCCGGTCGTCCATCCCGTCGAAGGCGCCGTGGAGCGTCGAGAGCCCGAACGTGTCGAGTTCGTCGACGTGGTCGACGGCCACGACCGCCCGGTCCGTCCCCGACAGGCGCTCCATCAGCCGCGAGCGCAGCGAGTCCGTCCGCACGCCCTGTTTCGGCACCTGCTCGTCGACGAGTCCGTCGAGCACGGTGTGGTACAGTGCGAACTCGCTGTCGTCGACCCGTGCGTCGACGTAGACGAACTCCGGCGCGGGCGTCGAGCGGGCACGCGTCGTGGTGTGGATGACGCTCCCGGTCCTGGTCAGCATCCGGTCGAGGTGGTTGAACAGGGCGGTGACGACGGCCGACTTGCCGACGCCCCCGTCCCCCCAGACGTAGGCTGTCGGCGGCAGCGACCGCTCGAAGATCGGGTCGAGGTGGTCGAGCAGCTGCTCGAGGACCGGTCCCCGACCCGACGGCTCTTCGACGTGGACGACCGGCGACAGGGCGTCGTAGTCCTGTACGATGCGGGGCTCGCCGCTGCGCCGTTGTCGTCGTCTGATTCGTGCTTCGATGTCCATGCGTTGGGTCGATTCGGTAGTCGTAGCTCAATCCGTCCCGACGCTAAAATCCCTCGGCGACACGCCGGGGACCCTGTCGACGGGGACGTGGCCCCGTCTGGGCGTCTCCCGGCTCAGAGGTAGCCTGCGTTCGGCAGCACGGCGACGATCTCGAGGATGGCGACGCCGACCATCGCGATGGCGATGGCCATCGCGGGCGGGTCGACGTGGGTCCCGGAGTGCGCGTAGAAGATGCGCTGGGTGACCTCGCCGAGCAGGCCGCTGACCGCGCCGAACACGCCCGCGGCCAGCAACGCGACGACCGGGCTGAAGTTCGGCAGGAAGACGACCGCTCCGACCGCACCGATGAGCGTGATGTGGTGCGTGACCGGGATCTTCTCGACGCCCAGGTTCAGGAACAGCAGGCTGATCGCCGAGATGGCGTAGCCGAGGAAGATGCTCCCGGTGAGGATGTAGATGTACCCACCCAGGATGCCCCCGACGATGCCGATGGCGGTGACGCCCGACCACTTGTACTGGTGCGGGAGCCACGGCTCGGTCGCCAGACGGCCCTCGTGCTCCATGGGAACCTCGACGTCCTCACCGCCGTCGGTGGCGGTGCGGGGCTCCTCGCGCTCGAACGGCGACATGTCGAGGATGCTCGAGCCGGCCGACTTCCCCACGAGGGGGTAGCCGAAGACGGCCCGTGCAACGAACGCGCTCACGACGACCGTCAGCGCGATGGAGTCCGTGACACCCGTGCCGTCGATGACGAGGAGCGCGCCGGTGAACTGGTTGAACACCGCGCCGAAGACGCCGAAGATGGCACCGACCGCGAGGATGTCCGGCTTCGTGCCGAAGGCGTACAGGATGTTCTTCCCGAAGTGGTAGTCCCAGCCGTCGGGTTCCATCTCGGGGTACTTCTTCCCCGCGTACGCCGAGGCGGCCACACCGCCGGCGAAGGCGATGTGCGGGCCGGTGACCGCACCGAACCCGATGATGCCCGAGAGGCCACCGACGAGTTCACCCTGCCCGACCGCGAGTGCTTCGCCACCGAGCTCCCGGTTGAGGATCGCGATGCCCTCGCCGAGGAAGACGACGAAGCCCGTGAAGATGAACGCCGGGAGTGCGCCGATGGCGGCCCCGAACGCCCCACCGGCCGCGGCCGCGATGAGCAGCAGGACGAACGTCTCGACCGTGAGCCCGATGACCGGAACCGTCGTCTGGATTGCGACGCCGAACATCGTCAGTCACCCCCGTCCTGCGCCCAGTTGAGACTGCGCTCGACGGCGTCGCCCCAGCGGTCGTACTTCGCGTCGAGGTCCGCCTGGTCGCCCTCGGGGTCGAACGCGCGGTCGACCTGCCAGTTCTCGCGGAGCTCGTCGACGGTCTCCCAGTAGTCGACCGCCAGCCCGGCGGCGTACGCCGCACCCAGTGCCGTGGTCTCGTCGACCTCGGGCCGGACGATGTCCGTGCCGAGGATGTCCGCCTGGAGCTGGCAGAGGAAGTTGTTCTTCACCGCGCCGCCGTCGACGCGGAGCCGACCCATGTCGATGCCGGAGTCGGCCTCCATCGCCTCGGCCACGTCGCGGGTCTGGTACGCGATGGATTCGAGCGTCGCGCGGACGATGTGCTCGCGCTTGGTGCCCCGCGTCATCCCGACGATGGTACCACGTGCGCGGCCGTCCCAGTGCGGCGCACCGAGCCCCGTGAAGGCCGGCACCATGTAGACGCCGTCCGTGGAGTCGACGCTCCGGGCGAGCTCGGCCGTCTGGACCGGGTCGTCGATGAGCTTGACGTCCTCCAGCCACTCGATGGCCGCGCCGGTGATGAAGATGGCACCCTCCAGCGCGTACTGGACGGGCTCACCGGAGCGCTGGAAGCCGACGGTCGTCAGCAGGCCGTGGTCGCTCTCGACGGCCTCCTCGCCGGTGTTCATCAGGAAGAACGAGCCCGTGCCGTAGGTGTTCTTCGCGTCCCCCTCGTCGAAGCAGGTCTGGCCGAACAGCGCGGCCTGCTGGTCGCCGAGCGCGCCAGCCACGGGCACCTCCGCGCCGAGGAAGCCCTCGGCGTCGGTCGTGCCGTAGGTCTCGTCGTCGCTCGACGGCCGGACCTCGGGCAGCAGTTCCTCGGGCACGTCGAACTCGTCGAGGAGTTCGTCGTCCCACTCCATCTCCCGGATGTCGTACAGCATCGTCCGGGAGGCGTTCGTGACGTCGGTGATGTGGTTCCCGGTCAGCTTGTAGATGAGCCAGCTGTCGATGGTCCCCATCAGGAGCTCGCCGCTCTCTGCGCGGTCCCGTAGATCCTGGGGGACCGTGCGCTCCAGCTTCATGGGGTCCGCGTTGTCGAGCAGCCACTCGACCTTCGTCGCGGAGAAGTAGGCGTCGGCCTCGAGGCCGGTCTTCTCCCGGATCCACTCCACCTTGTCCTCGGCTTCGAGCTCCTCCACGCGGTCGGTCGTCCGGCGGTCCTGCCAGACGAGGGCGTTGTGGACCGGTCGGCCGGTCGCCGAGTCCCAGAGCAGCGTCGTCTCGCGCTGGTTCGTGATGCCCAGCGCGGCGAGCTGCTCCGGGTCGAGGTCGGCCTGGTCGAGTGCGGTCTCGACGACCGACTTCGTGTTCTCCCAGATCTCCATCGGGTCGTGCTCGACCCAGCCGGGCTTCGGGTATATCTGTTCGTGCTTCTCGTACGCGTTGGCGACGACCTGTCCCGCGTGGTCGAACACCATGAAGCGTGTGCCTGTCGTCCCCTGGTCTATCGCGCCGACGTATTGCTTACCTGCCATAGGTTCCTCCGTGTCCGCGAGCCTATTTTTACTGTTGGCCCGCAACCAGTAGTAAACACTATAGTAAACCCTGATAAAACTTGTGCGTGATGTTCACTATCAGAACAGTCTTACGGCCGCTAGCGCCATAATCACGCGAATGCGTTTGGAATCTCCGGAATTTTCTCCCCCCACGAAGGTGTGAGTTACTGCTGCTAGGGGCCGTAAGGTAAACAATCAAGTACTCGCAGTCCCCAGTGTCGATAACCGGATGGCAACGACTACCGAAGTACTCGTCATCGGCGGCGGGTCAACGGGCACGGGCATCGCACGCGACCTCGCCATGCGCGGGGTCGACGTGACGCTCGTCGAGCAGGGCAACCTGACACACGGCACCACCGGGCGCATGCACGGGTTGCTCCACAGCGGCGGCCGCTACGCCGTCGCCGACCAGGCGAGCGCGACCGAGTGCATCGAGGAGAACCGCGTCCTGCGCGACATCGCCGGCCACTGCGTCGAGATGACCGGTGGGCTGTTCGTCAAGCGCCCGGAGGATACGGACGAATACTTCGAGGAGAAGCTGCAGGGCTGTCGGGAGTGCGGCATCCCGGCCGAGGTCCTCTCCGCCGAGGAGGCCCGCGAGGTCGAACCCTATCTCGCGAAGGACATCGACAGGGCCATCGAGGTCCCCGACGGGGCGGTCGACCCGTTCCGGCTGGTCGTCGCGAACGCCGTCTCCGCGGAGGACCACGGTGCGCGCATCGAGACCCACGCCGAGGTCGTCGACCTGCTCACCGACGGCGACGAGGTCACGGGCGTCCGCGTGAAACACGATTCCGGCCCGGGCAAGCGCGAGCACGGACTCCCGGGCGAGACCGAGGAGATCCACGCCGAGCACGTCGTCAACGCGACCGGCGCGTGGTCCGGCCAGCTCGGCGAGATGGCCGGCGTCGACGTCGAGGTCCGGCCCTCGAAGGGCGTCATGGTCGTCATGAACGTCCGGCAGGTCGACACCGTCGTCAACCGGTGCAAGCCGAAGGGCGATGCCGACATCGTCGTCCCACACGAAACCACGGCCATCCTCGGCACCACCGACGAGGAGGTCGACGACCCCGAGGACTACCCCGAGGAGGGCTGGGAGGTCGACCACATGATAGACGAGCTCTCGAAGCTCGTCCCTATCCTCTCCGACGCGCGGACCATCCGCTCGTTCTGGGGCGTCCGACCGCTGTACGAGCCGCCGGACACCGGGACGACGGACCCGACGGACATCACGCGGGACTTCTTCCTGCTCGACCACGCCGACCGCGACGGCGTCGACGGCCTGACGACGGTCGTCGGCGGGAAGTTCACCACCTACCGGCTGATGGCCGAGAAGGTGACCGACCACGTCTGCGACCACCTCGGCGTCCGCGCGTCGTGTGTGACGGCCGACGAACCGCTGCCGGGCAGCGAGAACCTCGACCGGCTCGACTCGGCGATGGACGACTACGGCCTCCGCTCGCCGGTCGCCCGCCGGAGCAAGCAGCGCCTCGGCTCGTACGCGCCGGACGTGCTCGGCACCGACGAGCCGAACCCCGTCCTCTGCGAGTGCGAGGCCGTCACCCGCGCCGAGGTCCAGCACGCCATCGGCCAGGCCGGCACCGACCTCAACGCGGTCCGGCTCCGCACCAGGGCCTCGATGGGCAACTGCCAGGGCGGCTTCTGCTGTCACCGGCTCGCCAACGAGCTCCACCCCGAGTACGACGCCGAGACCGCCGAGAGCTCGCTCGACGAACTGTGGCAGGAGCGCTGGAAGGGCCACCGCCACGCGCTCTGGGGCGAGCAGCTCTCGCAGGCGATGCTGAACCACACGCTGCACGCGACGACCTGGAACCGCGACGGCGACGACGCGGACGTCGACTGGGACGCCTTCGCCACGCCGACACGGACCGCAACCGACGGAGGGAGCCATGATCGCGACTGAGGTGCTCGTCGTCGGTGGCGGGCTCGCCGGCTCGGTCGCCGCGCTGTCGGCCGCCCGCGAGGGCGCGCAGGTCACGCTCGTCTCGAAGGCAGAGAGCACGCTGAAGCAGGCGTCCGGACTGGTCGACGTGCTCGGCCGGGTCGACGGCGAGCTCGTCGCGGACCCCTTCGACGCCATCCAGGGGCTCCCCGACGACCACCCCTACTCGGTCGTCGGCGTGGACGCGCTCCACGGGGGACTCGCCCTGTTCGACGACGTGACCGGCGACCGGTACCGCGGGGGAGACCGGAACGCGCTCGTCCCGACCACGCAGGGCACGGTCAAACCGACGCTCCGGTACCCCGGGAGCGTCGCACCCGGCATCGCGGGCGACGGCCGGGAGACGCTGCTGGTCGGTATCTCGACCGACCCAGACTTCGACGCCAAGCGCGCGGCGGAGAGCCTCGACGCGACGGTCCCGGGCGACGTGCGCGGCGTCACCGTCCGGTTCCCCCGGCTCCGCGACGACGCCAAGCGGACCAGACACGCGAAGCTGCTCACGGAGAGCGAGGAGTTCCGCGCGAAACTCGTCGAGAAGATCGCCCCGCGGGTCGACGGTGCGGACCGCGTCGGCTTCCCCGCGGTGTTCGGCGAGGACCCCGCGTTCGTCAGGGACGAGCTGGAGGCGCGCTTCGACGCGGCCGGCGCACCGGTGTCGGTGTTCGAGGTGCCGACCGGACCGCCGAGCATCCCCGGCAGCCGACTCCGCGACCTGCTCCGGAACGAGCTGGAGGATGCGGGCGTCGAGCTCGTGACGGGTGTCCCGGTGGTCGACTTCGAGGCCGAACCGGGGGACACCGACGCGGGTGACGCGGCGGACGACGCCGACCGCGTCGCGTCCGTCGTCGTCGACCGCAACGGCGCACGCGTGCCGTACGCACCCGAGCAGGTCGTGCTCGCGACCGGCGGGCTCGTCGGCGAAGGTATCGACTCCGAGCGCGACCGCGTGTACGAACCCATCTTCGACCTCCACGTGCCCCACCCCGACGACCGGTACGACTGGTCCGCGGAGGGCGCGTTCGGCGACCACGCGTTCGCCCGGTTCGGCGTGCGCATCGACGCCGAGGGGCGACCGCTCGGCGAGAACGAGGCGGTCGCGTACGAGAACCTCCGCGCCGCGGGGGCGGTCGTCGGCGGCGCGGACACGGCGATGCAGAAGGCGGCGAGCGGCGTCTCGCTGGCGACGGGCTGGCGCGCAGGGACACGGGCGGCGGCCGAGAGCGGAGTGAACAACGCATGAGTACGGACAACGAGGACGACTTCGAACCGATACAGGTGTTCCCCGAGGGCGACGCGGACCTGCGTCCCGGGGCGGACAGTTGCTACAAGTGCTCGACGTGCGACTCGTCGTGCCCGGTCGCCGAGGTGGACGACGAGTTCCCCGGGCCGAAGTTCCAGGGGCCCGAGCAGTGGCGGCTCACGCGCAAGGGAGACCAGGAGATCGACGACTCCATCATGAAGTGCTCGAACTGCATGCGCTGTGACGGCGCGTGCCCCTCCGACGTGCCCCTGAGCCAGATGCACAACACGGCCCGCGCGAAGTACGTCGAGGAGTCGATGAGCAAGCTCTCGGTGGAGTACTGGCGCAACCGGCTGCTCGCGAACTACGGGACGATGGCCCGCTTCGGCTCGATGTTCCCGCGACTCACCAACGCGGTCATGGGTAACTCGCTCGTCCAGACCATCAACGACCGGTTCCTCGGCATCACCAGCGAGCGCGAGTTCCCCGCGTTCGCCACGGAGACCTTCCGCGAGTGGTGGGCGGACCGCGGCGGTGCGGCCGTCGAGAGCGAGGACAGGCGCGTCGCCTACTTCCACGGCGACTACGCGAACTACAACACCCCAGAGGTCGGCAAGGCGATGGTCCGCGTCTTCGAGCACTTCGGCTACGAGGTCGCGGTGCCGGAACAGCGCTGCTCGGGAACGCCGATGTTCGCCAACGGGATGCTCGACGACGCCCGACGCGCCGCGCGGTTCAACGTCGAGACGTTCGCCGACCTCGTCGATGACGGCTACGACATCGTCTGCTCCTGTACCTCCTGCTCGATGGCCCTCCGCCAGGAGTACCCCGAACTGTTCGACTTCGACGACACCGAGCGCGTCTCCGCACACACCTACGACGCCGTCGAGTACCTCCGCATCCACGAGGACCTCGACGGCGCGCTCGCGGCCGTCGACGACGTCGACGCACCCGACTTCGCCTACCACGCTCCCTGTCACGCTCGCAACCAGGGCCTCGACGGACAGACGACCGCGGTGCTCTCCAACCTCGGCGACGTCGAGACCCAGGACGTCGGCGAGTCCTGCTCGGGCATCTCCGGCACCTACGGCTGGAAGTCCGAGAACTACGAGACCTCCATGGCCATCGGCGAGGAGATGTTCGAGCACATGGCCGACGCCGAACCGGAGACGGGGCTGACCGAGTGTCCGACTTGCGCGATGCAGATGGAACACGGAAGCGACTACCCCGTCAAGCACACCCTGCAGGTCATCGAGGCAGCACTCACCGACCGGTCACTCCCGGTCTGACCGGCGGGCCTCCCCCGGTAACGCACCATTACTGATTTTCAGTTGATACAACCACCAGCAGGAAATTTAAGTAGCACGACGGGTATCTACACCTAACGACATCGGCGGTACCTCCGGCACGACCCGATCCGGACGGAACGTTCACGTCCGGCTGAAACCTCCCCCTACTCCCTGCAGAGACGGCAAGACAGGGTGGTGGCGCAGTCGGCCACGAACCGCTCACCGCACGACCGTCGAGGCATCGTCGGAACATCATGAAGGTCAGTTACAAGGAAACGGACGACCCATGCGGCGTCGCCATCACGGACCAGATCAAACAGCGACGCCTCCAGGTCGTGACCGACGAGCCGGTTTCGCCGACCCCGACCGACCCCGAATCCTTCGAGTTCCCCGTCGACAAGGCGTTCACCATTGAGGTGAACGAGTTGTCGATTCAACGCTCTGAAGGAGTGTACTTGCGAAGTTCGAACGGCGAGAGTGACGGGCCGGTCGGAGCGAACACCGACGGTAGTTACGGGCTCGACATGTACAGTCTGGAAATCTCCGCGCCCGTGAAGCTGTACTGGCGCTTCCACGCTGCCCCGGAGATCAGGAAGGGCGTCGACTCGTTGAAGGTCAGTTTTCACACGACGACGACCGTCGATTTCGGGGTCAGAACGTATCACAAGCACCCCGCCGGGACGATTCAGACAACTGAGTGCCCGGAGGATATGATGGCAGCCGTCAGTACCCTGTCGTCGGCACTCAAGACGACCTCGAGTGAACGTTCCTATCCGACCCTCCGTGGCCATCCTCCACTCATCGAACTTGGTGAGACACTCGACATCCCGGACGGATTCTCGAAACCGGAGACGGACATCGATATCGCCATCCCCTCTGAGCTCCGGTACATCTATTCCGCGGCCCCGCTCGCGTTCTATCTCGGTGCAGAGCTCGTTCCCGGTTCGGAACCCAAGATAACGACGAACGGGTTCGAGTACGAGTTCTCGCCGGGAGAGCAGTTCGAGGACGACGTTGCAACAGTTCTCAAGCACGTGTTCCTTCTCGACTGCGTCGTCAGAACGGAAGGGATCCACCACGTGGACCTGTACGAACGGCACGCCATCGAGTCGAAGCTTCCCTTCGACATCTCGGAGATGTACGAGCGACCCCTCTCCGAACAGCTCGCGTCGTATCTCTCCGTCCCGTTCGACCTCGTTGAGCCACACATTCCTCGATGGTGCCTGACGGCACACGTCCCGTCAGAACCGAATCACGTAGAGGCTATTCCTCACATCGTCAACGATCTCGGCGTAATCCGGGAGCCCCGCGGAATCGAGCGCCAGATCTCGAGGACCACCACGACGACCGCCCCGGAGACGAGATTACGCCGGTCGTACGCCAGAAATTCGGCATCCAACGAGGTTGCGATGACGCTCGTCGAGCCAGCGGTCAACGAGGAGTCAATCGAGCATGCCTGGTTCGGGGACCGGCTACCGATGAGTGCATCCAAGGCCTCGGTCGATTCGTTCACGCATCAGCTGGGACAGGGCCGACGGAGCGACTCGATCAACATCACTGTCGTCTGCAACGACCCACGGATGCTTGACGAGCAGGTCTCGCTTGACGATGTCTACGGTGAACGTGAGGACTTGCCGTACAACGTCGATTCGTACTTCGGCATTCCCCGAGAGCAACTCGGCGAGTTGCTGACGGACGGCAGCTGTGATTTCCTTCACTACATCGGTCACGCGACGCCGACTGGACTCCGATGTACCGACGGCGAACTCGATATCCGCGATCTGGATTCCGTCGGTGTGAACGTGTTCCTGCTCAACGCCTGCCGCTCGTTCGAGCAGGCCGAGGCGTTGATCAAGAAGGGCTCGTTCGGTGGTGTCGCGACACTCGGAGACGTCGTGAACGAGCACGCTGTCGAGATCGGCCACGCCGTGGCCCACCTCCTGAACCTCGGTTTCCCGCTCCGTGCGGCGGTCGAACTCGTCCACGAACACACCCGAATCGGTGAGCAGTACCTCGTCGTCGGTGACGGCTCTGTCGACGTCGTTCAGTCGGAGGGAGGCCCACCGATCGTGTGCCACGTCGAGAAACTCGGTAGTGACTCGTACGAGTTGACGATACAGACGTACCCGACCAAGGAACTCCAGCTCGGTTCGTTGACCATGCCGACGCTCAATGCTGTGGACGAGTACTATCTGCTCCCGGGGAAGATGCGAACGTTCCAGCTCAGCGAGCACGAGCTATTCGAGTATCTGATGTGGACGGTCTCCCCAGTCGAGTTCGACGGTCAACTCCACTGGAACAACACTATCGGTACCGTGGACTTCCAGTAACCAGTCGTCGCGAGAACAGCTGCTTTACGGGCCGGGGTTCGCAGTCGCACCGGTCGCAGCGACAGGTGCCGCCTGCATGAGCAGCAGGCCGATCATGAACAGGACGCCAATCATACGCGGGTGCTCGGACAGCCAGTCGGACATGGTGCCTTTCTTCGACATTGTACTTGCATGGTGCGCGGGCACACACATCAAATTATCTTAATATTACTTATAAAATTTCACGGTTTATTACCCAATCGGTAAAAGAATGTATTGTTCTGAAATTAATAACGATACATCTCGCCAGTAGTGCCGCACAATGGACGACTGTCGGCCAGAAAGTACAAGTATAGCTGCACGACTGGTCAGTTCGAATATCGTGCAGTAATCACCAATCGGCCCAGCGACTGAAGACCGGTACTAATAGTCGATTTCTCCCGTTACGGAGTCGACACCCAGTACGAGGCTACCGCCGACCAGCGCGAATACGACGATCCCCGCGACCTCGGTCGTGGAGCCGAGCTGTGCCTCGGCCGCGATGGTCGAAAGCGGCTTCACGAGGCCGCCGACCATCAGGCTCACCAGGAACGTGAGCGTCCCCGCACGGAACTCTCGAAACGCCCACTTCACCACCCGCGCCATCGTCAGGAGTCCGAGCAGCGCGCCGGTACAGAAGGTGACGACGACGGTGAACGGCTCCGTGAGGGAGGCGAGGTCGCCCCCATCCACGAGGGCGATGACGCCGTCGACGAACGCCGTGAGGTTCGTGATCATGAACTCGTACTGGTTGAGCACGTAGAGGAGGAACGAGCCCGAGACACCAGGGAGTATCATCGCACACACGGCGATGGCGCCAGCGACGAAGACGACGGGGTACGAGCTTCCGATCGCGCTCTCAGGCAGGCTCGACAGGCCGGCCGCAAGTACGATACCGAATAGCGCGACGGCCAGCCGCTTCGACGTCCCCACGTCGACCTCGGAGTAGAGGACGATGGCCGAGGCACCGATGAGACCGAAGAAGAAGGCAGCGGTGAACGCCGGGAACTGCTCCAGGGTGTGTTCGAGGACGCGAGAGAGCGTGAGCACCGCGGAGGCGATACCGAGGCCCAGGACCAGCAGGAACACGCCGTCGGCTTGCACGAACAGGTCACGGAGGTCGGTCCGCCCCTCGGCCGTATGGAACGACAGCACGAGCCGGGCGTCCGACGGTCCGACGGCCGTGATCGCGTTGATCAGCCGTTCGTAGATGCCGGTGATGAGGGCGATTGTCCCGCCTGAGACCCCGGGTACGGTGTCTGCCGCACCCATGAGGAACCCCTTCAGGTAGACGGAGAGTGACGAACGCATCGACGGTCAGTACCAACCGTGGCCGGGAAAACAGTTCGCTTTCGACTCGTTACGCCAGCGGCGCGTGATGACGGACGGGGAGGAGCGCGCCGTCGGTCCGCTCCAGGTCGTCGGCGGACTCTTCGGACTCGTCGCTCGACGACGTCGAGGCGTTCCCGTCGAACGTGACCTCGATGGGCGAGCTGTCCTCGCTGACGACCGCCGTCTCGGGGACGGACACCCGCGCGGACTCGTTTCCGTAGGTGATCTCGTAGTCACCGGTCGCCTCGACGGCGACGTCGGTGGCCCCGTCCTCGGGCCCGAGCTCGTCGTTCGTCGCGTACGGGACCGTGACCTCGAAGTTGCCCTCCGAGTCGGTCTGAACCGTCTGCGTGTAGTTGAACGTCCGGTTCAGGGTGTCCGAGGTGAGCTCGACGCGTGCGGTGACGTTCGTCGGACTGCTCACGTCGGCCTGACCGCTGAGCGTCGCACCGGGGACCCGTTCGTAGGTCTTCACGGTGGACTCGGCCTCGGTGTTGTACGTCTCGTACTGCGGCTGCATCTGGTACTGGAAGTACTGCTGAATCGGGAGCGGCTGGTTGACGAACCGCGTCGGCTGCAGCGTTCCCGATTCGTTTATCGCGATGGAGGTGAACACACGCTGGTTCGTCGCCTCGTGGACCAGCCGGTAGTGCTCCATCCCCTCGGCGTCGTCGAAGTAGAGCCGCGAGAGCATCGTGTTCTCGTACGACTCAGAGCGGGTCGGCAGTGCGGCCTGCTGGCCACCGACGGTCACGTTCTCACGCTGGTTGTAATAGGAGCTCGGACCCGGACCGGTCCAGGTCGCGATGGCACCGAACTTGCCGCCGGCCATCTGATAGTCGATGACGACGTACTGCGTGTCCTCGTGGGCCTCCTGTTCGGTCTGCTCGTCGATGAGGCTCCGGAGCTCTTCGTTACTGAGGTTGTAGATAGCGCCGTCAGCATCGTCCCTGTTCGGGAGCGCCTCGAGCAGGAGATTCGCACGCGTTTCGTCCTGGGCCTGGAGGTAGGCGGAGGCAATTTCGGCGTTCCCCTGGAACGGATTCGCCACCGGGACGCGTTCGCTCTTGGTTGTGATCCAGTGGCCGTAGTCCCACCACGACATCACGCCGTACGCTCCCTCGGGATACTCGAAGTCGTCCTGGTCCGGGTAGCGGTCGTAGTAGCCCAGGTCGTTGTCTGCATCACCGTACTGTCCAGGCTGGGGCGTGTTCTGCTGCATCCACTCCGTACTCTCGTTCCAGATGAGCACCGAACCGGGCGAGAGGCCCTGTGCCTGCTGGTCGACGGTCGTCGAGGTCATGTTCGTGCCCGGAACCAACGGGACGAGCACGAGCATCAGCACCGCAACGATGGCGATGACCTGGTAGGGTTCGATGTCGAACGCCTCGTCGGTGATGTTTTTGAATCCGATAAACGAGACGATACGGCCCAGGAACCAGCCGTTCAGCGCCGCGATGGGGACGACGAGATAGTAGTTGAAGCGGACCTGCGTCAGCGCCATCAGGAACGCGAAGACAGTCCAGACGGCGACGAGCAGGTACTCGGCGCGGTACTCCTCACCGAGATACAGGTAGGAAAGGAGCCAGACGAGCGCGACGAGGGCCAGGATGTAGCTCAGTCCGTACTGCGAGCCGAAGAACTGCGTCGCGGTCTGGAAGAACGGGTCGCCCGCCCCGACGACGGACTGCGCCTCACCGATAGTCAGAATGTTGTCGCTGACGCTCAGAGCCACCGTCTGCTTGAGGCTGGAGATCAGCCGGTTGTACACCGGCGGTACGAGGAATCGAGCGCCGGCGAGGCCGAGTACCAGTAGCGAGCCGACCGCGAGCGGGAAGTGGACGCGGCGTTCGTCCTCGTGGACGTAGTAGGACCCGAACGCGAGCGATCCCGCGATGAGGAAGATGATCGCGAACGGATACGGGAGGAACGTGAACCCGAAGAGAGGCGCCAGCACGAGCGCGAGGAACAGCACCGCGCTCAGCGGGAGAACGACAGTGCGGATCGTCTGGACATCGAGCCCGTTCCAGACGCGTGCGAGGTAGGCGATGAACGCAGAGCCGGCAGCGAGTCCGAGCGAGATACCGACCTGCAGCGGCGAGAGAGAGGTCACGCCAAGAGTAAACTGGTCGATGCTCAAGAGCACCAGCACCGCACTCACGACACCGATGACGACGCCTGTGTAGGCGAGGTGGTCCGGTGACCGACCGGCCTGATACTCGACGACGAGGGCGATGGTGTAGAAGACGCCGAGGATACCGACGATGACGACTGCGGGCGGCCATACCCACATGTAGAGACCGATCGCGAGGCCGGCGAGTCCGGCCCACTTGGTCGGCTCGCGGAGGGCGGCCCAGTCCCGGTCGAGCAGCAGTTCGAAGACGGGCTTCTCGCGCTCTGCCGATCGAAGAGCAATCATCACAGCGAGCACCCCGAAGGCTTGGAAGAGAACCTCGGCGACGTGGTGGTCGGAGAACCCGGCCGTACTGCGCCGGAGGAAGACCCCTGGGAGGAGTGCGAGAACCAGCGCAGCCGCGACACCACCCGACCGGCCACCGAGTCGCTTCCCGATGAAGTAGGTGGGGACGGCGACGACGGCGCCGAAGACGGCGGGGGCGACAAGCAGCGTCATGCCGATAGTCTGTTGGGACGGGTCACCGAGCCCGACGATGAGAGCGCCAGTCGCGACGATCTGATCGAAAAGCGTGCCGAACTGGTCCGCTCTGGTGCCTGTCGGGTACTGGGTATAGACGTCGTAGGGCATCGTCCACGGCCAGTTGCGGACGGTCCACGACACCTGCCGGTAGTGGTACCAGGCGTCGTTGCCGGCGAAGAACACCTGCCCGTTCCGCGTGAACTTATCGAGCGGTTGGAGCCTGACCCAGAGCATGAACAGCATTATCAGCCCCACGCCCGGCACGTGATACCAGCGTTCGAAGGCTTCGAGGAGGGACTCCGAGGTCGTTTCCTCGGTTTCGGTCTCCTCTCCGGTCGACGTACTCATTGTACGGGAAAAGTCTGAAGCCACGAATAAGCCTTGTGTAATCGTTTCGGAGAGTCGGGAAAAGCGCGATGCAAAACGCTTATTCGCGCTTCGGGGGTGAATCCGAACGATGAACGTCTCCGTCGTCATCTGTACGTACCCGACGGACCGCTACGAGGTCTTCTCGGAAGCCATCGAAAGTGTTCTAAATCAGACATACGACGACATCGAGATCGTCCTCGTCATCGACGGAAACGAAGAGGTGCACAAGCGGACCGTCGCCGACTTCGGCGACGAGGAGACCGTCCGCATCCACTGCAACGACGAGAACCGCGGCATCTCCTATTCGCGGACGAAAGGTGCCAAGCTCGCGACGGGCGACATCGTCGCGATGATCGACGACGACGCCGCCGCGGAACCCGACTGGATCGAGACCCTCGTTCGTACGTACGAAGAAACCGACGCCGTCGCCGTCGGCGGGCAGGTCCTCCCGGACTGGCAGGTCGCAAAGCCCGACTTCTTCCCCGACGAGTTCTACTGGCTCGTCGGCTGCGACGAGAAGGGCTTCGGCGAGCACATGGAAGAGCTGCGCAACACGTACGGCTCGAACATCTCGTTCCGACGCGAGGTCCTGCTGAACGTCGGCGGCTACGATGAGAACACCGGTCGCAAGGGCGACAAACATATCCAGGCGCACGAGTCGACGGTGGGCGCACGCATCCGTCGCGAGTACGGGCGTGGAGTAATCTATAATACCGACGCGAAGGTCCACCACAAGCTGTTCGAGTACCGCGGCGACTTCCGGTGGCTCGCCAGCCGCTCGTTCTGGCAGGGCTACTCGAAGCGCATCATGGACCACATCATCCCCGAAGCGTCGGGCGACAAGAACGAGTACCTCGCGGACCTGCTGACGAAGCACGTCCCCGAACGGCTCGTCTCGCTCGTCAGGGAACCCGAGCTGGCGAAGGTGAAACAGCTCGTCGCGCTGTTCGTCTTCACCGCGATGGTCGGGTTCGGCTACGTCTACGCGATTCTCAAACCGAACCTGCTAGACGACTACGAGAGTGAGCGATAGCAGCGCCGACGAGTTCGTCGCCTCGCGGCAGTAGAGTTTCGAAACCGATACAGGTTTCAAACCGCGACTGCCAGTGTAGATTAAGCGGCCGCCTCCCCTCCACCGGCCGACCCAACCATGCGAATCGGTCAAACGTCTATCATATACTCAGTTTCACGGTTCGCAGGTTCAGCGCTCGGTTTCGTCGCGACCGTCTACTTCGCGAGAGTGCTCGGCGACGCCGTTCTGGGTCAGTTTGCACTGATTCTCGCACTGGTGATGTGGGTTGGTATCGCCTCGCAGGTCGGGCTCTCGGAATCCATCACGAAACGCATCAGCGAGGGAAGCGAGTCCGAGAAGTACTTCGGAGCGGGGCTGGTGTTCGCCGGGGGCGTCACTGTCGTTGCCACGCTCGTCATCCTACTGTTCGGCGACACCGTCGATTCCTACGTCGGCACGAGCGCGGTTCTGTTCGTCATCCCACTCCTCGCACTCATTACGTTCAAATCCATCCTCAACGCCGCGCTCCACGGCCGGCGTCTGGTCCACCTCGAATCCCTGCTTCAGATCGGCGGACAGGCGGTCAAGAGCGCCGTCCAGATCGCGCTCGTGGCAGTCGGCTGGGGGATCGGTGGGATGGTCACGGGCTATGCGGTGTCGAGTCTGTTGACCGGCATCGTCGCCCTCTGGGTGATAGACATCCGTCCAGCGGCCCCGCGCCGAGAACACTTCGTCTCCCTGTTCAAGTTCGCGAAATACTCGTGGCTCGGAAACTTGAGCCAGCGCTTCTACGGCAATCTCGACGTGACGGTACTCGGTGTGTTCGTCGCCTCTGGGCTGGTCGGTGTCTACTCCGTCGTCTGGTCGATAGTCGTGTTTCTGACCATCTTCGGGAACGGAATCCAGACAACCATCTTCCCCGAGATGAGCAAGCAATCCACGGACGGGAACAGGGAAGCAGTCGTTGGGTTGACCGAGGACGCGCTGATGTACTCGGGGCTGGTCCTCATCCCCGGCTTCGTCGGTGCCATCATCGTCGGTGACAGGGTGCTCCGTATCTACGGGCCGACGTTCACGAGGGGGACGGAGGTGTTCGCCATCCTCGTGATGGCGGCCATTATCTGGACGTTCAACAAACAACTCGTGAACGCCTTCAACGCGATAGACAGACCCGATATCGCGTTCCGGTCAAACAGCGTGTTCGTCGTCGCCAACACGATCCTGAACGTGGTACTCATCTACCAGTTCGACATCGTCGGTGCGGCGGTCGCGACGATGCTCTCGTCAGGAATTGCCCTCCTGATGTCGGCCCGCTACGCACGGTCGTGGTTCGATATCGACCCACCTCTCGGGGAGATTGCCAGACAGTGTCTTTCGGCGCTCTTGATGGGTGGCGTGGTGCTGGGTGCACGGACGGTGCTCTCCAGCTACTTCAGCGGTTACAATCTGGTGTTCGTGGTTGTGCTCGTCAGTATCGGTGCTGGCGTCTACTTCGCCGTCCTTACCGCTATCTCGCGGGACTTCAGGACGACGCTCTCGCGAAACCTCCCGAGCAACACGATTACCGGCTAGCCCGACCGTCGAGTGCTCCGCGAGAAATGATAGGTACGCTTATACTCGCGCTTCGGCGAGATAGGGGCAGTTGATGAGTGTAGACGACAGGACTGTCATCCTTCTCGGGGACTACGACTACGAGTACTTCAGAGAGGTCTCGCTGCGTGAGGGACTCGAATCGCAGGGTGTCACGGTGAAGGAGTGCCGGTACCGCGACGAACCGCTGTTCATCGGCGTCCGGAAACTGCTGTTGCTCCCATTCTTCTACGGCGTCGTGCTCCGGCGACTGTGGCAGCTCTCCCGGGAGGGCGATATCGACGCCATCCTCGTCACGAAGTTCAATGTTCTCATGCTTCCGGCGGCGGCGCTGGCTGCGTGGTGGCTGGACGCCATCCTGATCTACGACCTATTCGTTTCGCTCTACCGGACCGGCGAGATGCGCGGCTACGCCTCGTGGAAGGTGAAGGTGGTCCACTGGATCGAACGAATTACGCTTCGGTTACCAGCGTACCACCTTACCGAGACGGCCGAGTTCGCCCGGCTCTACACCGATTTGTACTCGCTTCCACGCGAGCGAATCGTCGGCCTACCGCTCGGCGCCGACGACACTTGGTTCCACCCACGGGAAGACTCCCCGTTCGACTCGTTCACCGTCGTCTACTGGGGGAACTTCCTCCCACACCACGGGCTCGACACAGTCGTTGGCGCTATCGATCGACTTCGAGACGAGGACGTCGACTTTGTCTTCCTCGGCGAGGGGCCGAAGCTCGACTGCATCCGGGAGCGAATCGACGGACTAGACGTGTCGAATGTCGAGTTCCGAGGCCGTGTCCCCTGGGAGGAGCTCTCGGAGGCGGCCGCTGGAGGCGACGTTGCACTCGGCATCTTCGCGGACGACCCGCGCTCGCGGGCCAGTATCACGAACAAGGTGAGCGAAGGTGTCGCCGCCGGAACCGCCGTCGTCACGATGCGCTCGCCAGCCATCGAGGAGTGGTTCACCGACGGCGAGGACATCGTCCTCGTTCCACCGGAGGACCCGGACGCGCTCGCCGACGCCATCCGTGATCTCCGGGACGATCCCGAAACTTGCGACCGAATCGCCAGACAGGGCCGGGAGCGCTACGAGTCGGTGTTCTCAATAGAGCACATCGGCGAACTACTCGTCGAGCAGGTGCCGCTGTCCCGGGGCGAATCGTGACTCCACGTGGGGGCGTGGTGGTGTAGAAAGTACCTTTCTTATATCCATGGATTCTCCATCTGGTATGGCACCGAACGTTCTGTATCTCGTCCTCGACTGTCTCAGAGGGGATGCGGTAACTCCCGAGACCGCGCCAAATCTGACGAAGCTGGCCGAGGAGAACTGTTCGTTCGAGGACTGCATCGCTCCGGCGGACTGGTCTCTCCCGTCGCATGCATCGATATTCACGGGCGAATGGGCCCACGAACACCACTGCTATTGGCGGGAACAGAAGATAAGTTCGCTTCCACTGGTCGAGTCGTTCAACCGGAACGGCTTCGATACGGTCGGTCTCACGTCGAACATCTACTTCTCCATGAGTCAGGGCTTTGGGAACAGCTTCGACGAGTTCTACGAGACACGACGGCCGCTCAATCCGAACGGACTGAACCCGTTCTCGGCGGTCCGTCGACATGAGCCGCTGGACGGTCCCGACATACGTACCTATCTCACCGTCTTCGGAAAAGCACTTCAGCACGACAATCCGCTCGCAAGTGTCGAGAACTACGTCAGAGCGATCGGCATCGAACTGAACGACAGGTACGCACTCCGCGACCGGATTCCAGGCCTCTCGACAGACAAATACGGCTACCTAACCGCGGCCTCCGAGCGCACCGAGCAACGTCTTGTCGACGTGTTTGAGCGCCACAGCGACGGTGAAAACCCGTTCTTCGCGTTTGCGAATCTGATGGACGCTCACTTCCCGTACGAACCGCCAGAAGACCACCTGCGGACGGTCACCGACGGCCAGTACGGACGGGAGGACATCACCGATATCGAACCGGACCTCTCGAACCCGAGGGTGTTTCTAGACCGCTACTTCGCTGACGATGTCAACGAGGACGACCTCGAACTCGTCCGTGCCGCCTACCGCGGAGAGGTCCACAGCGTCGACGAATTGGTCGGGCGGTTGCTCGCCTCGCTGGAGCGCGCCGGACTTCGGGACGAAACGTTGGTCGTCGTGACTGCGGACCACGGCGAGGCGCTCGGTGAGGAGGACATCCGTGGCGAACGGTCGATGGGGCATATAAACTCCGTCAACGAGCATCACATGCGAGTCCCGCTCATCGTCGCGAACCCCGACATAGAACCTGAAACCGTCGAACAGCGCGTGCCGCTCACCGCACTTTCAAACCAGCTGTTGACCGGCCCTGCGTCGTTCGTCGACGGTTCGCTTGAATCGATCGGCAATGCACTGACGACTGACGGGCCCACCCTGTTCGAGCTCCCGGCGAACCCCTTTCACCGGGATTCGTTCGACCGGTACGACCACATTCCCGACTGGTTCGTCACTCGGCAGTCGATGACGCACTCCGTCGTCGGCTTCGACGACCCCTGGACCGTCATCGCTTACTCGAACGGTGACATGGACGTGTGGAACGACGACGATGCACGGTCCCGCGCTGACGCACCCGAGCACCTCGTCGAGACATGCGAAGACGCGGTCCAGTCTTTCCCCGACGAGGACAGCAAAGACTCCGGCAGTGAAGGCCTCTCCGCGAGTCGGCAGCAACAGCTCGAAGACCTCGGCTACCTGTAAACTGTCACCGACGGTCGACTACCGGTTGCGAATCGCGGCGAGTCGGCGGACGAGAGCTGGTGGGACGAACCGTTTAACCGCCGCTTCGGCCGTCAACAGTGCCAGCGTTGCGACGTTGTAGCTGGTCTGGTCGCTCCGTTCGAACAGGACAGCAATCGCTCGTCTCGCCTCGCCGAAACTCCCGCTGACGAGTTTCGTTGCTGCCAGCCGCGCGATGACGCGGGCGAAGTAACGTTGGAGGCGGCGGTCAGCTTCCTCCCGCCCGAACCAGTCGACGTACGTCGGCCGCCACTTCTCGACGAACTGTGCGACGCCCTCGATGCGCTCGTCGGTGTTCGTCATCATGCTGTCGGCGAACGTGTCGTAGGACACGACCAGGGGCTCTGCGACGGTCACCGCGCTGTAACCGCCCACGGCAAGCGAGAGCCAAATGTCGTGGTCGACCGACGAGACGAGTTCCTCGTCGTAGCCGTCGACGGCGAGCAGGGCACGCTTCGAGAACAAGCAGGCGGACTGGAGCGTCGACGGCCCGTCACGGGCGATGGCCTCACGGAGGTTCCCACTATTCTCGGGGGGAATCACGGAGGTGACCCGCCCGTCCTCCCGCGCCTCGACTGCACAGTAGACGACACCGAGATTCTCGCGTTCCCCGTCGGAGAGCGACCTAAGTGCCGACACCTGTCGTTCGATGCGCTCCGGCTTCCAGCTGTCGTCGTCGTCGAGGAAAGCCACGTAGTCGCCCGAGGCGAGCGCGATGGCGGTGTTCCGTGCTCCGGCGAGCCCCTGATTCGTCGCATGTCGAACGTACCGGACCGAGTAATGGCCCTGCTCGGTGAGCCACACCTCAATACCGCTTTCAGTTCCGTCCTCGACAACGATGAACTCGACCGGTTCGTACGTCTGGGCGAGCACGCTCTCTATGGCTCGCGTCGCCTCCTCGAACCGGTCGTACGTCGTGACGACAGCGGTAACCAGCGGGGTTTCGGCCGTCGGATCGGTGTCGTCGAGCCGTCCGTCTCCGGTGTCGACGGCGAGGTCGTGCCTGCTCCAGCCGTGTCCGGCGTCGCCCTCGTCGGTCGCTCCCGATTCCCGCGTCATCTCTCACAGACCGCAGCGATTCGACGGCAGTTCGCCTCGCTATCGGCGTACATGTACCGGCGCTCGTACAACCCCCAGAGCCTGTTCAGCACCAGTGGCGAGTTGACGACGAACTGGTTCCCCCGGCCACCGACGGCCAGTTCCAGCGCGGTGAACACCTTCGACTGCCGGTCGAACGGGACGAACTCGACGCGGTCGAACTGTGGGTCGAGAAGGTCGACGAGTTTGTCCGAGTCGAAGTGCTGGTAGTGCTTTTCCGAGACCGACTTGTTCACGTGTGGGACCGTCAGGACGAGCTTGCCGTCGTCGGCTAGCGTCCCGGCGATGGCCTCGACGAACGCCGCGCAGTCCTCAGGTGGAATGTGTTCGAGCACCTCGATGCAGGTGGCGACATCGAACGCCCGGTCCAGATCCTCCTCGAGGATATTCCGGGCCTCGTAGGTAAGATGTGGGTTCATTCCGTTCGCCATTGCGATGGAACGTTCAGAGTAGTCGACGCCCAGTGAATCGACATCGGGTTGAGCTACGTGTAGTTCCCGCAGGAACCGACCGTCACCGCACCCGACGTCGACGAGGGAATCGAACGTCCAGTCCGAGAGTTGGTCGAGGACGACTCGCATCCCGCCTAGATAGTGGATGCCCCACGACCAGTACTGCGTCTGACTGTAGTTCCCATCCTCGACTCGCGGCAGGTAGTGGTAGGGGTACTCGTACTGTTGCTCCTGTATCTGCTGTTCTTCGTCGAAGTCGTCGGTCATCGGTACTCACTGAACCTCGTGCCGGTTACCTGCCTCTCGATTCATGATGATTGCGATGGGAGATATCGCTTGAGTGCGTGGAAGACAGCGACGCCCACGTAGTAGTACACTGTCGTACAGGTCGGTGCAAGTCTGAAGGCCCGGTCGAACTCGGCTATTCCATCCCACCACTCACCTAGCTGGGTTCGACGCCAGCCAATCTTCGCCCGTACGATAGCCTCCTGTCTCGGGTACTCCCTGAATGCGGGGCCGTACTTTTGGAACTTCGTTCGCTGTCCCTCTATCGCAGCCCGGATACTGTCCTCGTCCTCGCCGGTGATGCGTCGAGAACCGTGACCGACGTTGTACACCGTCAGCACCTCCGGGACGACATCGACGTGGTACTCCTTACACGCCCGCCTGACGAAGTCACCGTCAACCCCCCGACGGATGTCCTCGTCGAAGCCGCCGACCGCGTCGAAGACCTCCGCCTTGACCAGCCACGTCGAACCGTTGCCGAGCGGCTGTCGACCAAGCGTCCGTGGGTAGATGTCGCCACGGAAGGTGGGATGATACTCCGCGATGACCTCGTCGCCCTCGTAGTAGTCCATCCAGCAGTAGACGAGTCCAACTCGGCTGGACGCCTCCTCGAACCGCTCGACCTGCCGTTCGAGTTTGGTCTCGACCCACTCGTCGTCGTCGTCGAGGAATGCGATGTACTCTCCGTTCGCCAGTTCGATGCCGGTATTCCGGGCCGCTGAGAGATGTCTGTTCGTCTCGTGGCGGACGTAGGTCAGCCGTTCGTCGTCGTACGACCCGACGACCGCTTCCGTGTCGTCGGTCGACGCGTCGTCGACGACGAACAGCTCGAAGTTCGAGTAGGTCTGTGCGAGCACGCTCTCGATGGCGTCGCCGACCAGTTCGCACCGGTTGTAGGTGGTGATGACGACGCTGACGGACGGCTCGCTCATCTACCGCTACCTATCCGAGAGTGGCGTCATAGGAGTTACGGAGTGCCCCTCACTGACCGAAACGCGATAACTACTTGTGAGACGGCGGGCAGAAACAGGGTAACAGCATGAAGATACTGGTCACTGGTGGTGCCGGGTTCATCGGCGGCCACCTCGCCGAGGAGTTCGTCCTCGACGGACACGATGTCGTCGCGCTCGACTCTCTGTTTGACAACTACTCATTGAGCATCAAAGAGCAGAACGTAGCGGCGGCCGAAGCGGCCGACGGGACGTACGAGTTCGTCGAAGGCGACATCCGAGACGAGGATATAATCGAACGGTACGTCGACTGGGCGGACATGGTCTACCACCAGGCCGCCCGTGTCGGCGTCCGTGACAGCGTCGAAAAGCCCCAGTCGTACAACGACGTCAATGTTTGCGGAACGCTCAACGTTCTCGAAGCAGCCCGGCAGACGGACATCGAACGCCTCGTCGTCGCCAGCTCGTCCTCGGTGTATGGGAAACCGGAGTACCTCCCCTACGACGAGGACCATCCGACGACGCCAGTCAGCCCGTACGGTGTCTCCAAACTGGCGTCCGAGCAGTACGTCCGGATGTACAACGACGTATACGATCTTCCCACGGTCGCACTCCGGTACTTCACCGTCTACGGCCCCCGGATGCGCCCGAACATGGCCATCAGCAACTTCGTTTCCCGCTGTTTCAACGGTCAGCCACCGGTCATCTACGGGGACGGGACGCAGACACGCGATTTCACCTTCGTCGACGACATCCTTACCGCGAACCGTTCACTGCTCGAAACCGACGCCGCCAACGGAGAGGTCATGAACATCGGAAGCACGGACAATATCAGCATCAAGGCGCTCGCCGAGGAGGTTCGCGATCAGCTCGCGCCCGGTGTCGAACTCGAGTACGACGAGCGCTTCGCTGCGGACGCCGAGCACACGCATGCGAGCATCGAGAAAGCCAACGAGATCATCGGGTATGAGCCGACGACGACCATCCGCGAAGGCGTCGGTGAGTTCATCGACTGGTATGAGGCGAATCGTGACTGGTACGAACCCCTGATCCGCTGACCCCGTCGGAATCGTTTTCTCAACTGCGTCCGCCGACTACGGTTCCTTTACGACATGGGCAGGAGCACCGACGACTGTTGCGCCCGCTGGCACGTCCGAGAGAACGACTGAGTTGGCACCGATGACGGCACCATCGCCGATGTCGATGTCCCCCACAACGACCGCACCGCTGTGTATCGTAACGTCGTCGCCGATTCGGGGGGCGATACCGTCTCCGTTCCCACCGATTGTCACGTTCTGCAATATGCTTACGTTCTCTCCGATGGGACTGTCGCTCGAAATGACGACTCCGACGGGATGCGGGAACGAGGTCGACAGCGGGAGTCGTTGTGAGCAGAAGGAGCTGAACAGAAACCGTACGTCCTGGGCCACGATGGAGTTGTATGTCCCGTAGAATAGCCAGCGGATGGTGTTCAACAAGAACTGCACCGGATATGTAATAATTCTGTCAATCATCATAATCTCTGTTGCTGTAGCAGCATACGTTTGAAACGTCCACACTTTATCCTGATACCATTCTACAGGAGGGTTTCTATTTATTACTTCCTGCTACCCGGCTCCAGGAGTCGGTCGCCGTGCGAACGGAGGGGGGACGGCTGTCGCGGAAGACGGGGCTGAAGTCGTCCCGTCGGGAGCAACAGTCGTTGCCCCGCGTAAGTAACCGCCAACTCCATTAGTCTCGGCCGAGGAGACGTAGGTGATGGCTACGAAAAAGGTTCTTGTCGCAGGGGGTGCAGGCTTTCTCGGAAGCCACCTCTGTCGCTCCCTCCTCGACGATGGGATGGAAGTAGTCTGTGTCGACAATCTAGGGAGCGGTCGTCAGGAGAACGTGGCGGACATTCAGGACCACGCCAACTTCCGGTTTCTCGAGGATGATATCAGGAAGTCGTCTAATTTGCCGATCGTCGACGAAATATACCACCTCGCCTCCCGGGCATCCCCTGCCGATTTCACCGAGTTCCCGGTCAGAATCGCCCTGACGAACACCGAAGGTACCCGCCACCTGTTGGAACACGCCGTCGACTGTGACGCACGGATTCTGTACGCCAGCACCAGCGAGGTCTACGGCGACCCCGAGGTGCATCCCCAGCCAGAGTCTTACAACGGGAACGTGAACATCCGGGGCGAACGCGGCTGTTACGACGAGTCGAAGCGTTTCGGCGAGACGCTGACCGTCGCTTTCGAAAAGCGCTACGACCTCGACGTGCGGACTGCACGAATCTTCAACACGTACGGGCCACGGATGCGTCCCAACGATGGCCGGGTCATCCCGACGTTCATCACACAGGCGATTCAGGGCGAGGACCTCACGATATATGGCGACGGTTCTCAGACCCGGAGTTTCTGCTACGTCCAAGACATGATTGCCGGGCTCCGGTCGCTGATGGAGACCGATGGACTGCAGGGGGAGGCCGTGAACATCGGAATCGAGAACGAGGTGACGATAGGGGCGTTGGCGGAGATGGTCCTCAAGGAATGCGACACCGAGAGCGAAATCGTCTACCAACCACTTCCGCAGGACGACCCCCAGCGCCGCCGTCCGGACATCTCGAAAGCCCGCCGACTCCTGGACTGGGAGCCCGAAGTGTCGCTCGAGACTGGGCTCAGACGGACGTTCGAACACTTTCGGTCTCACGAGCACGGCATCGTCAATCAGGACCCATCGACGCGGCCGTAGAAACGCTTATTCGGTCCCCCTGAAACTCTCCACCTGATGACCGAGTCACCGTCGGTACTCGTGACCGGGAGCAGTGGCGTCGTCGGAACAGCACTGGTCCAGCGGTTGCTCGAGGACGGCACCGATGTTCGAGGAATCGACAGACACCCGAACCCGTGGTCGGATGCGGTGCAGGACGTCACGAGTGAGGTCGACTTGCTCGCGAGCGATGCCCGAGAGCGGCTCCCTGCGGACGTCGACACTGTGGTCCACCTCGCGGCACACTCCCGGGTCCGAGATTCTGTCACGAATCCTCTGGAGGCGACGGAGAACATGGAGATGCTCTCGACCGTCCTGGAGTACGCCCGGGAGACCGAGAGCGACTTCTTGTTCACGAGTAGCCGCGAGGTGTACGGCTATCAGGGACAGACCATCTACCACGAGTCGGACG
This sequence comes from Haloarchaeobius litoreus, assembly GCF_024495425.1. Lineage (NCBI taxonomy): Archaea > Methanobacteriati > Methanobacteriota > Halobacteria > Halobacteriales > Halorubellaceae > Haloarchaeobius > Haloarchaeobius litoreus. The sequence goes on along the minus strand of NZ_JANHJR010000001.1, from coordinate 351,468 downwards.
CCGGACTCCGGGACGTTAAGAACCCGTACGGTGCCAGCAAAGCGGGCGGTGAAGCCCTCGTGGAGGCCTACAGGGAGTGCTACGGCATCCGTTCCTGCACACTCAGACTCTCGAACGTGTATGGGCGGTTCGACAGCTACAACCGTGTGATTCCGCTGTTCATCGCACAGGCCGCCCGTGGGCAAGACCTCACTGTCTACGGTGACAACAAGCTGCTCGATTTCCTCTATATCGACGACTGTGTCGACGCACTCGTTTGGAGCATCGACCGGATGAGCTCTGTTCACGGCGAGGTTGTGAACGTCGGGTCGGGCGAGGGTTACTCCCTGCTACAGCTCGCGGAGCTGGTTGTGGAGGCCTTCGACGCAGACATCGACGTCACGGTCGATTCGAACCGTCCGGGCGAGGTCGATCGATACGTCGCGGACCTTCAGCGGAGCCGTCAGTTGCTCGGGTTTAAACCGGACTGGTCGCTCGAGGACGGCCTAGACGAGACAGTAGAGTGGTACACCGAACGACCGGCGTTACTTGAGGAAATACTGTAGCGTCGCCGCCTCAGCCGAGGAGCTCCCTGAGAACCGCTTCCACCCCCTCGGTATCCGTCCGGACGTCTGGTCCGACCGGCTCGCCGGGAACACAGCCGTAGTCGTGCCCCAGTAGCTCGGCGTAGTAGTACTCCGTCGCCGGTGAGGTGACGGTCTGTTTCTTCCCCATCAGTTCGACCACGACCGCGTCCTCGGCGAACATCTGGTTCATGAGTCCAGAGCCGTGGGGAGCAACGATGGCCTCGGCGTTCGAGAATAGCGTCACCTGTTCGGCGAAGCTGAGTTCTTCCGGGCGATAGGCCGAGAATCCCCAGTTGGAGAGCACCTCCATCACCTGTTCCTGGTTCACGACTCGCCGCTTCAGTGCGTTCTCCCGGGAGATGTACACCCTCGGGCTATGCTCACAGGTGAACACCGGCTCGACATTGGTGAGGATGCGGTTACGGAGCCAGCGGATACCGGTTGGGGAATAGACGCGGCGCCGATCGTGGACCTCTGCGTCGGCCATCGCCTCGTGACGGACAGACGGCACGACGAGCCGGTCCACCCCCACCCGCCCCCCGGGATACTCGATCCAGCTGTCCTCTGGGTAGCCAACCGCCCTGAGCGCGTCACGCATCCAGCCGCTCGCATCCTTCGGGATGAGCAGCGTCGGATTCTCGCCGGTCTTCGCGCGGTAGTGCTCCAGTCCCTCAAGCCGGGTGAGGTAGTCCTGGAACCAGTGTGTGTAGTTGTTCGTCCACGGGCCCACGAGCGAGACGGCGGTCTCCACCCGCGCACTTGGTCGCAGCCACCGAGACTGCGTCGGCCACACGCCGCGCTGGAGCGAGCGCAGACCGCTAACCGTCAGACGCTTCTCGTACTGGAGCGAGTTCTCGAACACGTAGCCGCCGTGAGTCACGGCGAGCGCGTCGGGCCCGACGAGGTCTACGTCCGGAACCTCACAGACGAACGGAGCGTCGAGTTGCATCCCGCTCGCAAACCGCTCCTGCATCTGCAAACGAGCGTCCTCGGGGTAGCCGTTCGGGGTGGTCGGGAGCGAGAGCGTACAGTGCTCCTCGTCATCGTAGTAGGCGAAGAACGTGTCCTCTTCGGCGCAGATCTTGGAGAGATCTCCTTCGTGGAGCGCCCGCCGCTCGAAGTACGGGCGGGCTTTCGGCTGTATCTGCTGTTCGGTGACGATGTCGATGCCGTCGAAGAGGAACCGACGAAGACCGCGTTGGCGGAGTGCACGCGACGCGTGAGGCGGGAGGAGTGGCACGTTGTGCTTTAACACGAATTTCCCGTACTTAATCTGAATGATTCCCGGGCTGCTAACCCTGAATCGCGAATCGAGGGCCGGGTGCGGCACCGAACCAGTCCGTCATCGATTCCGTTCTCGACCCTGTGCCGTCCGGCGCGTCCGACTCACTCGTTATCACTGATGAGCTGAACGGTCGTCGCGTCGTGCAGGTACGCTGCGGTGTACTCGTGAAGGTCAGCCGGTATGTCACCGGGCGCAAACGCACGGACATCGCCGTGCTGGTCGTCCAGCGTCATCTCGTCGATACCCGCGTCGGTCTCGACGACGAAGCCGTTCGCGAGGTAGTGCTTCCCGCCGACACCGTCGAGTTCCGCCTCGTGGTACAGGTGTTCGTACGCTCCGAGTTTCTCGACGACCTCGACGTCGACGCCGAGCTCCTCGCTAGCGACTCGACGGGCGGCGTCGACGAGTCGTTCGTGCTTGTGGACGCGGCCGCCGGGGACGAACCACTCGCCCTTCGCCGGCTCGTTCGTCCGCTCCCCGAGGACGATGCCGTCGGCGGATCGGACGACGAGGTCGATGGAGACGATGGGGACGTTCCGGACGACCGTCTCCCACTCGTCGTTCGGAATGCGGTCGTGTCTCGGCGTGAACTCAGACATACTCGGACTCGTTCTCGAACCACTCGACGGTGTGCTCCAGCCCGGTCTCGAAGTCGGTGGTCGCCTCCCAGCCGAAGTACTCTTTCGCACGCGAGGTGTCGAGACAGCGACGCATCTGACCGTCCGGTTTCGACGTATCCCACTCCACGTCGCCCTCGAAGTCGGTCACGTCGGCGATGGTCTCGATCAGCTCACGGATGCTGATCTCCATGCCGCTGCCGAGGTTGACCGGCTCGCTCCGGTCGTACTCCTCGGTCGCGTCGAGGATACCCTCGGCGGCGTCTTCGACGTAGAGGAACTCCCGGGTCGGCTCGCCGGTCCCCCACGCGGTGATGCTGTCGTCGCCCCGTTCGCGTGCCTCCACGCACTTCCGGACGATGGCCGGGATGACGTGTGAACTCTCCAGATCGAAGTCGTCGCGCGGGCCGTAGAGGTTCACCGGCATCAGGTAGATGCTGTCGAAGTCGTACTGCTTCCGGTAGGCCTTCGACTGCGTGAGCAGGGCCTTCTTCGCGATGCCGTACGGGGCGTTCGTCGGCTCGGGGTAACCCTCGAACAGGTCGTCCTCCGAGAAGGGGACCGGCGTCTCCTCCGGGTACGCACAGATGGTGCCCAGGATGGTGAACTTCTCGACGCCGAACTGGCGGGCCTGCTCGATGAGTTCGATCCCCATCACTGCGTTGTCGTAGAAATACCGGCCGGGGTTCTCCCGGTTCGCACCGATACCGCCAACCGTGGCTGCGAGGTGGATGACGACATCCGGGTCAGAGTCGTCGAGTACACGTCGGATATCCTCCCGATTCCGGAGGTCGTACTCGTTGCTCCGTGGGACGAACACGTCGACGGTGTCCGAACGCGACTCGAGGTCGTCGACGAGGTGGCTCCCGAGGAAACCTGCGCCCCCGGTGACCATCACCGTCTTTCCGTCCCAGTAGCTCATCGCCAGTCCACCCGGCCGATCCACCGGTGCTCGTGCTCTGCGTACCACTCGATGGTGCGGCGGATACCCTCCTCCCAGCCGACCTCGGGCTCCCAGCCGGTCTCCTTCGTCAGCTTCTCGTGGCCGACGAGAAGCTCCTCGACGTCGCTGTCCCCCGGCCGGTAGCGGTCCTCGTCCTGCACGATTTCGGGATCGCCCCAGTAGCCCTCCTCGGTGCCGACGCGGAGGATGGTGTCCGTCCACTCCTGCATCGAGATGTTCTCGCCGTAGCCGTAGACGTACTGCTCGCCGGGGTTCCCACCGAGTGCGACGTGCAGGTGGCCGCGGACGCCGTCCTCGACGTAGCACATGTCCCGCTTCGGCGTGAGGTTGCCGAGTTCGACGTGGTCCCGCTTCAGCGCCTGCGAGATGATGGTACCCGTGATGTAGCGCGGGTTCTGCCGCGGCCCGTAGTTGTTGAACATCCGCGTCGTGACGGTGGGCACGTCGTAGGCGTCGTAGTAGTTCATCGTCAGGAAGTCCGCCGCCAGCTTCGACGTGGCGTAGATGCTCGTCGGGTTGACGGGCGAGCGCTCCGAGAGCAGGACGCGACCGTCGTCGACGAAGTCGTGGTGGTCACGCACCTCGTCCCTGACGTTGCCGTACTCCTCGGAGGTGCCGGCGGTGTCGAACTTCGCGATGTCGAGGTCGAGGTCGACCACGGACTGGAGGAGGTTGAGCGTCCCGACGACGTTCGAGTCGACTGTCTCGTACGGGCGCTCCCAGGATTCGCCGACGTGGGCCTGCGCAGCGAGGTGGAAGATGAGCGAGTCGGAGTGGCCCTCGAGGGCGGAGAGGGCACGTTCGACCGAGTGCTTGTCGCGGAGGTCACCCCGGTGGACGGTGACGTTCTCCGAGTGGTGACGGATGTTGTTGAGTTCGCCACTCGACGTCGCACGGACGAAGACGTGGACGTTGGCGTCGTACTCGACGAGTGTGTCGACCAGATGACTTCCGACGAACCCGTCCGCGCCGGTGACGAACACCGTGCGTTCGGCGAGTTTCGAGGATAAATCCATTGTCAACCTCTCGATGGCCATCCCATATATGCTTTCATATCTCCCAGAAACGGCTTTAAGTGGCGATAGGAGCCCGTTCAGGCCGATTCAACAATTCGTCCGTTTCGAAATTCGGACGCGTGGGCTCACCGGTCCCGCATGACCGCCTCGCCGGGGGTACTCATCGCGCCCGCCCCCAGCACGACCCCGGGGTTCAGGCTGCTGTTGATGCCGGTCTTCGCCTCGTCGCCGCAGACGACACCGAACTTCCGGCGACCGGTGTCGACCCGCTCACCTTTCACGGTCATCCGGACGTTCTCGTCGTCGTGACGCAGATTCGCGACCTTCGTCCCGGCCCCGAAGTTCACGTCCCGTCCGAGCACCGAATCACCGACGTAGGCGTGGTGGGCGACGTTCGTCCCCGCCATCAGCACCGAGTTCTTCACCTCGACTGCGTTCCCGACCCGCACGTCAGGTCCGACGACGGTCGCACCGCGGACGAAGCAGTTCGGGCCGACGTCCGCGCCGGACTGGACCACCACGGGGCCCTCGATGTACGCGCCGTCACGCACACGAGCCCCCTCCTCGACGACGACCGGACCCGACAACGTTGCACCGTCCTCGACGGTCCCGTCGATACGTCCTTCCAGCCCCTCCAGCAGCGTCTCCGTCGCGGACAGCAGCTCCCACGGCCGACCGACATCCAACCAGGGACCATCGTACTCCACCACAGAGACGTCCTCACCATCATCGAGCAGGTGACCGATCGAGTCCGTGATCTCGTACTCGCCGCGCTCGCTCAGCTCGGTACGGTCGATCGCGTCGAACACGGACTCCTCGAAGGCGTACAGCCCCAGATTCGCGAGGTTCGACGGCGGGTCGGCGGGCTTCTCGACGAGCTCGGTCAGCCGTCCCCCGTCGTGGCTGACGACGCCGTAGTTCGACGGGTCGGGAACGGGCTTCGTCGCGACAGCCGTCCCACCGGCGTCGACCAGCCCGGCCACCAGCTCGTCGGTGACCACCACGTCGCCGTTCAGCACGAGGAAGCGACCGTCGACCACATCAGCGGCTCGACCGACGGCGTGTGCGGTCCCGAGCTGTTCGGTCTGCTGGACGTACTCGACCGGGTGGCCGCGGTAGCTGTCGCCGACGAGCTCGCGGATGACCTCGTCCCGGTAGCCGACGACGAGGACGTAGCTGTCGACGTACGGTGCGGCGGCGGCGAGGACGCGCTCGATGAGGGGTGTACCCGCGACCGGGAGCGTCGGCTTCGGGCGGTTCGCGGTCAGCGGTCGCATGCGGGTGCCCTCGCCGGCGGCGACGACGACCGCCTGCATCTATTCGGACCCGCTCTCTGCGGTTGCTTCCTCCTCATCGGCTGCGCTCACGTCGTCCGTGACGCCCTCTTCCGCGGCCTGGAGCTTGCGCTCGGCCTCGTCGCGGTCCTCGGGGTAGCCGATGTCGGTGCGCCAGCCGTCGATGCGGATGGCGTCGATGGTGCGCCCGCTCTTGATGAGCAGGTCGACCGCGTCGCTGATCTCGTACTCGCCGCGGTTCGACGGCTGGACGAGGTGGCACGCGTGGAAGATGGCGGGCGAGAACGTGTAGAAGCCGGTCATCACGAGGTTCGACGGCGGGTCCTCGGGCTTCTCGACGACGTCGACGATCTCGCCGTACTTGTTGGTGTCACAGACGCCGTAGCGGCTGGCCTCCTCCCAGGGGACCTCCTCGACGAGGAACGCGGCGTCGGCGCGGTCCTCGCGCTGGCGGCGGACGACGTCCTGGAGGTTCGCGCGGAAGATGTTGTCGCCGAGGATGAGCATGAAGTCGTCGTCGATGTACTCCTCGACGGTGAGCAGCGCGTGGGCGAGGCCCTTCTGTTCGCGCTGGTGGGCGTACGTGATGGGGATGCCCTCGAACTCGTCGCCGTAGTGGCTGATTATCTTCTCCTTGAGGTAGCCGACGACGACGACGAACTCGTCGGCCCCGAGGTCGCGCAGCTGTTCGAGACAGTGCGTGATGATGGGCTTGCCGTTGACCTCGACCATCCCTTTGGGTTTGTCGTCGGTCAGCGGACGGAGGCGGGTGCCCTTTCCGGCGGCGAGTACGACAGCTTTCATACCATCATATCGGCTCCTCCGGCTGTAAATAGTTTTAGTCCTCCTACTCGGCACCGACAGCAACTCTTTTGCGGCCGCCACGTCGAACTCCGTGCGATGGCCGAGACGGAAGACGACGTCTGCGTGCTGGTGCCGACGTACAACGAGGCGGCGACCATCGGCGAGGTCGTCTCGGGCCTGCGCGACGAGGGGTTCGAGAACGTCCTCGTCATCGACGGGCACTCGACCGACGGTACCCGCGACATCGCCGCAGAGCACGGCGCACGCGTCGTCCTCCAGACCGGGACCGGCCGCGGCTCGGGCAAGGGCGAGGCGGTCCGCGAGGGCGTCGAGCGCATCGACGCCGAGTACGTCCTGATGCTCGACGGCGACGGCACCTACCGGCCCGAGGACGCCCACGCGATGCTCGAACCCATCCTGTCGGGGCGCGCGGAGCACGTCGTCGGCGACCGCTTCGCCGACATGGAGTCGGGCGCGATGACGCGGCTCAACCAGTTCGGGAACCGCGTCATCAACGCCGGCTTCCGGCTGGTCCACCGGCAGGACTTCGGCGACATCCTCTCGGGCTACCGCGCGTTCACACGGGAGTCGTTCGAGCTGATGTCGCTCAGTGCAGAGGGATTCGGCATCGAGACGGAGCTCGCCGTCGAGTGCGCGCGCCACGACATCACGACCGAGGTCGTCGACATCACCTACCTCGCGCGCCCGGACGGCTCGGACACGAACCTCCGGCCGTTCCGCGACGGCGGCGGCATCCTGCTGACGGTGTACCTGCGCTCGAAGACGCACAACCCGCTGTTCTACTTCGGAACCGTCGGCGGCATCCTCGGCGCGGTGGGCGTCGGCATCGCCGCCTACGTCGGCTACGAGTGGTTCGTCAACAGGGTCCCGCACGACGTGCTCGCGATGCTGGCCGGTGTGCTGTTGCTCGTCGGCGTCCAGCTCGCGATGTTCGGCGTGCTCGCCGACACCATGGTCGTGCTCCACCGCGAGCAGCGGACGCGCATCGAGCGTCTCGCGGAGGAGACCGGGGCCGACCTGTCGTCGGAGACCGAGGACTGAACGGCGACGCGGGCGGCGGAGACGCGTCCGGAGTTCAGAACGGGAGACTCGACCGGATGCGGTCGAGGACGCTGCCCTTCTCGCGACGGCGCTCGAACACCGGGTGGAGCGCGTTCAGGAGCGCCTGTTCGTCCGCGAACTCGTCCCGGTCGACCTTATCGAGCGCGTCGCGCATCGACAGCGTGTGGCCCTTCATATCGTAGGCGATGTCGAGGTGGCCGATGCGTCGCTCGAGGTCGGGTTTCGTCACCGGGTACGCGATATCGAACTCGTCGAGCCTGGCGTCGACCGCCGCGATGCCGAACTCGACCGAGGTCGGCTCGTCCGTGTCGTTCGACGGCGGGCGCATTCCCATCGTTACTCGGCAGTTACGGCTCGTGAGGCAAAATCCTTCGGCTGCGGTGCCCCGGCTCCGCAAGGCCCAATACCGCGGACCGGCACTGGCCGGATGTGACCGACTACACCACCGTCTCCATCCCGAAGGACCTCGCGGACCGCGTCGAGGAGACGATCGAGGGCACGAGCTTCTCCTCGACGTCGGACCTCGTCCGGTTCCTGCTCCGCAGCATCGTCATCCAGCACCAGCGACGGGGCGAGCTAACCGAGGCGGAGTTCGAGGAGATAGCCGAACAGCTGCGCGACCTGGGCTACCTGGAGTGAGCCATCGCCGGTGCGGCTGCGTCGCACCTGCGTCGGGCTCAGTCGATGGAGCCCTCGGGCGGGACCGCGTCGACGACGTGCATCTCCTGTCTGCGACCGGACCGGTCGAACGCTCGCACGTTCCCTGACTCCCAGGGCGGCACGGCGACGAAGACGACGGCGTGGAGGTCGTCCTCGCGTGAGACCGCCAGCTCGCCCGTCGCGTGCGAGACGAACCGGCCGTGTGTCTGGCCGGCCGGGGTTCCGAGGTCGACGCCGAACACTGCCGAGACAGAGCTGCCGGCGTCGGGCAGGTAGAAATCAGTGAACACCGGTGTCTCCGGCGGGAGGTCCTCGGCCCCGTCGAGGTCGCCGGCGGCCGTGACGGCGAGGGACACCGTCACGTCCTCCGGGTCCGCCTCTCGAGCGAAGTCGAGCAACGTCTCCAGAAGCCCCTGTGTGAGATGTACCACGAGAACTGATAGCGGGTCAGCGCGTTAAAGGGATTTGGTCGCAGGCGCCGGGTCAGTCGTCGGCCGTTGCGGTGGTGCTCGACGGGGTGGGCCCGTCGGTGTCGTCGCTCGGCTCGAACCCGACTCCGAGCAGCGCACTGGCGAACAGCACCAGCGGCGAGAGGTACGCGAAGAAGTAGTACGGCGCGAAGCCGGCCAGCCCGAAGCTCCCGGCCCAGGGAAGCACGCCGAACACGCCGGCCATGTAGACGCTGCCGGCGTGCCACGGGAAGAGCGCGCCCGTCGGGGTACCGGCAGACTCGATGGCCTGCGAGAGGTCCTCGCTTTCCAGCCCGTACTCGTCGTAGATGTTCCGCAGGGTCATCCCCGGGACGACGATGCTCATGTACTGCTGGGCGGAGAAGGCGTTGACGGCGATGGCGGAGACGCCGGTGCCGACGACGAGCCCCGTCGTCCCGCGGATCGCGCTCGCCAGGCTGTGGGCGAGCACCGCCAGCACGCCGGTCCGCTCGAGGAGCCCACCGAGCGAGAGCGCGGCGACGACGACCGAGATGGTCCAGGCGGAGCCGGCGAGCCCGCCGCTTTCGAGCAGGTCGGTGACCACCGTGACGCCGGTCTCCGGGGCGGTCCCGTTCAGGAACACGTTCCAGGCGGCGGCGAAGCCGACGCCCTGGACGAGCACCGTCGTCGCGACACCGGCGAAGACGCCGGCGACGAGGGTCGGGAGCGCCGGGTAGCCCCGCAGCGCGAGCCCGAACGTGACGACGAGCGGGAGCACAACCAGCACCGACAGGTCGTACGTGCCGGCGAGTGCGCCCTGTATCTCCGCGACGCGGCCGGCGGGGATCGAGCTGCCCGCCCGGAGTCCGAGGACGGCGTAGCCGAGCACCGACAGACCCAGCGCGACGGCCGTCCCGTTCCGCATCGCGCGGATGTGGTCCCAGAGGTCGGTGTTCGTCACCGCGGCGGCGAGGTTCGTCGTGTCCGAGAGGGGCGACTGCTTGTCGCCGGCGTACGCCCCCGAGAGGATGGCACCGGCGGTCATCGGCGCGGGGATGCCGAGCCCGGAGCCGATACCGATGAAGGCGACGCCGAGGGTGCCCGCCGTCGTCCACGAGGAGCCGATGGCGAAGGCGACGACGGCCGCGAGCACCGCCGTCACCGGGAGGAACACCGTCGGGGTCAACACGGCGAGCCCGTAGTGCATCAGCCCGGGGATGGTCCCCGCGCTGATCCAGGTCGCGATGAGCGCGTAGATGACGAAGAGGATGAGGATGGCCTGGAGCCCCATCAGCAGGCTGTCGGCGATGCCCTCGTACAGGTCCGCCCAGTCGTAGCCGAGCCAGTACTTCCCGACGGCGGCTGTCAGGACGATGCTCCACAGCAGCGGTGCATGGGGTGCGAGCCGGAGGTAGCCCGACCCGACGCCAAGGAAGACGACGACGCCGAGCATCGGCACGAGCGCCTGGGCGAGGCTTGGTCGTCGCTCCGGCGCGATGTCTTCGTACGTCCTTGGTTCGACGGTGAGGTCGGTCACGATACCGAGTATAACTACTGAGAGTAATTAAAGTTCTTGGTTTTATTCCCGCAGAGCATGAGACGTGGTCTCGAGTCACACGTCAGAGCGTGTCGAGATGGTCCCGACCTCCGTCCCGTCGCCCCCCAGTTCGACCGGAGACCACCACCATCATTAGCGGCCCCGTCGTACCCGCCCACAATGGACGTCAGCATCATCGGGAGCGGCTACGTCGGCACCACGGTCGCGGCCTGTCTGGCCGACGACGGGCACGACGTGGTCAACGTCGACATCGACGAGGAGCTCGTCGCCGCCATCAACGACGGCCGGTCGCCGATCCACGAACCGGGACTCGACGAACTGCTCGCCGAGCACGCCGGCGGGCGACTCCGCGCGACGACCGACTACGAGGCCGTCCGTGACACGGACGTGACGTTCGTCGCGGTCGGGACGCCCTCGCGCGACGACGGCAGCATCGACACGAGCGTCGTCGAGGCGGCCACGCGCTCGCTCGGCGAACAGCTCGCCGCGAAAGCGGGCGACCACCTCGTCGTCGTCAAGAGCACGGTCGTCCCCGGGACGACGGACGAGCTCGTGATTCCCACCCTCGAAGCTGAGCTCGACGAGCCCGTCGGCGAGTCGGTCCACGTCGCCGTCAACCCCGAGTTCCTCCAGATGGGCTCGGCGGTCGAGAACTTCCGGACCCCCCAGAAGATAGTGTTCGGCACCACCGGCGACCGGTGGGCGCTGGACCGACTCCACGAGCTCTACGCCGGCGTCGTCGAGCACGCCGACCCCGCCGTCGTCGAGACCGGCCTCCGCGAGGGCGAGATGATAAAGTACGCCAACAACGCCTTCCTTGCGAGCAAGGTCAGCCTCATCAACGACATCGGCAACGTCTGCAAGGAGTTCGACGTGGACGCCTACGAGGTCGCCGACGCCATCGGCCTCGACGACCGCATCGGCGAGCGGTTCCTCCGCTCAGGCCTTGGCTGGGGCGGCTCCTGCTTCCCGAAGGATGTCGCCGCCATCATCGCCGCCGCCGAGCACGCCGGCTACGAGCCCCCGATGCTCAACGCCGCCGTCGAGGTGAACGACCTCCAGCCCCAGCGCCTGCTCGACCTGCTCGCCGAGCACGTCGACCTCGCTACTGCGCGCGTCGCCGTCCTCGGCCTCTCCTTCAAGCCCGGCACCGACGACGTGCGCGGCTCCCGCGCCGTCCCGGTCGTCGAGGGCCTGCGCGAGCGCGGCGCGACGGTCGTCGCCTACGACCCCGTCGCCACGGAGAAGTTCCGCGCAAAACATCCCGAGATCGACGTCGAGTTCGCCGGCTCCGCGGCGGCCGCGCTGGAGGGAGCCGACGCCTGCGCCGTCGTCACCGACTGGGACGAGTTCGCCGCGCTCGACTCGGAGTTCGACGCGATGGCGAGTCCAGTCGTCGTCGACGGTCGGCACGTCATCGAGCGGCGTGAGGGCATCAGGTACGAAGGGCTGACCTGGTGACGGTCAAGCGTCTACCGTTCAATACCCTGTTAGAAGTGGCCTGCTGAATCCAGAGAATACACAGACCTCGATTCGTTTCGGCCTCTGTTCGCTGAAGACCCCGACAAGCAAAACGTGCGAAGCTATCTCCTCGCCCATTCCACGCACGACCAGCAAGCAGTTCACGGATTGCCTAATAAGTGAAAATTAACTAATTTACTATAGCTCCAACTGCCGTGTATGCCCCTGTATCGACTTTCGGAGTTTGACTGGTCGGCACTTGACTGGGTATGCTTCGCGCTACTGATCATCGGCGCGCTCAACTGGGGGCTCGTTGGCCTTCTGCAATTCAACGCCGTCGAGGCGTTACTGAACCCGGTATTCCAGCCATCTGCGGCCGAACTAGTGGGCAGAGCCATTTACGTGCTGGTCGGCCTGGCGGGTCTGTACTTCTTCTACCCGTTGTACCGCATCTCTCAACAGGTCAAGGGGTGACTCCACGCTGGCCTGGTGGGTGATGTTGAATACGTCCCCTGTCTCTACCGATTCTGACGACCGAGCAGCACAGGGAGTTCCTCTGATCGGGATGGCCTCCTCCAACGAGATCGATTCGAACGCACCGATTTCATCGAGCAGTTCGGTGCTTGGCTCCTCGGCCATTGCTCCTCTCAAGGAGTGTCCGAACAATAAACACCCTGTAGCAGTGGATTCAGTTTGTCACACCGAGAGTCTGTTCGAGTATGTTCCTCATCGAGGAGAACTCCTCGATAAACAAGACCCTCGACGTTGCCCCGACTTCTGGGGGCAGTCGGTATGTGAGCCAGCATGGAGGTATTTGTACACTCGTGAGAGTACTTGGGACGTGACCTCCACACCCATCCCCTCACAGATCCGCGAGCGAGTCCGTCGCTACCTGTCGCTCCGTGTGCTGGTGCTCTGGAGTGCGCTCACCGTCCTCGTCGTCGTTTTCGCGTACGTCGCGGTCGCTCCGAGATTCAACCACGTCGGAGCGATGGGCCTCGCGCTCCTGTGTCTGTTCCTCATAGGACTCTTCAGGCTCAACGTCGGCGAACGCGTCGAGACGATGTTGTCGGAGAAATGGGAGGTATCACTGCTCGGTGTGGTCTTCTTCGGCGTCGCAGCGCTGCCGATTCCGTTGAGGGCCTGTTTCGGCGCCAGCTGCAGCGGAACCAGGGAGCTCCACGTTTTCTACGACTGGTCGTTGTTCGGGCCCGCTATCGCCGTGTCTTTCGCCGCGGACCTGTGTGCGCATCTCTGTCCCCACCGGGTCCAGCTCCTCCCACTGACGATCGGCTACCTCTTCCTCGCAGAAGCCGTGACGAAAGAACAGTCGTGAGAACGCTCAGAACGGCAGCGCGTTCCGCGCCGTCTTCGCATACACGCCGAGCATCCGCTTTCGCGACCCTGCCAGCGCGTCGGCCAGCGCCGCGCTAGCGTCCGTCTCGACACCTTCGCCGTGGCCGACGAGCACGCGCTCCGGCGTCAGGTTGCCGAGCGCGCGCCGCGGCGGGAACGCCCGCAGCGCCGGGTGGACGCCGAGGCGCTCGCTCTTCGCGAGGAAGTAGCTCGAGGTGCCCACGGACTCCGGCACCCAGAGCGTCCCCGTCTCCTCGTTGTAGAGTCCGGCCTCCTGCCAGAACCGGCCGTCCCGCAGGCGGAGCGTCCGGAAGCCCGACTCGCCGAGTTCGTTCCCGAACCGCTCGACCGGCGCGTCGAGGTCGTCCGCGACGCCGGTGAACCACGTCGGCAGGTAGACCGGGACGTTGTGGCGGTTCGCGACCGCGGCCGAGTCGCGCCTGTGCCGGTCCAGCGTGACGACGACACCCGCGACCTCGCCGCGCTCTGCGAGCAGGTCGTCCAGCCCGGGCACGTCGACCGGGTCGCACACCCACACCTTGTCGTCGTCGCCGACCAGCGCGACCGACGCGCGCTGCATCTCCTCGTCCGGGTAGGCGATCCAGCCGAAGCCGTGGTCGCCCTCGTTGACGACGCGGAACGCCTCGGCTGTCCCGGAGGCTTTCATTCCCATACCCATTCGATAGGTCCGGTTCCGGATAAAATGGGGGCTCGCGGCAGCTGGTTCGACAGACAGAGCCACACCTTCGGCAAGCCTTTTCCGTCCGCCCTCGTCGCACCGACCATGACGGACACCACGGATCCCGAGGCGTTCTACGACGAGTACGGCGAGCGCGAGTGGGAGCGACTGGAACGGGACTTCTTCCACCGGCTGGAGTGGGAGGGGACCGTCGAGTACCTCGACCGCTACCTGCCCGAGTCGGGCCACGTCCTCGACGCGGGCGGGGCGGCGGGACGCTACACGGTCTGGCTCGCGGAGCGGGGCTACGACGTGACGCTGGTCGACCTGAGCGCGGCGCAGCTCGACATCGCCGGAGAACGGGTCGCCGAGCGCGACCTCGATGGCTCGGTGACCGTCGAGAAGGGCGACGTGCGCGACCTCGCGTTCGATGCCGACGAGTTCGACGCGACGCTCTGTCTCGGCGGCCCCATCTCGCACGTCCTCGACGAGGCCGAACGCGAGACCGCGGTCTCGGAGCTGAAGCGGGTCACCAGGCTCGGCGGCCCCGTCCTCGTCTCGGTGATGGGTCGGCTCTCCGCGGTGCTCACGACCGTCCACCACACCGGCCGGGAACGGTTCGAGGCGGGGGCGGCCGACTACCACATCCTCCCCGACCTCGTGGAGTCCGGCGACTACACCGGCGAGCGCTGCGCCGAGCACGACGTGGAGCCCGCGATGGCGGACTGCCACTTCTTCCGGGCCGACGAGCTGGAGTCGCTGCTCGAATCCGGCGGCCTCACCGTCGAGACGCTGGCGGCGCTGGAGGGTGTCGCCTCGACGCGCCGGGACGAGTTCGACGGGCTCGACGACGACCGTCGACGCGTCGTCCGCGAGGTGAACGACCAGCTTCGCGAGGACCGGAGCGTGGTCGACCTGTCGAGCCACATGCTCGGCGTCGCCAGGGTCGAGTAACCTGTCATCGCAGGCCCCGAAGCAGCCCGTTACTCCCGAAACCGTCGCGTTACAATACGAAATACCGTGCTGTTCGGTAGCCGTATGGTCTCCAGACAGGCGATACTTGCCCTCTGTCTGGCGGGCGTACTGGCGCTCTCCGCGGTCGGGAGCGTCGGTGCCATCCCGTCGGCAACGACCACCGCAGTACAGATCGACTCCTGCCGAACCATCGACGAGCCCGGCACGTACGAGCTCACCGAGGACATCGAGGACAGCGAACGCGACAGGTGCATCGTCATCGAGGCGGACGACGTGACCTTCGACGGCAACGGCCACGCCATCGACGGCGTCGGTGACGACGACACCATCGGGGTGTACATCGGCGAGACCAGCGAGACGTACGTCAACGACCTGGAGGTCTCGCACTGGGACGAGGGCATCCTCGCCACCGCACCCGACAGCAGCGGCGGGGACTACGCCTTCGTCGAGGACATCGAAGCCCACCACAACAAGGACGGCGTGAAGGCCCGGGACTTCTTCGAGTTCGGACTCGAGGACGTCGAGGCCCACCACAACACCGACGACGGCATCCACCTCAAGCAGCTCACCGAGGGGTACATGCGCGACGTGCACAGCCACGACAACGCCGAGGACGGCGTCTACTTCGACGTCGTCGGCGACGGCGGGGTCGACAACAGCGTCATCGAGGACAACGGCGACGACGGCATCGACCATCAGTCATCGAGCAACATCTACATCGAGCAGAGCACCATCGAGGACAACGCCGACGACGGCGTCTTCTTCCGTGGCAGCTCGCGCGCCGAGTCCGACGTGGTCGACAGCACCATCCGCGACAACGGTGACGACGGCGTCGACGTCAAGACGTCGTCGGACATCAGCGTCCGGGAGAACACCATCTGCGAGAACGACGACGACCAGATAGTCGTCCGCGACAGTGCCAGCGACATCTCGACGCGGGACAACGACCTGACCTGCTGACTCGCGGGCACGTTTATCCCGTCGGCCGTCGAAGCCGGCGGTATGCTCGACGCGCTCACCCGGCTCGGGCTCGAGGTGAAGTACCTCGACCCGGCCACCGCCTTCTACGGCGACACCCTGGAGATGACCGAGCTGCGACGTGACGACGAGGCCGTCGCCTACGCCGCCGGCGAGACAGACCTCGTCCTCCGGCGACCGTCGACCGTCCCGAGGGGCGGCGTCCACACCCACTTCGCGTTCTCCGTCCCCGCGGACGAGTACGACGACTGGTGGGACCGGCTCGACGGGGAGTTCGACCTCGACGAACACGTCTTCGGCGACGCCCGGTCGCTGTACTGCTACGACCCCGACGGCAACTGCGTGGAGCTCGGCCAGACGAACGTCGACGGACCGGGCATCGACGGTATCTTCGAGGTCGTCCTGGAGGTCGAGGACCTCGCACGGGCGGAGTCGTTCTACACCGCCCTCGGCTTCGAGCCCGTCGACCGCGGCGAGGACCGCGTCCGGACGAGACTCCAGGGCCCGATGGCGCTCGAACTCTGGGAGCCACACCTCGGGCTGGCGGACGCACGCGGCGGCCTGCACGTCGACCTCGCCTTCGATGGTGACCCAGACACCGTCCGTGCGGCCGTCGGCGACGCTGCCTGCGCTGTCGAATCGGTCGACGACGGCGTGAGAATCCGCGACCCGGACGGGCACTACCTGACCGTGACCGGCACCTGAGTCAGACCCGGTCGGTGTCTATCTCGATGCCAGGCGGTGAGACGATGAGGAAGCCCCGGAAGTGGACGAGACCGCCGCCCTCGTTCTTGATCTTGCGGGCGAACCCGGACGCGAGCTCGTTCACGTCGCCCTCGACGTTGAGGACGAGGATGCGGCCGTTCATCACCGTCTCGATCCACTCCTCGTCGGACGTCGAGCCGTCGAGGTGCCCGAGTTCCACCGCGCCGGCGAGGTCCTCCCCGTCCGCCGTCTCGTCGGGCAGGTGGTCCTCGACCGCGTTCAGGTCCAGGTCGAAGTTGCTCATGGAGGAGTACTCGAATCCGCACGAGAAAAATCCTCGCCTCCCACCCGGCTCAAGTAGTTTGCGCCGATTACCAGTTACAAAGCACCATCGGCATTGATATTGTTTTCCGAGCACAATATTAGGCCGAGCGGTACCCGCTCCGATGTGTTCCACCATGTGCCACCACCATCACTGTCCGAGCAAGGCGGACGGAACCGGCCACGACGTGTCGAGACGGACGGTCCTCGGTGCGAGCGGCGCGCTCGCCGCCACCGCACTCGCCGGCTGTCTCGGCGGTAACGGCGACGACACCGTCCCCGCTGCCATCACCATCGGAAGCAGCGACGCCTGCGACGTCTGCGGAATGATAATCACGAACCACCCCGGCCCGAACGGCCAGAGCTACTGGCAGGACCTCACCCCGGACGAGCACGACGCGCCGTTCCGGTTCGACGCACTCAAACAGTGCCTGTTCCCGCACTTCTTCGAGAACCGGGACCAGCAGCGCCTCCAGGCCGTCTACGTCACCGACTACTCCTCGGTCGACTACACCGTCTCCGAGTCGGGCGACGCGCCGTACATCAGCTCCCACCCCGAGGCCGAGGCGTTCGCGCCCGCACGGGAGCTCTCCTACGTCGTCGGGAGCGACGTCAACGGCGCGATGGGCGCGGACTTCGTCCCGTTCTCCGACGCGGGCGACGCCGACGCCTTCGCCGCGGAGTACGGCGGCGAGGTCGTCTCGTTCGACGACATCACCCCCGCACTGGTCGGTCGCTGAGCCGTGTACGCCCGCTACCTCGTCACCGCGCTCGCCGCCGTCCTGCTGGTGAGCAGCGGCGTCTTCGTCGTCGACGTCGACCCCGGCGAGGGGCCCTCGGTCGTCGACTTCGGTGACACGATCAGGATGACCGACCTGACCCAGGCCGAACAGCGCGTCGTCAGGGAGCGCGGCCTCGCGGTCCCACGGGCGGAGGTGTTCTACTCGCGCTACCGGTACGTCGTCGGCCACGAGGGGCTCGCCTCGCTCGTGACCGAGCTCGACCGCGACGGCCACGAGCGCCAGTTCGGCGTCCCGCTCTCCATCTACGTCACGGACTACACCGACGCCGAGCTCGCGACGGGCGAGGACGGGTTCCTGCGCGTGACCGGCGGCGACACCGACTGGGTGGCCGTCGAGAACGCGGCGTTCGTCGTCGACGCCGACGCCAGACACCCGGGCGGTCCCGCCGTCGTGCCGTTCTCCGAACGCGCGGCAGCGGAACGGTTCACCGACAGCTTCGGCGGCACCGTCGTCGACTGGGCGGGCCTCAGGGCGCACCCGTTCGAGCGCTCCGAGCTCTCCGTCGACGCCGCCGAGCGACGCGCCGCGGACCGGAACGCCTGGGCCGACGCCGCGGCGGCCGACGCCCGCAGCCTGACCGAGCGGCCGGTCTCCGTCGTCGTCGGCGACGACGCCCCCACGCTCGCGGCGGCCATCGAACAGGCCCCCGCGAACACGACGGTCGTGCTCCCGGCCGGCGAGTACCGCGACGTGAACCGCACCGTCCGCAAGCCGCTGACCATCCGCGGGGCGGGCGTGAACGAGACCTGGCTCGTCGGCGACGGGAACGGCAGCGTCCTCCGCGGGTTCGACGCCCGTGTCGCCGTCACCGACCTGTCGATCCGGGGCATCGGCCAGCAGCAGGCCCGCCCGAACCTGACCGTCGACACCGACGCCTGGGACGCCCAGGTGCTCCGGGCGTACGGCTACGCCGCCTCCGGTATCGAGTTCGACGACGCGGCCGGCTCGTACGTCGCCGACGTGTACATCGACACGCCCACGAACGGCGTGACCGTGCGCTACAGCGACGGCGTCGTCGTCGAGGACGTCCGCGTCGACGGCGAGACGCCCTGGCGCGAGGGCTTCATGAGCACCATCACCGTCCACTCGCGCATGGTCGTGCAGGACTCGACGTTCGTCGGCGGGCGCGACGGCGTCTACATGCACCTCGGCGACGGCACGGTCGTCCGGAACAACAGCTTCGACGACCTGCGCTTCGGCGTCCACGAGATGTACACCTCCGAGACGCTGGTCGCGAACAACACCGCGACGCGGACCCGGACGGGCGTCGTCGTGATGACGCTCCCCGAGGACAACGTCGTCGCGCGCAACCACGTCAGCGACAGCGCCGTCGGCATCGACGTGGCCGGCCGCGCCTCCTACGTCGTCGAGAACACCGTCGTCGGCAACGAGGAGGGCCTCGACGTCGGTTCGGACCGGTCGCTGTTCGCCCGGAACACCGTCGTCGGCAACGAGGTCGGCATCCGCGCCTCGACGCTCATCCCGACCAACGTCGTCACCGCGAACGACATCGTCGGCAACGACCGCTACGTCTCCACCTCGCTCGGGCCGGTCCGCATCTGGACCGACGACGGCGCGGGCAACTACTGGGACGGCGCGCCCGGCGTCGACAGCGACCGCGACGGCTTCATCGACCGCGCGTTCCAGCCGACCGGCGCGGTCGACCGGCACGCCGGGTCGTCGCCCGACGCCCACGTCCTCGCCACCTCGCCGGCCGTCCAGCTGCTCCGGTCGCAGGAGGGCACGCTCCCCGGCCTCCGGAGCCGGGGCGTCGTCGACCAGGCACCGCGGGTCCGGCCGGTCAGGCCCGGTGCGGTCGCGGCGGCGCTGAACGCGACGGGGGTGGGCGCATGAGCGACGCGGAGCGCGACGACGGCGAGGCCGAGCAGGCTGACGACGCGGAGACCGGGGGCGACCACTTCACCGTCGACCGCCATCCGGTCGCACTCGTGGACGACGTGACGCTCGCCTTCGGCGACGTGACCGTCTTCGACGACATCTCGTTCACGCTCGACTCGGGGACCGTCACCGCCGTCGTCGGCCCGAACGGCTCCGGCAAGTCGACGCTGCTGCGGGTGCTCGCCGGGCTCCTCCCGGCCACCGAGGGCTCGGTCGCGGTCGCGGCGACGGGCGACCGACCCATCGGCTTCTGTCCGCAGGAGCCCGCGTTCCGGGCGGGGTTCACCGTCAGGGAGACGCTGTCGTTCTACGCCGACCTGCTCGAAGGCGGTGCGGACGTCGACGAGACGCTCTCGCTCGTCGGGCTCGACGCCGTCGCCGACCGGCGGGTCGGCGCGCTCTCCGGCGGCATGAAGCGCCTGCTCGGGATGGCCGGTGCGGTGCTCGGCGACCCGCCGCTGCTCGTCCTCGACGAGCCGGCGAGCGGGCTCGACCCGGCGATGCGGAGCCACATCTTCGAGACGGCCGACGCGTTCGCCGACCGCGGCGTCGCGGTCGTCCTCGCCACCCACCACCTCGTGGGCGCTGAGACCGCGGACCGCCTGCTCGTGCTCGACCACGGCGACATCGTCGCCGACGGCCCGCCCCGGTCGATCATCGACGAGGCCGGCGCGGCGACCCTGGAGGAGGCGTTCCGCGCCATGGTCGGCGACGAACTCACCGTGCGGGCCGGGCGGACGGGAGCCGGCGAGACCGACCCGAGCGATGAACGGACGGCGGAGACGGAGGGCGAGGCATGAACGGCGAGACCGACGACCTGTTCGCCGTGGTCGAACGCGAGCTGACCATCGTCTCCCGCACGCCGGCCTACATCGCGACCGCGGTCGGCTTCGCCGCCGTCGTCTGGTGGCTCGCGTTCGCGAGCAGCCTGACGGGCTACGTCCCGCTCGTCGCCGACCTGCTCACGCCCGTCGAGGTGCTCGTGCCGCTGCTCGCCGTGGCGTTCGGCTACCGCGCCATCCAGGCCGACGCCGCCTCGAAGGAGCTCGACGTGCTGCGGACGTACCCGCTCCGTCCACGGACCTACGTCGTCGGCGTGTTCGTCGGCCGCGCGACCGCGGTGCTCTCGCTCGTGTTCGCCACGCTGCTCGTCGCCGGGCTGTTCGTCCCGCTGTTCGGCCCGCCCGCGAACCCGGTCATCGCGAGCCACGGCGGCGACGGCCCGTTCGGGGCCTACCTCCGGTTCGTGCTGCTCGCGACGCTGTACGCCGCCGTCGTGCTCGCCGTGGTCGTCGCCGTCTCGGCGGTCGCGACCCAGGGACGGACCGCCATCGCGGCCGCCGTCGGCGTGTTCGTCGTCCTGACGGTCGGCCTCGACCTGGGCCTCGTCGGCGCGCTGTCGACCGGGCTCGTGGGGCCGGACGCGCTCCGCTACCTGCTCGCGCTCAGCCCGAACAGTGCGTTCCGTGGGCTGACGCTCGCGCTGTCCGTCCGCACCGTCGAGGCCGCGACGCTGCCGCTCTCGGCGGTGCTCGCGAACCTCGTCGGGCTGTCGCTCTGGCTGGTCGCGTCGCTCGTGCTGGCGACGGTGACGGTCTGGTCGGACCCGCCGACCGAGCGCTGGCGGGTCGTCGAGACACTCGACGACGCAGGTGGGTCGACCGCTCGGTCGGCCGAGACGCCTGACGAGCCGAGCGAGCCCACGGCTGCGGAGTCTGTCGACTCCTCGACGGACAGCAGCGAGGACAGGCCCCCGGGCCCCAGTGGTGCCGAGGGGTCGCCGGAGAACTAGTCCTGACGGTACTCCTTCCGGTAGCCGCGGAACTCCGCCCGGTGGGCCTCCTCGTCGGCGAGGATGGTCACCGCGAGGTCCTCCGTCACGGGGTCGTCGTTCTCCTCGGCTGCCGTGATGAGCGAGCGGTACGTCTCGATGGCGTCCTCCTCGGCCTCGATGACGCCGTCGATGACCGCCAGCACGTCCGTCGTGTCCGTGGGCGGCTGGAGGTTCTCCTGGGTGGCCTCGAACGCCATCGACCCCGGCGGCGCGTCGTCGAGCTGCTTCAGCCGTTCGCCGAGCTGGCGCGCATGCGTGAGCTCCTCCTGGATGTCCTGGTCGAGGCTCTCCTTGATCTCCTCGGCCCGCACGCCGTCGAGCACGATGGAGTTCGACATGTAGTTCATGACGGTCTCGATCTCGTCACCGTACGCCTGCTTCAGCAGCTGGATCACTTCGTCTGTCATGGCTAGACAGACGGCGACCAGCCGCTTAACGCTGGGGTAGCCGGCCACCCGCTCTGCCGGCCCCGCGAGCCGACTTCCGAACCGTGATACAAACAATACTAGGAATCATTATCCGACTGTAGCCGACGCCCGCTGCGGGTTTTCGCGAACGTCACGGATTATAACACGTGATTTCCGCGGAACGACCGTCTGTCACAGCACCAGGCTTATATAGGAGTTCGCACCTCGGAACGGGTACGATGTCTCACAACGACACTCGCTCTGACACCCGTCAGGGCGGTCGAGTTCTTCCAGGGCACCCTGGACGTAACTGACGAGTTCGACGCTGCACGAGTTTTCGACACCACACTGCGGGACGGCGAGCAGTCCCCGAGGACGTCGTTCTCCTACGAGGACAAACGCGAGATAGCGGCCGTGCTGGACGAGATGGGCACCCACGTCATCGAGGCCGGGTTCCCCGTCAACTCCGACGCGGAGTTCGAAGCTGTCTCCGATATCGCCCGTCACACCGACGCGACGACCGCGGGCCTGGCCCGCGTCGTCGACAAGGACGTGGAGGCCGCCATCGACGCCGGCGTGGACATGGTCCACGTCTTCGTCAGCACCTCCGACGTCCAGATCGAGGACTCGATGCACGCTACGAGGGAACAGGTCAAAGAACGAGCGATCGACTCCGTCCAGCAGGTGAAAGACGCCGGGGTCGACTGCATGTTCTCGCCCATGGACGCCACACGCACCGACGGGGCGTTCCTGATCGAGATGGTCGAGGCCGTCACCGAGGCGGGCACCGACTGGATCAACGTGCCGGACACCTGCGGGGTCGCCACGCCGCGGCGCTTCTACGACCTCATCGACAGGGTGACCGACCACACGGACGCACGCATCGACGTCCACACCCACGACGACTTCGGTCTGGCGACCGCGAACGCGCTGTCGGGCATCGAGGCGGGTGCCGAGCAGGCACAGGTCTCGGTGAACGGCATCGGCGAGCGCGCCGGCAACGCCGCCTACGAGGAGTTCGTGATGGCCGTCGAGTCGGTGTACCAGACGGACACCGGCATCGACACGACGCGCATCACCGAACTGAGCAAGCTGGTCGAGGCGCGCTCGGACATGCCGGTGCCGGCGAACAAGCCGGTCGTCGGCGACAACGCCTTCAGCCACGAGTCCGGCATCCACGCGGCCGGCGTCATCGAGAACAGCGACACGTTCGAACCGGGCGTGATGACCCCCGAGATGGTCGGCGCGACCCGCGAGCTGGTGCTCGGCAAGCACACGGGCGTCAACGCCGTCCGCGAGCACCTGGTCGAAGCGGGCTACGACCCGACCGAGAGCGAGGTCCGTGCGGTCACCCGGAAGGTGAAGGACCGCGGGGCCGAGAAGGAGCGGGTCACCGCGTCGACGGTACGCGAGTTCGCCCGCGATGTCGGCGTCGAGAAGCGCGAGGAGCAGGAGGAGGTGTCGGTCTGATGCCGTCCGGCGGCAAGGTCTGCACGACCGCCAACGTTTATATATCGTGCTCACCCTACGTCTCTGGTAATGAGACGCAGACCGTCTGTCCAGGGGCTGCCCCTCGACAGCGGTCGCGCCGTCGTACGGATTCTCGGTATTGTAGGGGCCGCCTAGCCCCTCACATCACCCCTCCACCGACCGTTTCTGCACCGACTCCAGACCCACAGCCGAGCGTCCGTACGACACCGATGCACACCGCCGACACACGCACACAGCCACGAACCGCAGCCAGCCGTCGCCCGCCAGCCCAGGGTGACCACCGGTATCGACCCACGACCACAACACCGTTCGACGGTCCGAGCCCATGAGCGAACGAGCGAGTACCGCACCCACGGACGGAGCGACAGGTGAGACGACACCGACAGACGACGAGGAGCCGGAACGACCGCGCACCGGCGCGACCTCCGTCGTGGAGGCGCTGGAGAACGCCGGCGTCGAGTACTGCTTCGGCGTCCAGGGCGGCGCGATCATGCCCGTCTACGACGCCCTCTACGACTCCGAGGCCGTCACGCACGTGACGATGGCCCACGAGCAGGGCGCGGCCCACGCGGCCGACGCCTACGGCATCGTCTCGGGCGAACCCGGCGTCTGCATGGCCACGTCCGGCCCCGGGGCGACGAACCTCGTCACCGGCATCGCCGACGCCTCGATGGACTCGGACCCGGTCGTCGCACTGACCGGGCAGGTCCCGACCGACTTCGTCGGCAACGACGCCTTCCAGGAGACCGACACCACCGGCGTCACCGCGCCCATCACGAAGACGAACTACTTCGCCAGCGGCGCGGACACCGTCGGCGACGACGTGAGCGAGGCGTTCGGCCTCGCCGCCTCGGGCCGCCCCGGCCCGACGCTCGTCGACCTGCCGAAGGACGTCACCCAGGCCGAGACCGACCGCGAGCCCGGCCCGCCGACCACGCCGGACACCTACCAGGTGACCGAGCGCGCCGACCCGTCCGCGATCCGCGAGGCGGCGGACACCATCG